>NZ_JBIRZD010000001.1:586695-1037390 GCF_044390505.1 Streptomyces sp. NPDC018947
GGGGGGGGGGCCCGGCCGGCGCGCGCGGGCGGGGGGGGGGGGGGGGCCCCCCGGGGGGGGGCCCCCCCCCCCCCCCCCGGGGGCCCCCCCCCCCGGGGGGGGGGCCCCCCGCCCGTTCGTCGCGTTCGTGCCGGACGTCCGCGTGAACACCGCGTGCCGTTCACGCGAGCCCCCTGTGAACCGACTGTCACACCCTCCGCGTACGCTGTATGGCTGTCATCGACCGCTCCTGCCGTTTCCCCGCCTACCGCGGCACGGTCCGGTCCACGGGGGACTCACGGGGAGTTGTGGTGGTCGACGGTTTCGGCAATGTGGCGGCGCTGGTCAGCAGCCCATGGATCTATGCCCTGGTGGCCGTGTCCGTGCTCCTCGACATCTTCCTGCCGGTGCTGCCGAGCGGTGTCCTGGTGATCACGGCGGCCACGGCGGCGGCCGCGGGCTCGGGCGCGGCGGCGGCCGGCCGGGTCCCGCACGACGTCCCCGACATCCTGGTCCTCACGCTGTGCGCCGCCACCGCCTCGGTCCTCGGCGACCTGCTGGTCTACCGCCTGGCCTGGCGCGGCGGCCCCCGCCTCGACCGCGCGATCGCCCGCTCCCGCCGGCTGACCACCGCGCGGGAGAACCTGGGCGGGGCGCTCGCCCGCGGCGGGGGCGCGCGGGGCGCCCTGGTCGTCCTGGCCCGTTTCGCCCCCGCCGGCCGCTCGGTCGTCTCGCTGGTGGCAGGGGCCGCCCACCGCAGGGTCCGCGAGTTCCTGCCCTGGTCCGCGCTCGCGGGCCTGGCCTGGGCCGCCTACAGCGTCGCCCTCGGCTACTTCGGCGGCCAGTGGCTCGGCGCGAGCTGGCTGGCGACGGGCGTCTCCCTGCTCGCGCTGTTCGGCGCGGGGGCGGGCGCCGCCTTCCTGATGCGCCGCCAGCCGCGGGCCGGCGAGGCGTCGTAGCGCCCCTCAGCCCGCCCGGCGCGCGCCGGCTGCGCCGCGCACCTCCAGCCCGGCCAGCAGCTCGGCCGTGGCCGCGGTGACGGCGTCCACGGCCTGTTCGAACACCTCCCGGTTGTGCGCGGCCGGCGCCCGGAATCCGGAGACCTTCCGCACGTACTGCAGGGCGGCGGCCCTGATCTCGTCGTCGGTGGCCTCCTCGGCCAGCGCGGGCGGGCGAAGTGTCTTGATGCTGCGGCACATGCCTTCAGTCTCCTCCCGCGAGGCCCACCGGGGAGCGGTTCCCGTCCGATCCGGAACGGCTCCGTGCGGAACCCGCGCCCGGCACCACTCGTTCGCATGAAGCACCGAAGGGAACGCGCGCCTCAAAATCGAACAGGCGTATTATTGAAACGTGGCTACGACCTACGACTTCCCCAGTGACCTCCTCGCCGGTCAGGAGGAACTGCACCAGGTCAGGGCCGAGCTGTCGGCCCTGCTGAAGCGGCTCCCCTGGTCCGTCGAGCCGCTGGACGGATTCAGTGACGACAACGGCTGGCGCAAGGTCGAGCGCCCCGCCTCGCCCGGCTGGACGGAGGACGAGCAGGCCGAGGTGGAGAAGCTCCGGCGGCGCGAGCGCGAACTCGCCGTCTTCGTCACGACCCACCGCTACTGGTCCGAGATCACCGGCCCCGACCGCGTGGCCGCGCGCACGGAGCTGAAGCGCTCCCACGACGCGCCGCCCGAGGAGGCCGACCGGACGCCGGGACAGGGCACGTAGGAACCGCGGACACGCGAGAACGCGAGAACGCGAGAACGCGAGAGGCCCCCGGAGGATCTCCGGGGGCCTCTCGGCCGGCGCTCGGGCCGGTCCTGGTGGGCGCGGACGGTTTCGAACCGCCGACATCCTGCTTGTAAGGCAGGCGCTCTACCCCTGAGCTACGCACCCGGGACGAATGGACAGACTACATGGCCTTCGGCCCCGTCCGGCAAGCGCGTCGACCCCCGGGCCCCGCCGGGGGTTAACCCCACCCCGGATCCGGGAGCGGCCCGGATCCTCTCGCGCAGCCCGGCTCCGTACGGTCGAGACGTCCCACCGCGCCGGCCCCTCACCCGGGCCTTCCGGCGCGGTGTCCCGTCGCATGTCCCTGGGGGAGTCCGCCATGCCCGCCCGACCCGTCACCGCCCGTGCCCTCGCCACCGCGGGCGCCGTCGCCGTCCTCGTCGCCGGGCTCGCCGCCTGCTCCTCCGCCGAGGACGACAAGGACCCCGAGCACCGCTCCTTCGCCCTGTCCGGCCGCACCCTCACCGTCGATTCCGACGACTCCGCGCTGGAGATCGTCGCGGCCGACGGGCAGCAGCAGGGCGAGATCGAGGTCACCCGCTGGTTCAGCGGATCCGTGGCCATCGGCAAGGATCCCGAGGTGAGCTGGACGATGGACGGCGACCGGCTGGTGCTGCGCATGCGCTGCACGGGCGTCGTCGCCGACTGCGACGCCAAGTACCGCGTCGAGGTGCCGCGCGGCGTCGCCGTGAAGGTCACGGGCGACGACGGCAGCGTCCGGGCGCGCGGCTTCCGGGACCCGCTGAGCATCCGCACCGAGGACGGGTCCGTGCACGTCACCGACTCCACCGGGCCGCTGGAGCTGCGCAGCGACGACGGGTCCGTGCGCGCGGAGGTCTCCTCGCGCCGGGTCAGCACCCGCACCGACGACGGTTCGGCCCGCGTCGAACTGGGCGCCGTGCCCGACCTGGTCGAGGCCCGCGGCGGCGACGGCTCCGTGACGATCACGGTGCCCGAGGGCTCCTACAAGGTGTCGGCCAGGACCGGCGACGGCGGGCGGGACGTCTCCGTGCCCAGCGACGACGACAGTCCCCATGTGATCGACGCCCGCACCGATGACGGCGAACTCACGGTCCGAACGGCGAACTGACCAGCCCGTGTGTTCGTCCTCAACGGGTGGGAGAATGAACCCGGGCAGGACGGACGACACGGGAGAGGGATGTGACGGCGACACCATCGCAGCCGTACTCGCCGATGGTGCCGCGTGCGCCGCGCCCGCCGCACCGCACGCCGCGGCCCCGCCCGCCGGGCGCGCTGCGCGACACCCTCATGCTGCTCGGCCTGCCGCTGCTCGCCGCCCTGGCCCTGCCCGCCGCGTTCGCCGGCGGCGGCACCCGGCGCTGGTTCGGCGGGCGGGCCGAGAGCCAGCGGGCCGAGGCACAGGCCGCGAAGGACGCCGCCGCGGCCGCCTTCTACGAACTCGACACCGCCCAGCGGGACCTGCGGATCTCCGTCGAGACGATCGCGGCCGTCGACTCCTCCCCCGCCGCCCGGCGCGCCGTCGACGGCTTCGCCGCGCTCGGCCTGCGCATCGACGAGGCCAGCGGCCGGTACATCAGCGCCGTGGACTCCCACGACCTGGACCGCGACGACCTGGAGGCGTCCGCCGCCTCCCGCGCCCGCGCCGAACTGACCGCCGCCAAGGACGACCTGGACCGGGTCAAGGGGGAACTGGACCGCTTCGCCGAGGGTCTCGGCCCACTGCTCGGCAAGGCCGAGACCCAGCTCGCCCGTCTCGCCCCCGCCGTCGAGCGGGCCCGGCAGGCCCTGCGCGCCGCCTCCGACGCCCTGGACACCGCGCGGGGCGCCGGGCTGAAGGCCGACGACCTCGCCGCCCGGCTCGCCGTCCTCGGACCTGAGCTGACCCGGCTGAACCAGGGCGCCGGACAGCACGGCGTGCCGCAGACCCTGGAGCGGGCCGAACGGGTCACCCGCGAGGCGGAGGCGGTGCGCGCCGAGGCCGAGCGGCTGCCCGAGCGCGCCGCCGAGACCGACCACCGGCTGGTCTCCCTGCGCACCCGCGCCCAGGCCCTGACCACCCGCGCCGGGCAGGTCGAACCGGTGCTGAGCGAGCTGCGCCGGCGGTTCACGGCCGCCTGCTGGCAGGACCTCCAGCACGTGCCCGAGCAGGCCGCCGCATCGGTCCGGCAGGCCGAGGACAGGCTCGCCGAGGCGCAGACGGCCCGTGACGAGCAGCGCTGGGCCGACGCCACCGCCCTGCTGTCGACGGTGCGGGCGCTGCTCAACCACACCGACGAGGCCGTCTCGGCCGCGGGCGACCGGCTGCGGCGGCTCAACGCCGTGCAGAAGGATCCGCAGCAGGAGATCGAACGCACCCGGTTCGCGATCCGCGACGCCCAGCGGCTGGCCATGGCGGGCCGCAACACCCCCGACCCCCGGGACGCGCGCCCCCTGGACGACGCCGTGGCCCGGCTGGAGAGGGCGATCGGCACGCTGGAGGGCCGGCACCCCGACTACTGGCACTTCCTGAGCGAGACGGACGCGGTCCGGCGGACGGTCGCCGACGTGGTGGCGCGCATCCGCGAGGAACGCGGCAGCGGTCACTGACCGCCCCGTGCGAGAGCGGGTCACCGCCCGGGTGCGCCGGTTAACCTGTGCCCATGCCTCGCTACGAGTACCGCTGCCGCAGTTGCGGCGACACCTTCGAACTGAGCCGTCCCATGGCCGAGTCCTCCGCCCCCGCGCCCTGCCCCGCGGGCCACGACGACACGGTGAAGCTGCTGTCGACGGTCGCGGTCGGCGGCTCCTCCTCCGCACCCTCCCCGGCACCCCGCGCGGGCGGCGGTGGCGGCTGCTGCGGCGGAGGCTGCTGCGGCTGACCGGTGACGCCGGGGCACCCGCACCGCCCCGGCCTCCGCTCAGGAACCCTTCAGGTTCGCCCGCCTAGCGTGGCGGCATGGCAGTCAACGCGGCGGAGCCGGCGGGCGGCGCTCCCCAGTGGATCAGCGACCTCATGGACACCCTCGGCGCGCCCGGGGCCGGGCTGGCCGTGGCCCTGGAGAACCTCTTCCCGCCGATCCCGAGCGAGATCATCCTGCCGCTGGCCGGCTTCGCCGCCAGCACCGGCGGCATGAACCTGGTCGCGGCGCTCGTGTGGACCGTCGCCGGATCGGTCGTGGGCGCCCTCGCGCTGTACGGCATCGGGGCGCTCCTCGGCCGGGACCGGACCGTCGCCGTGGCGGCCCGGCTGCCGCTCGTGAAGGTCTCCGACATCGAGCGGACGGAGGAGTGGTTCCGCCGGCACGGCACCAAGGCCGTGTTCTTCGGCCGGATGCTCCCCGTCTTCCGTTCCCTGATCTCCGTCCCGGCGGGCGTGGAGCGCATGCCGCTGCCGGTGTTCACGGCGCTGACCACGGCGGGCAGCGCGATCTGGAACACCGTGTTCGTGCTCGCGGGCTACTTCCTCGGGGACAACTGGCACCAGGTCGGCACCGTCGTCTCGGCGTACTCCAAGGCCGTGCTCGCCGCCGCCGCGCTGGCCGTGGCCGCCTTCGTCGTCGTACGGCTGCTGCGGCCGGGCCGGGGCAGCCGCCGCAGGGCCGAGCGGCGGTGAGCGGCCCGGGGTTCCGGCGGGATCGGAGCGACGGGGGCTAGGTCCGCCGTGCCGCCCGCAGGAACTCCCGCAGGATCCGCTCCCCGGCCAGCACCCCGCGCTCGGGCAGCGCGCCGACCGCCGGTGCCGTCCAGCCGGAGTCGGCCAGCTCGCCGTGGCCGGGACGCCAGCCCCGGTCCGCAGCGAGCAGCAGGTCGGCGTCGAGGAGGGAGTCCCCCGCGGCCAGCGCGAGACCGGCGCCGGTGCGGCGGACGACCTCGCGCAGGGCGGCGCTCTTGGTGAGCGGCTTGGGGACGGCGTAGATCTTGCGGCCCTGGAGGGAGACGGTCCAGCCGCGGTTCTCGGCCCAGACGGCGAGTTCCTTCACCCAGTCCTCGGGCAGCAGCTCGCGCTCGACGACGAGGTAGGCGAACAGGTCCTCGGCGACCCGCTGCTTGCGGACCCACACCGGGTCGGCGGCGCTCATCAGGTGGTCGCGGATCTCGGCGAGCGAGGCGCACTCGTCGGCCAGCCGTGCGGTCACCCGCGCGTGCCAGTCCGGGTCCGAGACGCCGTCCACGAGCAGGTGGCCGCCGTTGGCGCAGATCGCGTACTTGGGCGGCGGGCCGGGCAGGTTGACGCGCTGGTACTGCTTGCGGGTGCGTGTGGTGGCCGGCACGAAGACCGCCGCGTCGCCCAGCTCGGTCAGCAGTCCGGCGGCGGTCTCCGTCATGTAGGACAGGGGCCTGCTCTCGAAGACCTCCACGCACAGCAGCCGGGGCGCCCGCAGGTCGGGCATGGTCAGCCCGAGGGCGGCGGCGGAGTAGATGAGCGTGCGGTCGAGGTCGCTGGCGACGAGCACGGGCATCAGAGCGCCACCGCCTTGCCGTCGGCGCCGGTCGCGCCCCGCGTGTAGCGGGGGTGGATCAGTCCGACGCAGGTGTAGGGCAGGTCGGCGACCTCCTCCACGGGGACGCCCCGCTGCTCGGCGAGGAGCCGCACATGGTCCAGGTCGGTGCCCGCCCCGGCCCGGGCCAGCACCTTCCAGGGCACCCGGCGCAGCATCACGCGGGTGGTCTCACCGACGCCGGGCTTGACGAGGTTGACGTCGTGGATGCCGTACTCCTCGCTGATGCGCTCGACGGCGGCCCAGCCCTCCCAGGTGGGGGTGCGGTCGGCGGCGAGCAGCTCCTTGGCCTGGGCGTCGACGGTGTCGGCGACGTCCGGGAAGCGGGCGGAGACGGCGTCGAGGAAGGCCACGGACAGGTCGGCACCGGCGAGTTCGCGGTAGAACTTGGCGCCGTGGTAGTCGTGCGGGCCGACCAGGTCGGCGCGGAGCACGGTGCGCGATATCAGCCCGGAGACGGTGGAGTTGAGGCAGGCGGACGGGATGAGGAAGTCGTCGCGGGTGCCGTAGGTGCGTACGCAGGATCCGGGGTCGGCGAGGACGGCGATCTCCGGGTCGAAGCCGGTGATGCCGTCGGACGCCTCGAAGTCCCGCAGCGCCGCGGCGAGTTCACGGGTGATGGCGCCCTTGCCGGTCCAGCCGTCGACGAAGACGACGTCGGCCGGGTCGTGGTCGGCGGCCAGCCTGCGCAGCGCGTTGGCGTCGATGCCGCGGCCCCGGACGATGGAGACGGCGTAGTGCGGCAGGTCGAGGCCGTGGCGGTACTGGGCCCAGCGGCGCATCAGGATGCCGACCGGGGTGCCCGCGCGGGCGAGGGAGACCAGGACCGGGCGGGGCGAGCGCTCGGTGAGCACGACCTCGGTGACGGCGCCCACGGCACGGGCGAGGCGGTCGGCGGACGCCTCCAGCGCCGCGTGGAACAGCGCCTGGTACTCCTCGCTGGGCTGGTACTCCACGGGCAGCGACTCGGCGTAGTGCGCGCCGCCGCGCTGGACGGCCTCCTCGCGCTCCTCGGTCGGCGCCTCCAGCCGCACCGCGGACAGGTCCTGGAGCAGCCAGCCGACCTCGTCGGGGGCGTACGAGGAGAAGTCGGGGCCGCGCAGTGGCTCGGGCAGCATGGGGGGCCTTTCGGGGGCGGTCGGGGCTCCGGGGACGTGGGACGGGACGACCGCGAGCAGGACGTGCGGGGTGTGGGCGGCGAGCCGGTCCAGCAGGCCGCCGGGCGCGTGCAGCGCGGGGGTGTCGGCGGCCGAGTCGACGACGGCGACGACGGCGTCGAAGCCGGCGCCCGCGACGTTGTAGGCGTAGCGCTCGCCGGGGCCGTCGGCCGGGTCGTCGTGCGCGGGGAAGACCAGGCGGGTGCGTATCGCGTACCCGGGGTCGTCGACCGCGAGGACGGGCGAGCGGGTGGTCGTGGAGTAGCGCACCTCGGCCCCCACGGCCCGCTCCAGCTCGCAGGCCAGGCGCAGCGGGGCGTACATCAGCTCCTCGAAGCCGAGCACCAGCACGCGCCGGGCCCCGGCGGGCAGCGCCTTCGCGATCCGCGCGGCCATGCCGGGCAGGGCGGCCTCCAGCCGCTCCCGCCGGGCGGGCGTGAACCCGTGCCGCCCCCCGTCGGGAACGCCGTGCGGCCAGCCCAGGTCCGCCCGGCGCACGACACCGGCACCGGCGCCCGTGGGGGCGGTCGCGGCGCCTTCGGCCTGTTCCGGCTCGTGGCGGGCGACCAGCGCCTGGCCGCGTTCCAGGACGTCCTCGGGCAGGCGCACCCGGCCCGAGGCGGCGGTGACCAGGTCGACGCGGGCGCCGATCTCCCGGGCGAAGGCGTCCAGGCGGGCGGCGTCGGCGGGCGAGCGCATGTCGACCAGGGCCACGACGACGTACCGCCGCCGCGGGTAGCGCTCGTGCAGGGCGCGGACGGTGTTCAGGACGGTGTTGCCGGTGGAGAACTCGTCGTCGACCAGGACCAGCGGCCCGTCGCCGGCCAGCAGCGCCGGGTCCTCGGGGAGCAGCAGGTGCGAGGTGGCGTGCGAGTGGGACTCCTCGAAGCCGCCGGCGCGGGCGACCCCGTCGACCGGTCGGCGGGTGGAGTGCAGGTACGGCGCGTGGCCCAGGCCGTCGGCGACCGAGTGGCCGAGCCCGGTGGCGGTCTCCGCGTAGCCGAGGACGACGGCACGGTCCGCCTGCCCGTCGCCCAGCAGGTCGCGCACGCGCCGGCCGAGGGCCACGCCGTGGCCGTACACGACGGACGGCGACTGCGGGACGTGCTTGCCGAGCACGTTGGAGACGAGCAGGTGGGCCCGCTTGGGGTTGCGGCGCAGGGCGAGTCCGAGCATCCCAGTGAGCGCGTCGTCGCCGGTCAGCTCGACACCGAGCCGCTCGGCGACCCAGCTCCCGGTCCAGACCCCGTCGTGTCCTTCGGCCCGCGGCCCCTCGCTCATCTGCTCGTGCCTCCCGTTGCGCACTCGGTCGTTCATGGATTCCTCGTGTCGGTCTCCGGCGTCGCCGCCGCCGCGGTCAGTCGGCGAGGCCGGCCGCGAGGAGTTCGACGAAGCCGATGTCCTCGTTGGCCACGCCGAACGCCTCGGCGCGCAGCAGGGTCCGCTCGGCCCAGGCGCGGTGCGGCTTCACCTCGTTCATCTTGTTCGTGTACGCCGACCGCAGGACGCCTCCTCCGTCGCGCTCGGGGCGCAGGATGTCCTGGGCGTCGCTGAACTCCTCGTGGCTGACCACGGACAGGGCGTGCACCGGCAGCACGTGCGAGGGGTGGATGCAGGTCTTGCCGAGCAGGCCGTTGGCCCGGTCGAGGGCGATCTCCCGCAGCAGGCCGTCCATGGAGTGCTCGATGAGCTTCTGGCGCAGTTCCACGGCCTGCACCTCCAGGAACGGGCTCTGCCGCAGTTGCGGCTTGAACATCCTCTCCTGGACGCGGAAGTACTCCCACACCGGCCCGGTCACCGTGAACCCGGTGCCGTCGGCCCGCCCGAGCATGTTCACCACGTCGGCGATGACGGAGGCGACGACCTGGACGTCGTAGGCCGTCATGTCGGGGGCCCGGCGCAGGCCGTAGGAGGAGCAGAAGTCGGTCACGCCGAGGCGCAGGGCGAGCACGCGGTCGCGGTACTTGTCGACCGCGCGGAAGATGCCCTCCAGCGTCTGCACGCGCGACTCGCGGTAGAGCAGCTCGGGCGACTCCAGGACCGGCATGGCGAACAGGCGCCGGCCGGCGGCCGCCTCGGCGACGGTGAGCGCCTCCAGGAAGGGAACGCCGCGTTCCTGGGTGAACTTCGGCAGCACGAATCCGGACAGCACCCGCACGGCCGCGCCGAGGCGCCGGACGAGGTCGGGGATCTGCTCGGGGGTGCGGACGCGGACGAAGAGCAGCGGCAGATCCGCGGCGGAACGTTCCGCCAGGTCCGAGAGCTGCCGTACGAGGTTCTCCTCGCCGGCCTCCACGTCGGCGTCGTCGATCGAGTCCTCCAGGCACAGCACCATCGACACCACGCCGCGCGCGCCCTGCTTGAGGACGTCCTCGGCGAGCCGGGGCCGGGTGGCGGGGCTGTAGAGCGTGGCGCCCAGGGCGGCGGACAGCAGCCGGGCCGGGGAGTCCGCGGTGAATTCGCGGGGCTCCCGGTGAAAGAGGCGCTCGCGGACCTCAGGGGCGATGTGCCCGAAGTGACGCATGAAGTCTCCCCCGCGGTGTCTGGTGGCCGGTGAACTGTCCAAGGTGGCCGGTAATAGTACGTACGCATCCATGTCGCTGGTTCCCACCGGGCGTGAATTCCACGTGACCCCGCCGTGTCGGCGGCGGGCGGCCGGCGCGCGCGGACACGGCCCGGGTACCCGACCCGCGTTGTCGTGACCAGGACCGAGAAGGCAGGATGACGTCATGACGCACGCGATGCTGAAGGGGTCGAACGTCCCGCTGCGAGCCACCACGGTACGCGCCGTGCTGCGCTGGACACCCGGGCAGGGGGTCCCCGACGTCGACGCCTCCGCGCTGCTGCTGGGCCCCGACGACCGTGTGCGTTCCGACGAGGACTTCGTCTTCTACAACCAGCCCCGGCATCCCTCGGGCCAGGTGTGGCGGCTCGGCAAGAAGCGGCTGCCCGACGGCCTGACCGACACGATCCAGACAGACCTCTCCGGTGTCGAGGCCTCGGTGGGCCGGGTCCTGCTGGTCGCCTCCGCGGACGGGGTGGCCTTCGACCGCGTACGGGACCTGCGCATCCTGCTGTACGACGCGGCGGACGCGGACGCGGATCCGCTGGCCTGGTTCGACGTGACGCCGGAGACGGGCCAGGAGACGGCGCTGATCTGCGGCGAGCTGTACCGGCGCGGGGAGGGCTGGAAGTTCCGGGCGCTCGGCGAGGGCTACTCCAACGGCCTGAAGGGCCTGGCGACCGACTTCGGCATCTCGGTCGACGAGTCCGAGGTGGCGGCCGGGGAACCGGAGGCCGCGCCGGAGCCGGCCGCGCACACCCCCGCCCGTCCGCTGGTCGACCCCGAGCAGCCGACGACCGTGCAGCCGCTGCCCGTACCGGCCTCGCCCGAGGTCTCCCACCCGCTGCCGCCCGAGCAGCCCCCGGCGGTGCCGGCGCAGCCCGGGTACGGCTACCCGCAGCAGCCGGCGGCCGCGCAGCCCGCCTACGGCTACCCGCAGCCGGCCGCCGCGACGTACGGCTACCCGCAGGCACCGCCCCCCACCGCGGGGATCGCCGCCGCCCAGGCCGGCTACGGCTATCCGCCGGCGCCCGCGGCGGCGCCGGACCCGGACTTCCGGATGCCGCCGCAGGGGCCGCAGTTCCTCGGACGGTGACGGCGGGGCGGACGGGTGAGCGCCCGCGCGGGGCTCACCGGCCGGCCTTGGACTTGTAGCCCCGGCCCCACTGCAGTCCCCACCCGTAGAGCCGGTCCAGCTCGCCCTGGAAGCCGTAGACGAACTTCACCTCGCGGCGGACCAGGATCTCGCCCTTGACGTTCTCGATCATCACCACGGCGCAGGACCGGGCCTGCGGATGGCGCTCGTCGAGGCCGATCTCGACGCGGGGGCCGTTGCTCGGGTAGAGCGTGACGATGGCGTGCGTACGGTCGAAGGCGGGCGTCTGGTCGTAGATGTACGCGAAGACCAGCAGGCGTTTGATCTCGTCGCGGTGGTCGAGGTTGACGTACATCGTCTCGCCGGACGCCGAGCCGAACCGGTCGTCGCCGCTGAGCTTGACGTACGGCGGCGCGTTGACGTCGCCGAGATAGCCGCCGAGGGGCTGGACGACGCCGCGGGTGCCGTCCTGGAGTTCGTAGAGGCAGCCGAGGTCGAGGTCGACGTTGACCATGCTCTGGCTGTGGCCGACCACCTCGGGGGGCTTGAGCGCCTTGAAGGGGTGGCGCAGCAGGCTCTCGCGCTGCGCGCCCATGATGTCGGAGGTGCGCATCCGCCAGCTCAGGTTGATGCGCAGGTGCCCGGTGGCCGCGCCCTGCTTGGTCAGGGAGACCTGGCCGTGCCGTTTGGTCAGTTCTATGGAGTTGGTGGCCGCGCTGCCCGAGTCGAACTCGCTCTCGCGTCCACGCCACAGCCCGTCCAGGAAACCCATCGCCGCCCCCACTGTCGCCTCACCGCCGACGGGGCGGCCCCGAGGAGTCGTCCTCGCCGGCCGCCCCGCACAGAGCGTTCCTCACCCGGGGCCGGTTCACACCGGTGGCGCGGATGCACCGGGGGCGCACCGGCCCGGGCCGTCAGGGTGTCACACCCCGGAGGTGACCTCCGTCTTCTCCCCCTCGCCCGATCCGCCGGCCGCCGCGAGCGCCTTGTTGCGCCGCACGGAGGACCAGAAGGACCAGGCGATCAGGATCACGCCGACCAGGCCGGTGATGATCTCGTTGACCTCGTAGCGGATGGTGACGAGGAGGATCACGGCGAGGGCGCCGATGGCGTAGTGCGCGCCGTGCTCCAGGTAGACGTAGTCGTCCAGGGTGCCCTGGCGGACCAGGTAGACGGTCAGGGACCGGACGTACATGGCGCCGATGCCGAGGCCGAGGGCCATCAGGACGATGTCGTTGGTGATGGCGAAGGCGCTGATGACGCCGTCGAACGAGAAGGACGCGTCCAGGACCTCCAGGTAGAGGAACATGAAGAACGCGGCCTTGCCGGCCAGCGCGATCGCCGACTTGGGCTTGCCGGAGCGCGCGGCCTCCTCCTCGGCCTCGTGCTCGCGCTCCTCCTCCTCTTCGAGCTTGTCCTCGAAGTAGCCGGAGAGACCACCGACGATCATGTAGGTGATCAGGCCGGCGATGCCGGAGAGGAGGACCGTTTCCGCCTTGTCGGCGTGGCCGGCGTGCAGGTGGGCCTGCGTGGCGAAGGTCATCGAGGTGACGAGCAGCACGATCAGGGCGATGCAGACCGACAGCATGTCGACCTTGCCGAGCTTGGCCAGCGGCCGCTCCAGCCAGGCCAGCCACTTGATGTCCCGGTCCTCGAAGATGAAGTCGAGGAAGATCATCAGCAGGAACATGCCACCGAAGGCGGCGATCGCCGGATGGGCGTCGGTGACCAGTTCCTGGTAGCGGTCCTTGTCGGTGAGCGCGAGGTCGACGGCCTCGATCGGTCCGAGCTGGGCGCTGACGGCGACGATGACGACCGGGAAGACCAGGCGCATGCCGAAGACGGCGACGAGAATGCCGATGGTGAGGAAGATCTTCTGCCAGAAGGCATTCATCTTCTTCAGGATTCCGGCGTTGACGACCGCGTTGTCGAAGGAGAGCGAGATCTCCATGATGGAGAGGATCGCCACGATCCCGAAAGCGGTCCACCCCCCGTAGAAGACCGCCGCGACCAGGCCGAGCGCGGTGACCGCGAACGACCAGCCGAAGGTTTTCAGAAGCACTGGCTACCCAATCGTGTGTTGGGGGTCCCTCCCAGACGGAATCTCGGGGAGGGGCTCCCCCGCGCCCTACTCGGCTTTACGAAACGTTGACTCCGAAGTCTAGAGCGATGCCGCGAAGCCCCGACGCGTACCCCTGGCCCACTGCACGGAACTTCCACTCGCCCTGGTAGCGGTAGAGCTCGCCGAAGATCATCGCGGTCTCGGTGGAGGCGTCCTCGCTGAGGTCATAGCGCGCGAGTTCCTGGCCGTCGGCCTGGTTGACGACGCGGATGAAGGCGTTGCTGACCTGGCCGAAGGTCTGGCCGCGCTCGTCGGCCATGTGGATCGAGACCGGAAAGACGATCTTGTCGCAGTGCGCGGGCACCTTGGAGAGGTCCACCAGCAGCGACTCGTCGTCGCCGTCACCCTCGCCGGTCAGGTTGTCGCCGGTGTGCTCGATCGAGCCGTCCGGGCTCTTGAGCTGGTTGTAGAAGACGAACCACTCGTCACCGAGCACGCGCCCGCCGCTGCAGACCAGGGCGCTCGCGTCCAGGTCGAAGGGTGCTCCGGTGGTGGAACGCGCGTCCCAGCCGAGACCGACCAGCACCTGCGTGAGGTTCGGTGCGGCCTTGGACAGGGAGACGTTGCCCCCCTTGGCAAGAGTGACGCCCATGTGAAGTCCCTCCCCGGGTGATGGTTCTTGGGTTTACTGCGCGTCCGGCGCCGCACGTAAACCGTGCGGCGCCGGACGGTCGGGGCGTCGCCCCGGATGCCACCTGACTCAGACGTTCACGCCGAAGTCCTGGGCGATGCCGCGCAGGCCGGAGGCGTAGCCCTGGCCGATGGCCCGGAACTTCCACTCCGCCCCGTGCCGGTACAGCTCACCGAAGACCATGGCGGTCTCCGTGGAGGCGTCCTCGCTCAGGTCGTACCGGGCGATCTCGGCGCCGCCGGCCTGGTTGACGACGCGGATGAACGCGTTGCGCACCTGGCCGAAGGACTGCTGGCGGTTCTCCGCGTCGTAGATCGAGACCGGGAAGACGATCTTCTCGACGTCGGCGGGGACGCCGGCGAGGTTGATCTTGATCTGCTCGTCGTCGCCCTCGCCCTCACCGGTGAGGTTGTCGCCGGTGTGCTCGACGGAGCCGTCGGGGCTCTTCAGGTTGTTGAAGAAGACGAAGTGCGCGTCACTCGCGACCTTGCCGGAGTTGTTCAGCAGCAGCGCGCTGGCGTCGAGGTCGAAGTCGGTGCCCGTCGTGGTACGGACGTCCCAGCCCAGACCGACGATGACCGCGGTCAGTCCCGGGGCCTCCTTGGTCAGCGATACGTTGCCGCCCTTGCTGAGGCTGACTCCCACGAGTCCTCCCTTGATGTCCAGGGGCGGGAAGCCCCGTAGTGCGTTGGATGTCGTGCTGGCTGTCGGATCAACGAGTCGATCCTAGTGACGGGTTCCCGCCCGCCGCAGCCCCGGAGCCGACGAATCGCACGGTGTCGGCTAGAGGGTGTCGAGCGCCTTCACGTACTCGGTCAGGTCCCGGGCGTCGGGCAGGCCGTTGACGACGGTCCAGCGGACGACGCCCTCCCGGTCGATGATGAAGGTGCCGCGGACGGCACAGCCCTTGTCCTCGTCGAAGACGCCGTAGGCGCGCGAGACGTTGCCGTGCGGCCAGAAGTCGGACAGGAGCGGGTACTCCAGGCCCTCCTGCTCGGCGAAGACGCGCAGGGTGTGGATGGAGTCGTTGGAGACGGCGAGCACCTGGGTGTCGCGGTCCGAGAACTGCGGCAGGTTGTCGCGCACCTCGCACAGCTCGCCGGTGCACACGCCGGTGAAGGCGAACGGGTAGAAGAGCAGCACGACGTTCTTGCGGCCGTGGAAGTCGGACAGCCTCACGGTGGCGCCGTGGTTGTCCTTGAGCTCGAAGTCGGGGGCCTTGTCGCCGACCTGGATCGCCATGGTCCTGTTCGTCCCTTCGAAGGGTGGTTCGCTGGAAACACCCTACGCAGGGAGTGCCGCGGACCCGCGGACGGGCCGATCACTGTCGGCCCGTCCGCGGGTCCGGACGGTGCGGAGCCGTAAGGGCTACCGCTTCGACTTGGCCGCCTTCGGCGTCGCCAGCCGGCTGCCGCTCCAGTCCTTGCCGACGCTGACGCTCTTGGACGCCGTCAGGCCGGCCGTGGTGGCGGCTTCCGAGATGTCACTGGCCTCGACGTACCCCGGACGGCCGGTCTTCGGCGTGAGGAGCAGGATCGCCCCGCCCTCCTCGATGTACGTGGTGGCATCCACCAGCGCATCCGTCAGGTCGCCGTCGTCGTCACGGAACCACAGCACGACGGCGTCGGCCACGTCCTCGTAGTCCTCGTCCACCAGTTCGCCCTCGACGGCGCCTTCGATGGCCTCGCGGAGCTCCTGGTCGACGTCGTCGTCGTAGCCGATCTCCTGGACCACCTGCCCGGGCTGGAACCCCAGCCTGACGGCAGGGTTCGTCCGCTCCTCCGCGTGGTCCGCGGTCGCGCTCACGGGTTGCCTCCTGATCATGTCTTGAGTGATGTCTTCAGCCACGCGCGTGCGCGAAGCTTGGCCGTAGTCCACACGGGCGGGACGGATCGCGCAAGTACCCGGCGACTGGGACCGCCGAAACGGTGACGATCCCGGCCGTGTCGCCGCAACTCCAGCCATGCCGTCCAAGCCAAAGGTGACGTACACCACACCCTTGTGCCCCGTTTGCGTATTTGGGAACCATGTGTGGGTACGAGACTCGAATGAACGTGCCCCCGGCCCTCGTGGGAGAACCGGTTACCCCACGGTACAGATGACGTTTGCCCCCGCGAGGTGGACGATGGGGAACCGGCGCAGACACCCCGGCATCAGTGGCCCTCCGACAGCGAAGGATCAGCGTGGCTTCCGCATCCGATCGCAATCCGATCATCATCGGCGGTCTGCCGAGTCAGGTTCCTGACTTCGACCCCGAGGAAACCCAGGAGTGGCTCGACTCCCTCGACGCCGCCGTGGACGAGCGCGGCCGCGAGCGGGCCCGCTATCTGATGCTGCGGCTCATCGAGCGGGCCCGCGAGAAGCGCGTGGCCGTGCCCGAGATGCGCAGCACGGACTACGTCAACACCATCGCCACCAAGGACGAGCCGTTCTTCCCCGGCAACGAGGAGATCGAGCGCAAGATCCTCAACGCCACCCGCTGGAACGCCGCCGTGATGGTCTCGCGCGCCCAGCGGCCCGGCATCGGCGTGGGCGGCCACATCGCCACCTTCGCCTCCTCCGCCTCCCTGTACGACGTGGGCTTCAACCACTTCTTCCGCGGCAAGGACGAGGGCGACGGCGGCGACCAGGTCTTCTTCCAGGGCCACGCCTCGCCGGGCATCTACGCCCGCGCCTACCTGCTGGACCGGCTGACCGAGCAGCACCTGGACGGCTTCCGCCAGGAGAAGTCCAAGGCGCCGTACATGCTGTCGTCGTACCCGCACCCGCGGTCGATGCCGGACTTCTGGGAGTTCCCGACCGTCTCGATGGGCCTCGGCCCGATCGGCGCCATCTACCAGGCGCGGATGAACCGCTACATGCACGCGCGCGGCATCGCCGACACCTCGCGGTCGCACGTGTGGGCCTTCCTCGGCGACGGCGAGATGGACGAGCCGGAGTCGCTGGGCCAGCTCTCCATCGCCGCCCGCGAGGGCCTGGACAACCTCACCTTCGTGGTGAACTGCAACCTCCAGCGCCTGGACGGCCCGGTGCGCGGCAACGGCAAGATCATTCAGGAGCTGGAGTCGATCTTCCGGGGGGCCGGCTGGAACGTGATCAAGCTGGTGTGGGACCGCACCTGGGACCCGCTGCTCGCCCAGGACCGCGACGGCGTGCTGGTCAACCGGATGAACACCACCCCGGACGGCCAGTTCCAGACCTACGCCACCGAGTCCGGCGCCTACATCCGCGAGCACTTCTTCGGCGACGACCACCGGCTGCGCGCGATGGTCGAGCACATGACCGACGACCAGATCCTGCACCTGGGCCGCGGCGGTCACGACCACCGGAAGATCTACGCGGCCTTCTCCGCGGCCAAGGCGCACAAGGGCCAGCCGACGGTGATCCTGGCCAAGACGATCAAGGGCTGGACGCTGGGCCCCAACTTCGAGGGCCGCAACGCCACGCACCAGATGAAGAAGCTCACGGTCGACGACCTCAAGCGCTTCCGCGACCGGCTGCACCTGCCGATCTCCGACAAGGAGCTGGAGTCCGGCCCGCCGCCGTACTACCACCCGGGCCGGGACACGGAGGAGATCCAGTACATGCACGACCGCCGCAAGGGCTGCGGCGGCTACGTGCCGACCCGCGTCGTGCGGTCGAAGCCACTGGCCCTGCCGGGCGAGGAGACGTACCGCACCGTCAAGAGGGGGTCGGGCCAGCAGTCCATCGCGACGACGATGGCCTTCGTCCGGCTGCTGAAGGACCTGATGCGGGACAAGGAGCTGGGCAGGCGGTTCGTGCTGATCGCGCCGGACGAGTACCGCACGTTCGGCATGGACTCGTTCTTCCCGAGCGCGAAGATCTACAACCCGCTCGGCCAGCAGTACGAGTCCGTGGACCGGGACCTGCTGCTCGCCTACAAGGAGGCGCCGAACGGGCAGATGCTGCACGACGGCATCTCCGAGGCCGGCTGCACGGCCTCGCTGATCGCGGCGGGCTCGGCGTACGCCACGCACGGCGAACCGCTGATCCCGGTCTACGTCTTCTACTCGATGTTCGGTTTCCAGCGCACCGGTGACCAGTTCTGGCAGATGGGCGACCAGTTGGCGCGCGGCTTCGTGCTGGGCGCGACCGCGGGCCGCACGACGCTGACCGGTGAGGGCCTCCAGCACGCGGACGGCCACTCGCAGCTCCTGGCCTCCACCAACCCGGCGTGCGTGGCGTACGACCCGGCCTTCGGGTACGAGATCGCGCACATCGTCGAGGACGGCCTGCGCCGGATGTACGGCGCGGACGAGCAGCACCCGCACGGCGAGGACGTCTTCTACTACCTCACCGTCTACAACGAGCCCATCCGGCACCCGGCCGAGCCGGAGAACGTGGACGTCGAGGGCATCCTCAAGGGCGTGTACCGCTTCAGCGAGGGCACGGGCGGCTCCCTGCCGGCGCAGATCCTGGCCTCCGGGGTCGCGGTGCCGTGGGCCGTCGAGGCGCAGCGGATCCTCGCCGAGGAGTGGAACGTGCGCGCCGACGTGTGGTCGGCGACGTCCTGGAACGAGCTGCGGCGCGAGGCGGTGGCGTGCGAGGAGCACAATCTGCTGCACCCCGAGGAGGAGCAGCGGGTGCCGTACGTGACGCGCAAACTCGCGGGCGCCGAGGGGCCGTTCGTGGCGGTGTCCGACTGGATGCGCTCGGTGCCGGACCAGATCGCGCGGTGGGTGCCGGGCACGTACCAGTCGCTGGGCGCGGACGGCTGGGGCTTCGCGGACACGCGGGGCGCGGCGCGGCGCTTCTTCCACATCGACGCCGAGTCGATCGTGGTCGCCGTGCTGACCGAGCTGGCGCGCGAGGGCAAGGTCGACCGGTCGGTGCTGAAGCAGGCGGTGGACCGGTACCGGCTGCTCGACGTGACGGCGGCCGACCCCGGGGTCGCGGGCGGGGAGGCGTGACGCCTTCCTGACGACGACACGGGAGCCCCCGGCCGAGCGGCCGGGGGCTCCCGTGTCGTGAGGACCGCGCGCTCGGGACGTGCCGTCGTCCACGGCCGCGGGGCCGGCGAGCCGGACGGCCGCCGAGCGCGTGCGGGCGGCCCCCAGGACGATGCCCGGCGCGAGGCGTCCCGCGACCGGGCACACGATTCCCGCGACGGCGAGCGCCGCGCGGTCCGGCCCGGCCCGTAACCCCGTCCGGCCACGTGAGCGGGGGCACCCGCGCGATCCGTGTCCACGGCTCGCCGTCATCAACTTCCCCGATCCCCCGTGGAGTTCGGGTACCCGGATGAGGCGTGTCATGCCTGCGGCCGAGCGGCTGCCCACGCGCTGCCCCCCTCCGGCAGCGCGCCGCAGCCTCTCACCCCGTGCCCTCCGCAGGGCCTGACCCACTGTCACCTGCGGGATCGGCCTCGGGGGAGGGTTCGCCTCTCCCGTCACCCTGATGAGCGAACCGGGACGGTCACCCCCGTCAGATGTGGCCGACGCCCGCGCCGGCCTCCGCGTTGTCGCCGCGCTTGGTGAGGAACGCGACCAGCACCGCCACGACGGCGACCCCGGCGGCGACCAGCGACGCCAGGCTCATGCCGGAGATGAAGGTGTCGTGCGTGACGTCCACGATCTTCCCTGCGACCTGTGCCGGGGTGCCCTCGGGCACCGGGGCGGCGCCCACCTGGACGGCCTCGGCGGCCTGGTCGAGCTGTTCCGGCGCGAGCGGCGGCAGCCCCGCGTCGGCCCAGTTGCCCGGCAGGTCGTTGTCGACCTTGGAGGCCATCACGGCGCCCAGCACGGCCGTGCCGAGGCTGCCGCCGATCTGCATCGCGGCCTGCTGGAGGCCGCCGGCCACACCGGACAGCTCCATCGGCGCGTTGCCGACGATGACCTCGGTCGCGCCGACCATGACCGGTGCGAGACCGAGGCCCAGCAGGGCGAACCAGAGCGACATGACACCGCTGCCGGTGTCCGTGGCCAGCGTGGAGATGCCGTACATGGCGATCGCGGTGCACGCCATGCCCCCGGCCAGCGGGACGCGCGGGCCGACCTTGGTGATCATCGCGCCGGCCAGCGGCGAGCCGACGATCATCATGCCGGTGAGCGGCAGCAGGTGCAGACCGGCGTCGACCGGGCTCATGCCGTGCACGTTCTGGAGGTAGAAGGTGACGAAGAACAGGCCGCCCATGAAGGCGATGGCCATGAGGACCATCAGCACCACACCGGCCGACAGCGGCACCGATCGGAACATCGCCAGCGGGATCAGCGGTTCCTTCACCCTGGTCTCCCAGAAGGCGAAGAGACCGAAGCCCACCAGGGACGCCAGGACGAACAGCCACGTCTTGCCGTCGCCCCAGCCCCACTCCGGGGCCTTGATGAGCGCCCAGACGAGGGAGAACATCGACCCCGACAGCAGCACGATGCCGGGGATGTCGAAGGAACGCGGGGCGTTCTCGGCCCGGTGGTCCAGCAGGATCAGCACGCCGAGCACCAGGGCGAGGACGCCCACCGGCACGTTGATGAAGAACACGGACTGCCAGTTGACGTGCTCGACCAGCACACCGCCGAGGATCGGGCCGCCCGCGGTGGAGGCGCCGATCACCATGCCCCAGATGCCGATGGCCATGTTGAGCTTCTCGGCCGGGAAGGTCGCTCGCAGCAGGCCGAGCGCGGCCGGCATCAGCAGGGCGCCGAACAGGCCCTGGAAGACGCGGAAGACGATGACCATCGCGATGCTGTCGGACAGTCCGATGGCCCCCGACGAGACGGCGAAGCCGGCCACGCCGATGAGGAAGGTCTGCCGGTGCCCGAAGCGGTCACCGAGCTTGCCCGCGGTGATCAGCGCGACGGCGAGGGCGAGGAAGTAGGCGTTGGTGATCCACTGGACGTCCGCGAGGCTGGCGCCCAGGTCGTCACGGATGGCGGGGTTGGCGATCGCCACGATGGTGCCGTCGAGGGCCACCATCATGACCCCTACCGCGACGGTGACGAGGGTGACCCACGGGTGTCCGCGCAGCCCCCGGGCCGGCGTGGCGTCCGGCGGGGCGGGCGGTCCGTCCCCCGGTCCCGTCTTGTCGATGGTGGTCTGACTAGTCATACCTTGAGGCTAATGACAGTCACTGACAGTTGACAAACCAATTCACGAGTCGGTCACCGACATGTCGGATCCGTATAGCCTGAACGTAGTCTGAACTGCGGAAACAGGATGAGGAGGCGCCTTGTGAGGACGGCGGACACGCCGACGGCAGCGGAAGGCGCCGAGTCGGCGCCCCGGCCGGGGCTGCGGGAGCGCAAGAAGCAACGCACCCGGGACACGCTGCTGCGCTCCGCCCTGGAGCTGTTCACCGAGCGGGGCTACGAGGCGACGACCGTCGACGACATCGCCGAGGCCGCCGACGTCTCCCAGCGCACCTTCTTCCGCTACTTCGCCAGCAAGGAGGAGGCGGCGTTCTTCGTGTCGCGGCTCGCCGAGTCGCACTTCGTCGACGCCGTACGCCGCCGGCCGCCCGGCGAGGCTCCGCTGGACGCGCTGCGCGGCGCCCTGGTGGAGAGCTGGGACACCATCGGCGAGGCCGTCGAGCAGGTGGTGCCGCTGGAGCTGCACATGCGCTTCTACCGGGTGATCGAGTCGACGCCCGCGCTGCTCGCCGCCCACCTGCGCCGCGCGACCGAACTGGAGGAGGAGATCGCCCGCGTCGTCGCCGTGCGCGAGGGCCTCGACCTGGACGCCGATCCGCGGCCGCGCGTCGTGGTGGCCGTCTTCGGCGCGGTGATGCGGGTCACCGAGCGGATCTGGTCGGCCCGGCGGGACGCGGGCCTCGCGGAGCTGCGGGACCTGACGGCCTCGTACCTGGACCAGGTGGAGCTTGCGCTCACCGGGAGCTGGCGGACAACCCCGTAGCACACGACCGAAACGTGATCCGTGTCACTTGGTTTACGCGAGACCGTGCCGTTCTCCTAGTGTGTCCTCCCAGTGACTTCCTTCGACACCTCCCCGCAATCGAACGTCTTGCGCGCACTCCTCGCCCTGGCCGTGGTGTTCGTGATGCTGGCGACCACCGGCTGGACCGCCCTGCGCAACCAGCGGCAGCCCTCGGCGCTCGAGGCGTCGGTCACCGCCTGGGAGCACGGCCGGATCGACGGCCGCCGACTGCCCGACGCGCGATCGGCTCCCGCCCGGCTGGCCCGCTTCTTCGCCTCGCTCACCGAGCGGCAGCGCGCGAGCCTGGCCCACCGCTACCCGCTGGCCGTGGGCAACATGAACGGCGCGCCCGTCGAACTGCGCTACCGCGCCAACCGCCTCGCGCTGCGCACGGCGAGCGCGGTCGAACGGCAGCGGACGCGCGACAAGCGGCTCTCCCCGTCCGGGCAGCGGGAGGCCGGCCGGCGCATGCACCGCTACGAGTCGCTGCTCGACCCCGGCCGACGCATCCTCGCCTTCGACCCCGCCGGTTCGGGCCGGGTCGCGGAGGTGTTCGGGGACCTGGACCGCGCCGACCGCCTGTCGGTCGTCGTCCCCGGCGTGGACACCGACCTGCTCACCTTCCAGCGCACGGACCGCAAGTACTCGGCGCCCGCCGGCATGGCCGAGTCGCTGTACGCGGCCGAACGCGCGGCGAGCCCGTCCACGCGTACGGCGGTGATCGCCTGGGCCGACTACACCGCCCCCAGCGGCCTCGGCATGGAGGCGGCCACGGCGACGCGCGCCCAGCAGGGCGCCGTCCGGCTGAACGCCCTGGTGCGGGCGCTGCCCGGCCGGGCGCCGGTCTCCCTGTTCTGCCACAGCTACGGCTCGGTCGTGTGCGGCCTCGCCGCCGGCGCGCTGCCCCGGCGGGTCAGCGACATAGCGGTGGCCGGCAGCCCCGGCATGCGGGTCGAGAAGGCCGCGCACCTGCGCACCGCGGCCCATGTGTGGTCGATGCGGGACGCCGACGACTGGATCCAGGACGTGCCGTACCTGGAGCTGGGCGGGCTCGGGCACGGCGCCGACCCGGTGTCCGCGGCCTTCGGCGCCCGGGTGCTGTCGGCGCGGGGCGCCCAGGGCCACGCCGGGTACTTCGTGCCGGGCACGGAGAGCCTGGAGAACTTCGCGGAGATCGGGGTTGGCGCGTACCGCACGGTCGCCTGCGCCGGAGAAAACGACGGGTGCCGGGCGGGTTTGTCCCCTGCCGCGGCGGCCGGACGCGCGTAGAGGGAGCAGGAATTCCGGTCTGCGCGGGGAGGGGACGGAGGAGCGCATGCCGCATACGATGAGCCGCATGGGTGACGTACTGGCCGGATTTCATGCCGCCTGGGAGTTCGAGTCCGACTCCGTGCTCATCCGTTACGAACGGGGGATTCGAACACCCAAGTTGTTCCAGGCCCTCGGGGAACGCCGTGTCCCCGTGGAGGCGCTCGCCGGGGTGACGCTCACGCCCGGCAGACGCGGCACCGTCGTGCTGCGCGCCGAGCCGCGCCCCGGCGCCGACCCGTTGATGGAGGCGGCGGCCGGTCAGCTCAAGGAGGGCTGCGACCCGTACCGGCTGGTGCTGCCCGCCGAGCGGGAGACCCTCGCCGAGTACTACGCCGACGAACTGCGCGGGATGCTGCGCGAGTCCGGCAAGACCGAGAGGTACCTGGTGGCGGCGCCCGAAACGCCCCTCCAGTTCAAGGCGTACGACGGGAAGGCGTCCTTCGACGGCACCGCGGTGTCCTTCCGGTGGTCCTGGACGGGCGCGTCGTCGGCGAAGTGGAAGGCCGGCGACCAGAGCTACCCGGTCGCCGCGCTGGGCGGCGTGGAGTGGCGCTCCCCCGAGGCGTTCGAGGGGTACCTGCGGCTGCTGCCCCGGGACGGGTCGCCGGCGGTGCCGCAGGCCGACCAGGACCCGGCGGCCGTGGTGTTCGGGCTCGGGTACGGGCCCGTGCACGAGTCGCTGCCCTTCGCCGCGGCGGTCCTGGCGGCGGTGCGCGAGCACGGTTCCGGCGCGCCGGTGCCGGTGCCGGCGCCCCGGCGCGACCCCGCGGACATCGCCGAGCGGATCCGGCACCTCGGGGAACTGCACCAGGCGGGACTGGTGACGGACGAGGAGTTCTCCTCCAAGAAGGCGGAGCTGCTGGCGGAGCTGTGACCTCGGCGGGCGGCCCCGCTCTCCGTCACCGGGCCGTCTCCTGCTCGCGGGCGCGGCCCGCGTCCGTGTAGAAGCCGATCTTGCGGTCGAGCACGGCCAGGGTGTCCCGGAGCTCCGCGATCCGCGTCAGGACGTCGCGACGGGTGGACTCCAGCAGCTCGCGCCGGTCGAGGTAGGTGCTCTCGCCCTCGCGCACCAGCTCCGCGTACCGCACCATGTCGGCGACCGGCATCCCGGTCATGCGCAGCTTGCCGACGAGGTCGAGCCAGTCGAGGTCGCGGTTGCTGTAGCGGCGCTGCCCGGTGTGCGAGCGGTCGATGGTGGACATCAGGCCGATCCGTTCGTACCAGCGCAGCGTGTGGGCCGTCAGCCCGGTCAGGGCGACGACCTCGCTGATGGTGTAGCGGTCCTGGCCGTCGGGGCGCGGGTGGCGCAGCGGCGGGGCGGCGCAGATGTCCGTGCCGGCGGCGTCCGGCGAGGTGGTCCGGGCCGTGGTCTGCATCACCGTCATGGCCCCCACGCTAGGACCTTGGAGTGCGCTCCAGGCAAGCGCCTCGGGTTTGGGCACGACGGGTTCCCACGGCTCCCCGCGCGGGGCCGGTCGTGCCGACGGCCCCGGCCCCCGGCCGTGTCCGCGCGCCGCTTAGGCTCGGTGCATGTCCTTGAAGAGCCTCGCGTTGATCGAGAACTGGCCGGTTCCCACCGCTGCGGCGGGTGTCGTACGGGCCGACGGCACCGTCCTCGGGACGCACGGACCCGTCGCGCAGCGTTTCCCCCTCGCCTCGGTCACCAAGCCGCTCGCGGCGTACGCGGCCCTCGTCGCGTACGAGGAGGGCGCGATCGAGCTGGACGAGACGGCCGGCCCGGCGGGTGCCACGGTCCGCCACCTGCTCGCCCACACCTCCGGGCTGTCCTTCGACGAGCACCGGGCGACCGCGCCCCCCGGCGAGCGCCGGCTGTACTCCAACGCCGGTTTCGAGCAGCTCGGCGACCACATCGCGAAGGCGGCGGACATGCCGTTCGCGGAGTACGCGCGCCAGGCGGTGCTGGAGCCGCTCGGCATGACGGCCACGACCCTGGACGGCTCCCCGGCGAAGGACGGGGTCTCGACGGTCGAGGACCTGCTGCGGTTCGCCGCCGAGGTGCAGTCGCCGCGCCTGCTGGACGCGCGTACGGTCGCCGAGGCGATGACCGTCCAGTACCCGGGCACCAAGGGCGTCCTGCCGGGCTACGGCCACCAGAACCCCAACGACTGGGGTCTCGGCTTCGAGATCCGCGACTCCAAGTCCCCGCACTGGACGGGGGCTTCCTCCTCGCCGCGTACCTTCGGGCACTTCGGCCAGTCGGGCACGTTCCTGTGGATCGACCCCGACGCGGGGCTCGCCTGCGTGGCGCTGACCGACCGTGCCTTCGGACCGTGGGCCGTCGAGGCGTGGCCGCCGTTCACGGACGCGGTGCTGGCGGAGGCGCGCGGCTGAGGCCGCCCGCGCACCGCCCGGACCGCCCCGCCCTCTCCTGCCCCGCGGATCAGGGCCGTTGGTCCCTGCGCCGTCCGGACCGTGGGGACTGTTCGGCCCTGCCGGGCCCCGTGTCCCGCTGACGATCATGTGGAACGGCCGGGACGTGCCGCGTCCCCTGCCGTCCACACGGCACCTCCCGGCCCGTCGGCCTGTGTCCGGTACCTGCGGACACGGGCGGAGCACGGACAGAAGGAGAGGGCACCGGCGGTGGCCGAAGGGCAGATACAAGAGGTCGGGACCGCGCGGGCGCACGCCGTGGTCCCCGGCGGGGGCGAGGCGAACGAGCCCCCCGGGCACACCGCGTCCTCGACAGCGCGCGCCTCGTGGGTGGACTGGCTGACGACCACCGACCACAAGCGGATCGGGACGCTCTACCTGATCTCGTCGTTCGTGTTCTTCGTCGTCGGCGGTGTGCTGGCGCTCGTCATGCGCGCCGAACTGGCCCGGCCGGGCATGCAGATCCTGTCGAACGAGCAGTTCAACCAGGCGTTCACGATGCACGGCTCGATCATGCTGCTGCTGTTCGCCATGCCGCTGTTCACCGGCTTCGCCAACTGGATCATGCCGCTGCAGATCGGCGCGCCGGACGTGGCGTTCCCGCGGCTGAACATGCTGGCCTTCTGGCTGTTCCTGTTCGGCTCCCTGATCGCGGCCGGCGGCTTCCTCACCCCGCAGGGCGCCGCCAGCTTCGGCTGGTTCCTGTACACCCCGCTCTCCACGGAGACCTACTCACCGGGCCTCGGCTCCGACCTGTGGATCATGGGCGTGGCGCTGTCCGGCTTCGGGTCGATCCTGGGCGCGGTCAACTTCATCACCACCATCATCTGCATGCGCGCACCGGGCATGACGATGTTCCGCATGCCGATCTTCACCTGGAACGTGCTGCTGACCGGCCTGCTCGTCCTGATGGTGTTCCCGGTCCTGGCCGCGGCCCTGTTCGCGCTGGAGATGGACCGCAGGTTCGGCAGTCACATCTTCGACGCGGCCAACGGCGGGGCGCTGCTGTGGCAGCACCTGTTCTGGTTCTTCGGCCACCCCGAGGTGTACGTCCTCGCCCTGCCGTTCTTCGGCATCATCTCCGAGGTCGTCCCGGTCTTCTCCCGCAAGCCGATGTTCGGCTACATGGGCCTGGTCGCGGCGACCATCTCGATCGCGGGCCTGTCGGTCACGGTGTGGGCGCACCACATGTACACCACGGGCGGTGTGCTGCTGCCGTTCTTCTCCTTCATGACCTTCCTGATCGGGGTCCCGACCGGGGTGAAGTTCTTCAACTGGATCGGCACCATGTGGAAGGGGTCGCTGTCCTTCGAGACGCCCATGCTGTGGGCGACGGGCTTCCTCGTCACGTTCCTCTTCGGCGGTCTGACGGGCGTCATCCTGGCCTCGCCGCCGCTCGACTTCCACCTCTCCGACTCGTACTTCGTGGTGGCGCACTTCCACTACACGCTCTTCGGCACGGTCGTGTACGCGATGTTCGCCGGATTCCACTTCTGGTGGCCGAAGTTCACGGGGAAGATGCTCGACGAGCGCCTGGGCAAGATCACTTTCTGGACGCTCACGGTGGGCTTCCACCTCACCTTCCTGGTCCAGCACTGGCTCGGCGTCGAGGGCATGCCCCGCCGCTACGCCGACTACCTGGCCGCCGACGGCTTCACCGCCCTCAACACCATCTCGTCCATCGGGTCGTTCCTGCTGGGCATGTCGTTCCTGCCGTTCTTCTACAACATCTGGAAGACGGCGAAGTACGGCAGGAAGGTCGAGGTCGACGACCCCTGGGGCTACGGCCGTTCGCTGGAGTGGGCCACCTCCTGCCCGCCCCCGCGCCACAACTTCTCGGCCCTGCCCCGCATCCGCTCCGAGTCCCCCGCGCTCGACGCGCACCGCCCGGACATGGCGGCCCTCGAGGCGGTGGACTGAGCCGTGTCCCACCCCGTCCTCGCCCTCGGAGCGGCGGCCCTGACCGCGGCCGGCTCCGCCTGGTACGTGCCGGCCCTCGCCGATCTGAGGGCCGGGGCCGACCGCCCCGCCTCCCACCGCGCCGCGGCGCTGGCCTGCCTCACCGGCTGGAGCACGGCCGCCGCCGTCGGCGTACTGCTCCTGGTGACCGAGAGCTGGTGGCCGCCCTGCGCGGCGGCCTCGGTGGGCGCCGCGGCCGCGACCGGGCTGTGGGTCCGCGCGGTTGCCCACCGCCGGCGCGGTGCCCGCGAGGCGGCCCTGCTGTGGGCCCGGTTGGGGCGGCCCGCCCCCCTCGGGCGTTCCTCTGCCGCCTTCGTCGCCGCCGTCCTCGCCGGCGGTCTGATCACGGCCACGGCCACCGCGGCCGTCCTGTGGGCCCACGGTCGCGAGGCGGCGCCGCTGTGGCTGACCGCCGCCACTCCCCTCACCCTCGTCACCCTGTCCCTCGGCCTCGCGCTCACGGCCGCCCACGGAACCGGCACGCCGGCCCGCCCCGCACGGCGGGCCGGCGGACGCCACGACGTTCCGGGACGGTGACGGCCGGCCGGTGACCGTGCTCCGGGCCGCACCGATCGCGCGGTGCGGCCCCGCGGTTCACCGCTCGCCCATCCGCCACACCAGCAGTTCCGCGTCCGTCACCCCGGTCGCCACGACGCCCCGCGCTCCCGTGATCCGTGCCGCGTCCCCCGGTCCCAGCTCCTCCCCGTCCAGGGCCACGGTGCCGCGCACGACGTGGACGTAGAGGTACGCCGCGTCCGGCAGCCCGGTCCGCTCCCCCGCCGAGGGGCGGCGTACGTGCAGCACGGCGTCCGCCCGCGGGACGGCGTAGGGGACCGAGTCGTCGAGCGCGCGGACGACCTCGTAGGACGGGTCGCCGCCGGACTCGCGCGGTGCCAGCCACATCTGCACGAAGGTCAGCGGGCCCGTGCCGTCGTTGCGTTCGACGTGGCGGACGCCCGCCGCCGCGCTGAGGCGCTGCACGTCCCCGGCGCGGACGACCGTCTCGTGGCCCGCGGTGTCCCGGTGGGTCAGCTCGCCCTCCACCACCCACGTGACGATCTCGGTGTGGCTGTGCGGGTGTTCGTCGAAGCCGGCCCCGGGTGCGAGGCGCTCCTCGTTGCAGGCGATCAGCGCCCCGAAGCGGAGGTTGCCGGGGTCGTAGTGGGGGCCGAAGGAGAAGGCGTGCCGTGTCTCGATGCCGGCCGCCCGGTCGCCCCCGGGATAGCGCTCGTCGGCGCGCCGCAGTTCCATCACGGCGTCCACCGTAGACCCGGCGACACGCCCGCCCGTCCCGATAAGGCAGTCTTGTCCCCGTGCCCGAACCCGAAACCAGCAAGCCCGAGCCCACGGCGCGCGCCGTCCACCCGCACGACGCGACCCTGAAACGGCTGGAGAGGTCGTCCGGATCGCTCGCCGCGCAGGCGATCACGCGGATGGACGAGACCCTGCCGTGGTACCGGGCGATGCCGCCGGAGAACCGTTCCTGGATCGGGCTGGTCGCCCAGGCGGGCATCGCCGCCTTCACCGAGTGGTTCCGGCACCCGGACGCCCCGCAGGCCATCTCCACCGACGTCTTCGGCACCGCGCCGCGCGAGCTGACCCGGGCGATCACGCTGCGGCAGACCGTGGAGATGGTGCGGACCACCATCGAGGTCATGGAGTCGGCCATCGACGAGGTGGCGGCCCCCGGCGACGAGTCCGTCCTGCGCGAGGCGCTGCTGGTGTACGCGCGGGAGATCGCCTTCGCCACCGCCCAGGTGTACGCCCAGGCCGCCGAGGCACGCGGTGCCTGGGACGCGCGGCTGGAGTCCCTGGTGGTGAACGCCGTGCTCAGCGGCGAGGCCGACGAGGGCGCCGTGTCCCGGGCGGCGGCGCTGGGCTGGAACTCCCCCGAGCACGTGTGCGTCGTGCTGGGCACCGCCCCCGACGGCGACTCCGAACTGACCGTGGAGGCCATCCGGCGCGCGGCCCGGCACGCCAAGCTCCAGGTGCTGACCGGGGTGCTCGGGGACCGGCTGGTGGTGATCGCGGGCGGCAGCGACAGTCCGCTGGCCGTGGCCAAGTCACTGATCGGCCCGTTCGCGCAGGGCCCGGTGGTGGCCGGCCCGGTGGTGCCGGACCTGCTCGCCGCGACCCGGTCCGCGCAGGCCGCCGCGGCCGGCCTCAAGGCGTGCACCGCCTGGCAGGACGCCCCGCGCCCGGTCCTGGCGGACGATCTGCTGCCGGAACGCGCGATCGCCTCCGACCCTTCGGCGCGCGAGCAGTTGGTGGAGGAGATCTACAGACCGCTGGAGGAGGCCGGGGCCGCGCTCCTGGAGACGCTCAGTGTCTATCTGGAGCAGGCGAGCAGCCTCGAAGGCGCCGCGCGGATGCTCTTCGTTCACCCGAACACCGTGCGCTACCGGCTTCGACGTGTGACTGACGTCACCGGCTGGTCGCCCTCTGATGTACGGTCTGCCTTCACCCTGCGGATCGCGCTCATCCTGGGGCGCCTGGCCGATGGAGATCCGCAACTCTAGGATTTTGTCGGGGGTCCACAAAACCCCCTCGTGTTCTTCGTCCTTGTCCCCACGGGCGGTCGCGGCCGTCCTCAAGAGAGAGTGTGAGAGTGCTCGTACTCGTCGCTCCCGGCCAGGGCGCCCAGACGCCCGGCTTCCTGACTGAATGGCTCGACCTCCCCGGCGCCGCCGACCGCGTCGCCGCGTGGTCCGACGCCATCGGACTCGACCTCGCCCACTACGGCACGAAGGCCGACGCGGACGAGATCCGCGACACCGCCGTCGCGCAGCCGCTGCTCGTCGCCGCCGGGCTGCTGTCGGCCGCGGCGCTCGGTGACGGCGTCGTGCCGGGCGCGGTCGCGGGCCACAGCGTCGGCGAGATCACCGCCGCCGCCTTCGCCGGCGTCCTCGACGACACCGCCGCGCTGACCCTCGTACGCCGTCGCGGCCTGGCCATGGCCGAGGCCGCCGCGGTCACCGAGACCGGCATGTCGGCGCTGCTCGGCGGCGACCCCGAGGTGAGCGTCGCGCACCTGGAGAAGCTCGGCCTGACCCCGGCGAACGTGAACGGCGCCGGCCAGATCGTGGCGGCCGGCACCATGGAGCAGCTCGCCGCGCTGAACGAGGACAAGCCCGAGGGCGTCCGCAAGGTCGTCCCGCTGAAGGTGGCCGGCGCGTTCCACACGCACCACATGGCGCCCGCGGTGGACAAGCTGGCCGAGGCCGCCGAGGCCCTCGCGCCGGCCGACCCGAAGGTGACCTACGTGTCCAACAAGGACGGCCGCGCCGTCGCCACCGGCACCGAGGTGCTGGAGCGGCTGGTCGGCCAGGTCGCCAACCCGGTCCGCTGGGACCTGTGCATGGAGACGTTCAAGGAGCTCGGCGTCACCGCGCTGATCGAGGTGTGCCCCGGCGGCACGCTGACCGGCCTGGCCAAGCGCGCGCTGCCCGGCGTGAAGACGCTGGCACTGAAGACCCCCGCCGATCTCGACGCGGCCCGCGCGCTCGTCGCCGAGCAGGCCTGACAAGGAGCCCGAGAGCATGCCGAAGATCAAGCCAAGCAAGGGCGCCCCGTACGCGCGCATCCTCGGCGTCGGCGGTTACCGTCCGACCCGGGTGGTGCCCAACGAGGTGATCCTCGAGAAGATCGACTCGTCCGACGAGTGGATCCGCTCGCGCTCCGGCATCGAGACCCGGCACTGGGCCTCCCCCGAGGAGACCGTCGCGGCGATGTCCGTCGAGGCGGCAGGCAAGGCCATCGCGGACGCCGGGATCGACGCCGCGCAGATCGGCGCCGTGGTCGTGTCGACGGTGTCGCACTTCAGCCAGACCCCGGCCATCGCCACCGAGATCGCCGACCGGCTGGGCACGCAGAAGGCCGCCGCCTTCGACATCTCGGCGGGCTGCGCGGGCTTCGGCTACGGCCTCACCCTGGCCAAGGGCATGGTCGTCGAGGGTTCCGCGGAGCACGTCCTCGTCATCGGCGTGGAGCGGCTGTCGGACCTGACCGACCTGGAGGACCGGGCCACGGCGTTCCTGTTCGGCGACGGCGCCGGCGCGGTCGTGGTCGGCCCCTCCCAGGAGCCGGCGATCGGCCCGACGGTCTGGGGCTCGGAGGGCGACAAGTCCGAGACCATCAAGCAGACGGTGCCGTGGGACCGCTTCCGGGTCGGCGACGTCTCCGAGCTGCCCCTCGACAGCGAGGGCAACGTGAAGTTTCCTGCGATCACGCAGGAGGGCCAGGCGGTGTTCCGCTGGGCCGTGTTCGAGATGGCGAAGGTCGCCCAGCAGGCGCTGGACGCGGCCGGGATCAGCCCGGACGACCTGGACGTCTTCATTCCGCACCAGGCCAACGTGCGGATCATCGACTCGATGGTGAAGACGCTCAAGCTGCCGGAGCACGTCACGGTCGCCCGTGACATCCGCACCACCGGCAACACCTCGGCCGCCTCGATCCCGCTCGCGATGGAGCGGCTCCTGGCGACCGGTGAGGCCAAGAGCGGCGACACCGCGCTCGTCATCGGCTTCGGGGCGGGTCTCGTCTACGCCGCGACGGTCGTTACTCTCCCCTAGGCACTCCGTGCCGGATCACACGGTCCGGAACGGAACCCGGCATCACCCGCCGCCGACGCGGCGGGCGCCACACCCTCTGGAACATCTACGAAGGAGCGCCGCCATGGCCGCCACTCAGGAAGAGATCGTCGCCGGTCTCGCGGAGATCGTGAACGAGATCGCCGGCATCCCGGTTGAGGACGTCCAGCTGGACAAGTCCTTCACCGACGACCTGGACGTCGACTCGCTGTCCATGGTCGAGGTCGTCGTCGCCGCCGAGGAGCGGTTCGAGGTCAAGATCCCCGACGAGGACGTCAAGAACCTCAAGACCGTCGCCGACGCGACCGACTACATCTTCAAGCACCAGAGCTGATCTCCCGATCACTGCCTCTGGGCTGACTGCCCCGCCACCCGGCGGTGGCGCCGTACGAATCCGTATCCCGTTGGAGAAAGAATTCCCGTGAGCTCGACCAATCGCACCGTGGTCGTCACCGGTATCGGCGCAACCACACCGCTGGGTGGCGACGCAGCCTCTACCTGGGAGGGCCTGGTGGCCGGCCGGTCCGGCGTCAAGCCCCTGGAGCAGGAGTGGGCCGCCGAGCAGGCGGTCCGCATCGCCGCGCCGGTCGCCGTCGACCCCTCCGAGGTCATCCCGCGGCCGCAGGCCCGCAAGCTGGACCGCTCGGCGCAGTTCGCGCTGATCGCGGCCCAGGAGGCGTGGAAGGACGCCGGCTTCACCGGCAAGGCCGGCGAGGACGGCTCCGTCGACCCCGACCGCCTCGGCGCGGTCATCGCCTCCGGCATCGGCGGCGTGACGACCCTGCTGGACCAGTACGACGTGCTCAAGGAGAAGGGCGTCCGCCGCGTCTCCCCGCACACCGTGCCCATGCTGATGCCGAACGGCCCCTCCGCCAACGTGGGTCTGGTCGTCGGCGCCCGCGCGGGCGTGCACACCCCGGTCTCCGCCTGCGCGTCGGGCGCCGAGGCCATCGGCTACGCCATCGAGATGATCCGCACCGGCCGCGCCGACGTCGTCGTCGCGGGCGGCACGGAGGCGGCGATCCACCCGCTGCCCATCGCCGCGTTCGGCAACATGATGGCGATGTCCAAGAACAACGACGACCCGCAGGGCGCCTCGCGTCCCTTCGACACGGGCCGTGACGGCTTCGTCCTCGGCGAGGGCGCGGGCGTCCTCGTCCTGGAGTCGGCCGAGCACGCCGCCGAGCGCGGTGCCCGCGTCTACGCGGAGGCGGTCGGCCAGGGCGTCTCCGCCGACAGCCACGACATCGTGCAGCCGGAGCCCGAGGGCCGCGGCATCTCCGCCGCCCTCCAGCACCTGCTGGACCGCTCCGACCTGGACCCGGCCGAGATCGTGCACGTCAACGCGCACGCCACCTCGACGCCGGCCGGTGACATCGCCGAGCTGAAGGCGCTGCGCAAGGTCTTCGGCGACGACGTGAACCACATGGCGGTCTCCGGCACCAAGTCGATGACCGGTCACCTCCTCGGTGGCGCGGGCGGCGTGGAGTCCGTCGCGACGGTGCTCGCCCTGTACCACCGGACGGCGCCGCCGACCATCAACGTCGAGAACCTCGACCCGGAGGCGGAGGCCACCGCGGACATCGTGCGCGGCGAGGCCCGGAAGCTGCCCGCCGAGGGCCGTATCGCCGCGCTGAACGACTCGTTCGGCTTCGGCGGGCACAACGTCGTCCTGGCGTTCCGGACGGTCTGAGCAGCGCTCGTACGCACGTGAGAGGGCCCCCACCGGCGGTGGGGGCCCTCTCGTTCCGCGTCCGGGGCGTGCGCGGCGTTCACACCACCTGGTGCAGCCAGCGCACCGGGGCGCCCTCCCCGGCGTACCGGAAGGGCTCCAGTTCGTCGTCCCAGGGCTTGCCGAGGAGCTTGGCGATCTCCTTCTCCAGGTCGGTCTCGCCGGCCTGGGAGCGGGTCAGCGCGGCGCGCAGCCGGTCCTCGGGGATCAGGATGTCGCCGTGGATCCCGGTGACGGCGTGGAAGATGCCGAGGTCGGGGGTGCAGCTGTAGCGCTCGCCCTCGGCGCCGGCGCACGGCTCTGCGGTGACCTCAAAGCGCAGCATCTGCCAGCCGCGCAGCGCGGAGGCGAGTTTGGAGGCGATGCCCGCCTGGCCCTGCCAGGAGAACTCCGAGCGCCAGGTGCCGGGTGCGGCGGGCTGCCGGATCCAGTCGAGGGCGACGCGTGTGCCGAGCACCCCGGCGACGGCCCACTCGACGTGCGGGCAGAGCGCGCGCGGCGCGGAGTGCACGTACAGAACTCCACGTGTCGTCACCGGAACCTCCGGGCTGAGCGGGACATCTCGGAACGGGTGGAACGGCCGTGACCGGGCGGGCCACATGAGGGCGAGGCTACCGTGCGACGGCGCAAGGAGTGTGACGTACCGTCGGTCCCGGTGCCGGGAAACCCCCGCTATTCACCCGGCAGGACGCTTGTGCGGGTGTGAGCCGTCGCATCGCCGCGTGCGGGAACCCTCGGCGGGGTGTCATGGGTTGTGCACGGTGGAGGCACGAGGCGAGGGACGGGGAGCGTATGCGGCAGGGGACGGAGCGGGGCGTACGGAACCGACGGCACCGTGCGCGTGCCGGGCTCGCCGTCCTGGCCGCGGCCGTGCTGGGCGCCGCCGGCTGCGACGCCGCCGGCCCGCCGGAGGCCGCGCGGCCGTCCCCGAAGCCCACGCCGGTGTGGGACACGAGCCCGGCGTCGATCGCGGCGGTGGGCGACTCCATCACCCGGGGCTTCGACGCCTGCACGATCCTGTCGGACTGCCCCGAGGTGTCGTGGGCGACGGGCAGCAGTGCCGAGGTCGACAGCCTGGCCGTACGGCTGCTGGGCGAGGCGCGGGCCCCCGGGCGGAGCTGGAACTACGCGGTCACCGGGGCCCGGATGGCGGATCTGCCGGCGCAGATGACGCGGGCGGCGGCGCACCGGCCCGAGCTGGTGACGGTGATGGCCGGCGCGAACGACGCGTGCCGGACCTCGGCCGACGCGATGACCCCGGTGGCGGACTTCCGGGCCCAGTTCGAGGAGGCGATGCGCACCCTGCGCGCCAAGGCGCCCGAGGCGCAGGTGTTCGTGGCGAGCATCCCGGACCTCAAGCGGCTGTGGTCCGAGGGCCGTGCCGACCCGCTGGGCAAGCAGGTGTGGAAGCTGGGCGTCTGCCCGTCCATGCTGGGCGACGCGGACGCCGTGGACGCGGCGGCGACGCTGCGGCGCAACACGGTGGACGACCGGATCCGGGCGTACAACGAGGTGCTGCGGGACGTCTGCGTGAAGGACCGCAAGTGCCGCACCGACGGCGGCGCGGTGCACGCGTTCCGGTTCGGGACCGAACAGTTGAGCCACTGGGACTGGTTCCACCCGAGTGTGGACGGGCAGGCGCGGCTGGCCGAGATCGCGTACCGCGCCGTGACCGCGCGGACCGGGTGAGCCCCGGCCCGGCCGTCAGGTCCCGGGCCGGGGCTGTCCGCGGGGGACGCCGTGACCGTCCCGGGTCCCGACGGTAACCGTCATGCCGCCGCGGCGGTCGGCGTACGGCGCGCGGGGCCGCGTTCCGTACGAACCCTTCACACACGCACCGCGTCCCGCCCGCGGGGCGTCAGTGGGCGGGGGCGGGACCGCCGCCGGCCGCCGGGGCGGCGCCGGCCGGGGCCTGCCCGCCCCTCGCGGATCTCCTCGCCCAGCAGTTCGCGGGCGAGGAGGGTGGCGCCCGCGACGGCACCCGGCATCAGGAACACCGCGACGAACGGCACCAGGAAGGCGACGCCCAGCGGGGTGCCGAAGCCCCAGGCCAGCATCTTGCGGGAGCGGAGCAGGGTGAGGCGGTCGCGCAGGGGGACGCCGCGGCGCTGGAGGGCGACGGCGGTCAGCTCCTCGGTGAGGAAGAAGCCGGTGACGAAGAAGCCGATCACCGGGACGACGGTCTGGCCGACGACCGGGACGAAGCCGAGCGCGAAGAGCAGTACGCCCCACACGGCGGCGCGCACCACGATGCGGAGGCTGTCGCGGCCGGAGATCCACAGTTCGCGCCAGAGCGGCAGCTGCGACTCGGGCGCGGTGCCGTCCGGGGAGACGTCCCGGTCGACGCGCTCGGAGAGGCTCTCGTAGAAGGGCTGCCCGACGAGCAGCGTGACCGCGGTGAAGGTGAGGACGGCCAGCAGCAGGGTGAGGGCGAACAGGACGGCGGTGAGGAAGCCGCGGAAGAGGCCGGCCCAGGGGCTCGACCAGTCGTCGGCGAAGGGGGTCGCCCAGGCGACGAAGTCGTCGCCCCACAGCGCCAGCGCGACCAGCACCCCCGCGTACAGGACCAGGGTGATCAGGCCCGGGACGAGCCCGAAGCCGTAACTCTTGCCGTGCCGGGCCACCCAGCGCTGGCCCTTCAGGAGATGGCCGAATCCCGCCCCAAGATCACGCATGGGCGGAACTCTACCGGGCCGCCGCGGGCCGCAGGGCCCGACTGTCGCGGGCATACGGTGAAGGCCGCACCCCGTTCGCGGGGTGCGGCCTTCACCGTGCGTGAGGGGCCCGTCAGACGAGCGTCACGGTGATGTTGCCCCGGGTCGCCTTCGAGTACGGGCACACCTGGTGGGCCTTCTCCACCAGGGACCGCGCGGTGTCGGCGTCCACGGCGGGGATCTCGGCGGAGATCTCCACGATGATGCCGAAGCCGTCGTCGTTCTTGCCGATGCCGACCTTGGCGGTGACGGTCGAACCGGAGACGTCGGCGCCCTCCTGGCGGGCGACGACGGCGAGCGCGCCCTGGAAGCAGGCGCTGTAGCCGGCGGCGAAGAGCTGCTCCGGGTTGGTGCCGGCGCCGCTGCCGCCCATCTCCTTGGGCGGGTTCACGACCACGTCGAGCTTGCCGTCGTCGGTGGCGACGCGGCCGTCGCGGCCGTTCTCGGCGGTGGCGACGGCGGTGTAGAGGACATCGGACTGCTGGATGGGCATGGGGTTGTCTTCCTCCTCGGTCCGTCGTGACTCGCGCCCACGATCACGACGAATTTCGGAATGACGCTACCGCATGGCGGAAATCCAGTGAAGGTCCGTCCTCGCCTCAGAGCTTGACGATCATCTTTCCGGTGTTGTCGCCGCGCAGGACGCCGAGGAAGGCCTCGAGGGTGTTGTCGATTCCCTCGACGACGGTCTCGCGGTACTTCAGCTCGCCGGAGCGGACCCAGGCGCCGACCTCCTGGACGAACTGCGGCTGGAGGTCGTAGTGGTCGCCGACGAGGAAGCCCTCGATGCGGCCGCGGGTCTGGATGAGGCGGGCGAGGTTGCGGGGGCCGGGGGCGGGCTCGGTGTTGTTGTAGACCGAGATCATGCCGCAGACGGCGATGCGGCCGTCCCGGTTGAGGGAGCCGATCGCGGCCTCCAGGTGGTCGCCGCCCACGTTGTCGAAGTAGACGTCGATGCCGTCGCGGGCGGCGGCACGGAGCTGCTCGCCCACCGGGCCCGCCTTGTAGTTGAAGGCGGCGTCGAAGCCGTACTCGTCCACGAGCAGCTTGACCTTCTCGTCGGACCCGGCCGAGCCGATCACCCGCGAGGCACCCTTGAGCCTGGCGATCTGGCCGACCTGGCTGCCGACGGCACCGGCGGCGCCGGAGACGAACACCGCGTCGCCCTCCTTGAAGGAGGCGGTGCGCAGCAGGCCCGCGTAGGCGGTCAGGCCGGTCATGCCGAGCACGCCCAGGTACGTCGACAGCGGCGCCGCCTGCGGGTCCACCTTGACGGCGTTCTTCGCGTCGACGGCGGCGTACTCGCGCCAGCCGAAGAAGTGCAGGACGTGGTCGCCGACGGCGATGCCCTCGGCGTCGGAGGCGACGACCTCGCCGACCGCTCCGCCCTGCATGACCTTGCCGAGCTCGAAGGGGGCGACGTAGGACTTGGCCGCGCTCATGCGGCCGCGCATGTACGGGTCGACGGAGAGGAACAGGTTGCGCACCAGCACCTGCCCCTCGCCCGGCGTGGGGACCTCCGCCTCGACGAGGGCGAAGTCCTCGGGCCGGGGCCAGCCGACCGGACGGCTGAGCAGGTGCCATTCGCGGTTGACGGCGGGGAGAGCGGGGGAGTCGGCCATGAGGCACCTTCCAGGGGATGCGATGCGGGGGGTCGGGTGGTGTTTCAGTACCTGAAACAACCATGCGACTGAATATTTCAGGTTGTCAAACACATGGGTACCCTGGATTCCATGGCCGCACCTCGTGACACTCCCCGCCGACCCGACGCCCTGACCCTGGAAGTCGTCGAGCTGATCGGCGAGGTCGTGGCGCGCTTCCACGCCGACTACGAGGAGGCCGCGGCCGAGCGGGCCCTCACCGGGGCGCAGGCCAAGCTGCTGAGCCTGCTGTCGCTGGAGCCGCTGCCGATGCGCAAGCTCGCGCAGAAGCTGAAGTGCGAGCCGTCGAACGTCACCGGGATCGTGGACCGGCTGGAGGCGCGGGGGCTGGTCGAGCGGCGGCCGGATCCGGGCGACCGGCGGGTGAAGGTGGCCGCAGCGACGGAGGAGGGACGGCGGGTGGCCCGGGGGCTGCGGGAGTCGCTGAGGTTCGCGCGGGAGCCGCTCGCGGGCCTCGCGGAGGCGGAGCGGATCGCCCTGCGGGACGCGCTGCGGCGGATGCTCGGGGAGTGAGCGCGGGGCGGCTCCCGCGGGGCGGGGTCCGCGCCCCGGCGCCGGCGGGGTGCCGCTCCCGGCGGGGGCGTGCCGTCCGGATCGGGCCGGCCGTGAGGCGCGGAGACTCTCGGGCGGGGCCGGGCGGGGGCGGTGCGTGCCGCCGGACGGCGCGGGAGGGTGTCGAGCGGCGGGGGCGTGCCGTCCGGATCGGGCCGGCCGTGAGGCGCGGAGCCTCTCGGGCGGGGGCGGTGCGTGCCGCCGGACGGCGCGGGAGGGAGTCGACGCGGAGCGTCGGTGAGGGACGACGCAGGGCGCCCGCCGGGCCCCGCGTCGCGCGTGATCCGAACGACAGGCCCTGCGGCGGCGTGGTCCGTACGAGGCCGCCCTAGGCGCACCACCACAGGAAGCGGTCGCAGGTTTCGCTCGGGGTCGGGTCCGGTGGCGGCGTCGGGGTGGCGGGCGGGGTGCGGGGGTCGCTCGACGAGGGGTTCGCGGGCGGCGTCGCCGTCCCGTCCGGCGGCGGGGACGAGGGGGCGGTGGGCCGTGCCGTGCCCGCCTGACGCGGTGACGCGGACGGGGAGGCCGACGCCGATGCCGACGCCGTGGCGGAGACGGAGGCGGAGGGCCCGGGTGACGGGCCGTCCGAGGGTGCGGCCGCGCCCGGAGCGCCGGTGGCCGGTGCGGCCGGCGCGTCTCCCGGCTCCCCCGCCTCCCGCGTCGCCCCGCCGTCCGCCGTCTCCTCCCCGGCGGCGGACGGCCGCGGTGCGGACTCCGGCGCCTCGGCGCCGAGTTCGGCGACGCCGAGACCGCCGGCCGCCAGGACGAGGCCCGCGGTGACGAGCAGGGTCCGGCGGCGGCGACGGCGGTGAGCGGCGGCCTTGCGGTCGCGTCGGCTCGCCCTGCCGCCGGGGTCCGCCGGCCGGGCGCCCTCGGCGGCGCGGTCCGGGACGCCGGGTCCGTCGACGACCGGCGGTCCGTCTTCCGGACGTTCCGTCACATACGTCCGCGGCGAGGAATGTCGCCGGACAGGAGTGCCGCAGCCCGGGCAGGCGAGGGCGCCGTTGAGGTGCCGTCGGCACGGGTGGCAGTAGTCCATGACGCGGGAAGGTTAAGTTCCGTGACAGCCGTGTTCCTAGGTCCGCCTGTGAAGGTTGTGTGGGGAAGCGGCCGCGCCGTGTCGCCCATGCCGCCGAACCCGCCGAAACCCTTCTGTGTCCGACCCATTGACACTCCCACCACCTCCTCCATTACTGTCACGCCACTATTTCGAACGAGTGCCGAAATCTCGAACAAAGCGAGGGGCAGCCGCCGTGCGCATCACCGGAATCAGCACACACGTGGTCGGGACGCCGTGGCGCAATCTGACGTACGTCCAGGTGCACACCGACGAGGGCCTCACCGGAGTCGGCGAGACCCGGATGCTGGGCCGCACCGACGCCCTCCTCGGCTATCTGAAGGAGGCCGAGGCGAACCACGTCCTCGGTTCCGATCCGTTCGCCGTCGAGGACCTGGTGCGCCGCATGAAGTACGGCGACTACGGCCGCGCGGGCGAGATCGTGATGTCCGGCATCGCCGTGGTCGAGATGGCGTGCTGGGACATCAAGGGCAAGGCGCTCGGCGTCCCCGTGTGGCAGCTCCTCGGGGGCAGGGTCACCGACCGGGTGAAGGCGTACGCCAACGGCTGGTACACCACCGAGCGGACCCCGGAGGCGTACCACAAGGCCGCGCAGGGGGTGATGGAGCGCGGTTACCGGGCGCTGAAGATCGACCCGTTCGGCACCGGCCACTTCGAGCTGGACCACGAGCAGACCCTGTACGCCGTGTCGCTGATCGAGGCCGTGCGCGACGCCATCGGCCCCGAGGCCGAACTGATGCTGGAGATGCACGGCCGCTTCTCCCCCGCCACCGCCGTGCGGCTCGCCAGGGAGATGGCGCCCTTCCGGCCGGCCTGGCTGGAGGAGCCGGTGCCGCCGGAGAACCTGAAGGCGCTGCGGAAGGTCGCCGAGAAGGTGGACCTGCCCGTCGCCACCGGTGAGCGCGTCCACGACCGGATCGAGTTCCGCGAGCTGTTCGAGGACCAGTCGGCGGACATCATCCAGCCGGACGTCGGTCATATCGGCGGCATCTGGGAGACCCGGAAGCTGGCCGCGACCGCCGAGACGCACTGCATGCTCGTCGCCCCGCACAACGTGGGCGGATCCGTCCTCACCGCCGCCTCGCTCCAAGTCGGCTTCACGAGCCCCAACTTCAAGATCCTGGAGCACTTCAACGACTTCGCCGACGCGGAGATCAAGAAGGTGGTGAAGGGCGCCCCCCGGGTGGACCCGGAGGACGGCTGCTTCCACCTGTCCGACACGCCCGGCCTCGGCGTCGAGCTGGACACCGACGCGGCGGCCGAATTCCCCCAGCAGCAGGCCCGGTTCGACCTGTGGGCCGAGGGCTGGGAGCAGCGCCGGCCGAAGGGGGCCGGGGAATGACCGGCGCGGTCGTCGTCGACGCGCCGGGCCGGCACCGGATCGTGCCGCACGTGCCGCGCGAGCCCGGTCCGGGCGAGGCCCTGGTACGGGTGCACGCGGCCGGGATCTGCGGGAGCGACCGCGAGGTCTACCAGGGCAACCGGCCCGAGGGGTACGTGCGTTACCCGCTCACCCCGGGCCACGAGTGGTCCGGGACCGTCGAGGCGGCCGGCGCCGGGGTGTCCGGGGCCCTGGTGGGACGCAAGGTGGTCGGCGAGGGGTTCCGCAACTGCCAGGTGTGCGACCGCTGCCACGAGAGCGAGACCACGCTGTGCGGCGCCGGGTACGAGGAGACCGGCTTCACGCAGCCGGGCGCGATGGCCCCCACGCTGACCCTGCCCGCCCGCCTCCTGCACGTGCTGCCCGACGACGCCGACCTGACTGCCGCCGCCCTGCTGGAGCCCGCCGCCTGCGTCGCCGCCGCCGCGCTCAAGGCGAACCCCCGCCCCGGCGAGCGGGTGGCGGTCGTCGGCACCGGCACGCTCGGCATGTTCGCCGTGCAGTTCCTGCGCGCCGCCTGCCCGGCGGAGCTGCTGGTCGTCGGCACGCGCGACGACCGCCGGGCGCTGAGCGAGCGGTTCGGCGCGACCCGCTTCGGCACCAAGGACGCCCTGGAGCCGGAGCTGCCCGGCACCTTCGACGTCGTCGTCGAGACCGCCGGGTCGGCCGACGCGGCCCGCACCTCCGCCGCGCTGCTCAGACGCGGGGGCCGGCTGGTGCTGACGGGCATCCCGGCGCCGGGCGCCGACGGTCTCGACCCCACCGACCTGGTCGTACGGCAGCTCGAGGTGCACACCGTCTTCGGGGCTCCGCCGGCCGCCTGGGCGCACACCGTGCGGGTCTTCGCCGCCGGACTGCTCGACCCGCTGCCCCTGGTGACGCACGAGATGCCGCTCGCCGACTTCGCGCGGGCCGTCGAACTGGCCGGGGCCGGCGACCCGGCCGTCGGCAAGGTGCTGCTGCGCCCCTGAAACCGTTCGCCGGTGTGGGGGCGGCCCGACGGCCTCCGCACCCGGCGACCCCGGCAGTTCTCCGTACCCATCGTCGCGAACCGTGTCCGGTATCTCGAACCGGCCGCCCGAGCGGCGCATCGAACCGAAGGACAGCACGTGACCGACTCTTCCGCCCCGGCGGCCGCCCGCAGGCCCGGTGAGCAGGCACTCACCGCCCTCGGGCTGGCCGCACCCGCCCTCGACCCGGCCGACGCGTCGCCGCACTCCTTTCCCGGCGGCGGCCGCTGGCGCACCGAGATCCCCTCCTGCGAGGGCCCGGAGGCGCTGGCGGTAGTGCTGAGGGAGTCCGCGCGGCTGGACGTGCCGGTGCACCGGATCAGCCAGGGCAGCGGCGTGTGGATGCTGACCGACGCCGAGATCACCGAGATGGTGGAGGCGACCGCCGAACGCGGCATCGAACTCTGCCTGTTCACCGGCCCGCGCGGCACCTGGGACATCGGCGGCTCCACCCGGACCGACTCCGGCGGCGCGGGCCTGCGGGCACGCGGCCACGACGCGGTCGCCGGATGCGTCGAGGACGCGGTGCGGGCGACGGAGCTGGGGGTGCGCTGCCTGCTCGTCGCCGACGAGGGTGTGCTGTGGACGCTGCACCGGGCACGGTCGGCCGGCCTCCTGCCCGCCGGCACCACCCTCAAGGTGTCCGCGCTGGTGGGCCCCGTCAACCCGGCCTCGTACGCGGTCTACGAGCGGCTCGGCGCCGACTCGATCAATGTGCCCAGCGATCTGACGCCGGACCACCTCACCGAGATCAGGCGGGTTTCGGCCGCGCCCATGGACCTCTACATCGAGGCCCCCGACGACCTCGGCGGCTACGTCCGGATGTACGAGGTCGCCGAGCTGATCCGGCGCGGCGCCCCGCTGTATCTGAAGTTCGGCCTCTCCAAGGCGCCCGGGATCTATCCGTACGGGCACCACCTGCGGGAACTGACGCTGGCGACCGCCAAGGAGCGGGTGCGGCGCGGGCGGCTGGCCCTGGACCTCCTCGCGCGGCACGGCGCGGACGGGGACATGGCCCCCCTCGGCACACGGCTGCCGGGCGCGCTCCACCGGTTCGAGATCCCGTCATAACTTCCGGAAAGACCCTTCACAAAAGAAGACACGACCGCGCACAATCCCACACACCTGTTCTCGGCCGATCCCCCACTCAGCGTTCTGGCGCCACCGGACCGATCCCCGCACCCACCTCAAGGATGATGACCATGCGCAACCGCAGAGCCGCACTCGCCGCCGTCGCCTCGGCCGCCTCCCTCGCCCTCGCGCTGACCGCCTGCGGCCAGAACAGCGAGGGCGGCAGCGAGGAGGACAAGGGCGGCGGCGAAGGCGCCACCATCGGCATAGCCATGCCGACCAAGTCCTCGGAGCGCTGGATCGCCGACGGCGCCAACGTCGAGAAGGAACTGAAGGCCAAGGGCTACAGGACCAAGCTCGTCTACGGCGAGGACGACCCCGACCAGCAGGTCTCCCAGATCGAGAACATGATCACGCAGGGCGTGGACGCCCTGATCGTGGCCGCGATCGACAACAAGTCCCTGGGCAACGTCCTCCAGCAGGCCAAGGACGCCGACATCCCGGTCATCTCCTACGACCGGCTCATCCTCGGCACGGAGAACGTCGACTACTACGCCTCGTTCGACAACGAGAAGGTCGGCGAACTCCAGGGCGGCTACATCGCCGAGAAGCTCGGCCTCGAGGACGGCTCCGAGAAGGGGCCGTTCAACATCGAGCTGTTCGCCGGCTCCAACGACGACAACAACACCAAGTACTTCTTCCAGGGCGCGATGAACGTGCTCAAGCCCTACATGGACAAGGGGCAGTTGGTCGTCCGCTCCAAGCAGACCGCGCTCAACCAGGTCACCACCCTGCGCTGGGACGGCGGCACCGCGCAGAAGCGCATGGACGACCTGCTGACCTCCAGCTACCGCAGCGCCCGGGTCGACGCGGTGCTCTCCCCCTACGACGGCATCTCCATCGGCATCCTGTCCGCCCTGAAGTCCGACGGCTACGGCTCCGCCGGCAAGCCCATGCCGGTCGTCACCGGCCAGGACGCCGAGGTCGCCTCGGTGAAGTCGATCGTCGCGGGCGAGCAGACGCAGACCGTCTACAAGGACCTCCGCCAGCTCGCCAAGATCGCCTCCAACATGGTCGACGCCGTGCTGAACGACAAGAAGCCCGAGGTCAACGACACCACGTCCTATGACAACGGTGCCAAGGTCGTCCCCTCCTACCTGCTCCAGCCGGTCAGCGTCGACAAGGCCAACTACAAGCAGGTCCTCGTCGACGGCGGCTACTACACCGAGAACGACCTCAAGTAACCGGGCCCACCGAAGGATTGGAAGGCACGACCATGGCGGGACCCGTCCTGGAAATGCGCTCGATCGTCAAGACCTTCCCCGGTGTCACAGCGCTGTCGGACGTCACCCTGACCGTCGGCCGGGGCGAGGTCCACGCCATCTGCGGCGAGAACGGCGCGGGGAAGTCCACCTTGATGAAGGTGCTCTCCGGCGTCCATCCGCACGGCAGCTACCAGGGGGACATCCTCTTCGAGGGGGAGACCTGCCGGTTCAAGGACATCCGGGCGAGCGAACAGCACGGCATCGTGATCATCCACCAGGAGCTGGCCCTGGTGCCGTACCTCTCCCTCGCCGAGAACATCTTCCTCGGCAACGAGCACGCCAGGCGCGGGCTGATCGACTGGAACGCCACGCTGCGGCACGCCACCGAACTGCTGCGCCGGGTCGGTCTGGACGAGCACCCCCAGACCCGCGTCGCCGACATCGGCGTGGGCAAGCAGCAGTTGGTGGAGATCGCCAAGGCGCTGTCGAAGAAGGTGAAGCTGCTCATCCTCGACGAGCCGACGGCGGCGCTCAACGACGAGGACAGCGGCAAACTCCTCGACCTGATCCTTCAGTTGAAGGAACAGGGCATCACCTCGATCATCATCTCCCACAAGCTGAACGAGATCCGCCGGGTCGCCGACTCGGTCACCATCCTCCGCGACGGGCGCTCCATCGAGACCCTGGACGTGAAGGCGCCGGAGACCACCGAGGACCGGATCATCTCCGGGATGGTGGGCCGCGACCTGGAGAACCGCTTCCCGCAGCGCACCCCGCACCAGCCGGACGACGGGGCGGCGCCCGCACTGGAGATCCGCAACTGGACCGTGCACCACCCCATCGACCAGCAGCGCAAGGTCGTGGACGACGTGTCGGTCGAGGTGCGGCGCGGGGAGATCGTCGGCATCGCCGGCCTCATGGGCGCCGGCCGCACGGAACTGGCGATGAGCGTGTTCGGCCGGACGTACGGCCGGTACGCGTCCGGCACGGTCCTCAGGGACGGCAGGGAGGTCCGCACCAGGTCCGTCCCGGAGGCGGTCGGGCACGGCATCGCGTACGTCACCGAGGACCGCAAGCAGTACGGCCTCAACCTCATCGACACGGTGGGCCGGAACATCTCGCTGACCGCGCTGGCCAAGGTCGCCCGGCGGGGCCTGGTCGACGAGCACGGGGAGCGGCAGGTCGCCGAGGGCTTCCGCACGTCCATGAACATCAAGGCGCCGACCGTCTTCGAGCCGGTGGGCAAGCTGTCCGGCGGCAACCAGCAGAAGGTCGTCCTCAGCAAGTGGATCTTCGCGGGCCCCGAGGTGCTGATCCTGGACGAGCCCACGCGGGGCATCGACGTCGGCGCCAAGTACGAGATCTACACGGTCATCGACCGGCTTGCCGCCCAGGGCAAGGCGGTCGTCTTCATCTCCTCCGAACTGCCGGAGCTGCTCGGCATGTGCGACCGCATCTACACGATGGCCGCGGGGCGGCTGACGGGTGAGTTCTCGCGGGCCGAGGCGTCGCAGGAAGCGCTGATGCGCCAGATGACGAAGGACAAAGAGGTAACCCGATGAGCACGGACGTGACCGCCAAGACCCCGGCCTCCGCACCGACGGGCAAGGGCGCTCCGGCCGGCGGGGGCGGCCTGCTGCGGCTGATGCTCGACGGCATGCGCCGCAACATGCGCCAGTACGGCATGCTGTTCGCGCTCGGCCTGATCGTGGCGCTGTTCGCCGTGTGGACCGGCGGAGACCTGCTGCTGCCGCGCAACGTGTCCAACCTGGTGGTGCAGAACAGCTACATCCTGATCCTCGCGATCGGGATGATGATGGTCATCATCGCGGGCCACATCGACCTGTCGGTGGGCTCCCTGACGGCGTTCATCGGCTCGATGGCCGCCGTGTTCATGGTGAAGCACGACGTGCCCTGGCCGCTCGCGGTGGTCCTGTGCCTCGCGATGGGCGCGGTCGCGGGAGCCGTCCAGGGGTTCTTCATCGCGTACGGCGGCATACCGTCGTTCATCGTGACCCTGGCCGGCATGCTGATCTTCCGCGGTCTGACGGAGATCTTCTTGGAGGGCCAGACCCTCGGCCCGTTCCCGGACGGCCTGCTGAAGGTCTCCACCGGCTTCCTCCCGGAGGTCGGCCCCGAGACCAACTACCACAACCTCACCCTGCTGCTCGGGCTCGCGCTGATCGTGTGCGTGGTGCTCCAGGAGGCGCGGGACCGCAAGCGGCAGCGGGAGTTCTCGCTGGAGGTGCCGCCCGCCAAGCTGTTCGCGCTGAAGCTGGTCGCGCTGGTCGCCGCGATCCTCGTCGTGACCCTGCTGCTCGCCTCCTACAAGGGCGCCCCGATCGTGCTGCTGGTCCTGGGCGTCCTGCTGGTCGGCTTCGGCTACGTCATGCGCAACGCGATCATCGGCCGCCACATCTACGCCATCGGCGGCAACCTGCCCGCGGCCAAGCTGTCCGGCGTGAGGGACAAGAAGGTCACCTTCCTGGTCTTCCTCAACATGGGCATGCTCGCGGCCCTGGCGGGGCTGGTCTTCGCCACCCGCCTCAACGCGGCCTCGCCCAAGGCCGGCCTCAACTTCGAACTGGAGGCCATCGCCGCCTCGTTCATCGGCGGCGCCTCGATGAGCGGCGGCGTGGGCACGGTGCTGGGCGCGATCATCGGCGGTCTGGTGCTGGGCGTGCTGAACAACGGCATGAACCTCGTCGGCATCGGCTCCGACTGGCAGCAGGTCATCAAGGGCCTGGTGCTGCTGGCGGCGGTCGGCTTCGACGTGTGGAACAAGCGCAGGGTCGGTTCGTAGACCGCCTCCGGCCCCGCCGCCCGGGGGCGGGGCCCCGGCAGGTCCCGGGACCCCGCCCCGCGGCGAACCGGCGGGAAACACCCCGTGCCCCGCGTGACGCCCCGGTGAATTCGGGGCGGACGCTCCCCGTACCCGGCGCCGCCCGGCCCCGCGCCCGGCAGACCGAGATCGCCTACACCTACGGCGAGCCGCCGGCGGACTCGATCGCCGCGGGCTTCCTGCGCTACCTCGCCGACGAGGTCGGCAAGGACATCGTCCGCGCCAAGGGCCACCGCCCCTGCGCCGAACTGGACAAGCCGCTGCTGTGCCGGCCGGACCGGTAGCCGTCCGGGGCGCGGCGGCCGGTCACGGGTTCTCCCACGCCGCCGGTTCCGCCGCGAGCCTGCGGACCGGGTCCGGCAGCGCGTCCGCCGCCAGGTCCGCCACGGTCACGCCCTCCAGGATCCGGCGGACATTGGCGCGCAGCGCCACCCACAGGGGCAGCAGGGGGCCCGCGGTGCCCGTGTAGACGAGGCCGGTGGGCCGCTCGCCGCGCACCGAGACGATCGGGCCGTCCACCGCGCGGATGACGTCCGCGACCGTGATCCGCGACGCCTCCCGCGCCAGCCGGTACCCGCCGCCCCCGCCGCGCCGGCTCTCCACGACGCCGCCCCGCCGCAGGTCGGTGAGGATCCCCTCCAGGAACTTGCGCGGGATGTCCTGCGCGGCCGCGAGCGTCTCCGCCTTCACCGGGCTGTCGCCCTGCCGGACGGCGAGTTCCAGGACCGCCCGTACCGCGTAGTCAGCCCGTGCCGAGATCCTCATGCGTCCATTGTGGACAATGACCCCCGGCACGGGTGACCGGCGGATCCACCGGCACCAGCGGTACAGGCAACAGGAGAGGCTCCCTTGGAGCTCAGCAGACGAGTATTCAGCGCCCTCGCGGGCACCACCGTCCTCGGTCTCGCCCTCGGCGGCAGCGTGAGCGGCGGGGCGGTGCCGGCCTCCGGCGCGCCCGGCCTCGTACCCACCGGTCCGCCGCCCGGGCCGCCCGCCGCCGACGGGGCGCGCCACCGGGTCGCCCTCGACCGGCACTCCCTGCTGGTGGACGGCAGACGCCTCGCGCTGTGGGCCGGCGAGCTGCAGCCCTTCCGGCTGCCGAGCCCGTCCCTGTGGCGGGACGTGCTGGAGAAGATGCGGGCGTCCGGCTGCAACGCGGTCACCGTGCGCGTCGCCTGGAACCAACACTCCCCCGCCCCCGGCCGGTACGACTTCACCGGCGTCCGCGATCTGGACCTGTTCCTGCGCACGGCCGCCGAGACCGGTCTGTACGTCGTCCTGCGCCCCGGCCCGTACATCGGCGCCGACGTCGACGGCGGCGGCCTGCCGGGCTGGCTCGCGGCGACCGGGGGCCGGCCCGGGTCCGCCGACCCGGCGTATCTGCGGCACGCCGACGAGTGGCTGGGCCGCGTCGACGCCGTCGCCGCCCGGCACCAGTACACGCGGGGCACCGGCACGGTCCTGCTCTACCGGCTCGACGCCCCCGACCGCGCCCACCTGGCCCGCCTGCACCGCACGGTCCGCGCCGACGGCATCGACGTACCGCTCCTGCACGACGACGGCCCGGTGCTCCTCGGTGAAGCGCACCGCGGCGCGGACGCCGCCGGGGCGCGGCGCGCGCATCTGGCCGACCTCGCCCGGGGGGTCACGCTGCACGACGCCGTCCCCGTGTTCGGCGGCACCTCGTGGGGCTGGCTGGCCGCGCCGTCGGCGCCCGCGCCCACCTACGACCCGGCGGCGGCGATCGACGAGGCGCGCAGGCCCACGGAGAACCTGGCCCCGCTCCACCAGATCGGTCATCTCCTGCGCCACGTCGCGGACTTGTCGCGGCTGGAGGAGGCACCCGGGGTGCGGGCGGGCGACGCCCGGCTCCAGGTGCGGCACCTGGCCAACCCGGACACCGGCGCCCACGTGTACGTCGTGAGCAACGACTCCGCCGAGGACGTGACGTCCACGCTGCCGCTGGACGGCACCGACGCGACGGTCACCGTGCCCGCGCGGGACGCCCGGCTGCTCGCGGCCGGGCTCGACCTGGGCGCGGGCCGGAAACTGGCCTACGCCACCGTGCAGCCCATGCTGACCATGAGCGCGGGACGGCTCGACATCGCCGTCTTCACCGGCCGCACCGGCGAGATGGCGCACGTCGTGCTCGACTTCCCCGACGAGCCGTGGCCCACGCGGCTGGACGAGGAGGCCGCCTGGGCGTACGACAAGGGCGGGCTGCACGTGACGGCGCCGCTCGGCACGCACGGGCTGACCCGGGTGCGGGTGCGCAGCGCCGACTCCGACCGCACCCTGCTGCTGCTCTTCGCCGACGACGCCCTGTCCCTGCGGCTGTGGCCGTACGAGACGCCGACCGGCAAGGGCCTCGTGTACGGCCCGGCACTGCTGCGCACCGCCGCCCTGGACGGCGACACGGTGCGGCTGACCGGGGACACGGTGGACGCGTACGGGCTGGAGGTGTGGGCGCCGCGCGGCGTCACCGGGGTGACCTGGAACGGCCGCGCCGTCGCCACCCGTGTCAGCCGGGCGCACAGCCTGCGGTCCCGGGACCCGCTGCCCGGCGTGAGCGAACCGGTGCTGCCCGCGCTCGGCGACTGGCGGCGCCGGGAGGAGAACCCGGAGGCCGAGCCCGGTTTCGACGACTCGGGGTGGACGGCCGCCGACCGCACGGCGTCGCACAGCACGACGCCCGTGCCCGAGGGACAGCCGGTGCTGTTCGCCGACGACTACGGCTTCCACTACGGCGACGTCTGGTACCGGGGCCGGCTCACCGGCGCCGACGGCCTGGAGTCCGTCTCCCTCTCCTACGGCACGGGCGCGCGGGGCATGCTCATGGCCTGGCTGGACGGGGAGCCGCTGGGCACGCACCGTGCCGAGCCCGGCGAGGCCGGGGGCACGTGGACGGCGACGGCCCGGTTCCGGCTGCCGAGTGCCCTGCGGGAGCGGCTCGGCGAGCGGCGGCGCGACGGGCGGCCCCGCTCCGGGGTGCTGTCCGTCCTGGTCCGGCGCACCCAGCACGACCAGGACGACATCCGCGCCGCCCGCGGGCTCACGTCGGTCGCCTTCGAGGGAGCCGCGCCGCCGGTGCGCTGGCGGTTGCTGGGCGCGGCGGCACCCGACCCCGTGCGCGGGCCGCTGAACAACGGCGGGCTGTACGGGGAGCGCGAGGGCTGGCACCTGCCCGGGTACGACGACGGCGGCTGGGAGCCCGTGTCGTTGCCGCGCGCGGACCGGCGGCAGGGCGTGACCTGGTACCGGACCACGTTCCGGCTGGACGTGCCCCCGGAGACCGACGCCTCGGTGGGGCTGACCCTGGACGACGACCCGTCCCGCGACTACCGCGTCCAGGTCTTCCTGAACGGATGGAACATGGGCGAGTACGTGGGCGGCGAGGAGGGCACCCAGCGCACCCTCGTGCTGCCGAACGGCATCCTGCGCACGCGTGCCGCCGTCAACACCCTGGCCCTCGCGGTGCTTTCCGGCGCCGGCCCGGCGGGACCCGGGACGGTGCGGCTCACCCTGCTGGGCGGCGCGGCCGGAGGGGTCCCGGTGGAACCGGTCGCCTCCCCGGGGCCGTCCTGACTCCGCACGGCCCCGGCCGGGCCGGAGGTGGCTGAGCGGCCCGGATCCTTGGCATATTGCACGGTGAACCGCGCGGCACCCCCGGGAGCGGAACCGAGAGGAGAACGGTGCGCACGAGCAGGCAGATGCGTCGCCTCGCCGACGCGCTCATCGACCCGATCCGGGTGCCGGTACCCGCGGACCCCGAGGCCCTGTTCGATGCGCTCGTCGCGTCCGTGGCCGCCTGGCGGGGCCGCGAGATCGTGGTCCGCCGGGAGACCTTCCCGCCGCACACCGCGAGCGGCCTGTGGCTGGAGGCCGAGACGCACGACGTGGTGGTGGTGGACCGGCGGGCCGCCGTGTGGCACCAGATCGTGATCCTGTGCCACGAGGTGTGGCACATGCACCGGCGCGGCCGGGACGAGGACGCCGGACCGGCTCCGGCGGGGCAGCCCCGGCCGCGTCCCGTCGCCGCGCGCAGCGACTTCAGCCTGGCCGAGGAGCAGGAGGCCGACCGTTTCGGGATGCTGATGGGCCGCCGGCTGCGCGACTGGCTGGAGGCCCCCCGGGACTCCGTGTACGCGGCGCGGGACGAGGACGCCGAGGGTCTGGCCGGACGCATCGGGGCCGCGCTCAACTACCGCGGGCCGCACCGGTGAACGGCCTCGCCCACTACCTGAGCTGCGCCGTGCTGTGGCTCGGTCTGGCGGCCCGGGCGCCCGACCTGGTACGTCACCGGCGCGACCCCTATCTGCGCTCCCTGTGCGCGGTGCTGGGCCTGGCCGGACTCTGCTTCCTGCTCGGCGCCCCGCCGACCGTGGGGGCCGTGAACCGGCTCAGCGGCGTCCCCAACCTGGCGGCGCCGCTGACGTACGCGTCCATCACGGCGTACAGCGCCGCCGCACAGGTGCTGATCGTCCAGTGGCGCGGCGGGCCGCGGGTGCGTTCCGTCGTCCGCCGCTGGGTCCTCGCGTACACGCTCGTCGTCCTCGGCATCGCGGTGACCTTCGCGCTGGGCGACGCGCCCGTGGAGCGCCGGACGGACCTGGACACCTACTACGCGACGACGCCGTTCATCGGCCAGATGATCGTGCTGTACCTGGCCGCGCACCTCACGGCGGCCACGGTCACCGCGGTGTCGGCGCTGCGCTGGGCCCGGCAGGTGCGCGGGGCCCTGCGGGTGGGACTGGCGGTCCTGGGGGCCGGCGCGCTGTGCAACGCCGGGTACAGCGTCTCCAGGCTGGCCGCCGTGGCCGCCCGCTGGAGCGGGCGGGACTGGCCGGTGCTGGTCACCGGTGTCTCCCCGGCGGCGGCCGCGGTGAGCGCGCTGCTGACGGTCGCCGGGATGCTGATCCCGCTGCTCGCCCCGTGGGCCGTCGAGTGGCGGCGGGCCGCGCGGGCGTACGCGCGGCTGGCGCCGCTGGAGCGGGTGCTCGACGAGGTGCTGACCCGGCGCGCCCTGCGGCTGCCCCGGCCCCGGCTCGCCACCCCCGCCACCCGGCTGATGTGGCGCCAGACCAGCATCCACAACGCGCTCAGCCATCTCGCCCCGTACCTCGACGGCGCCCTGTACGACCGGGTGCGCGAGGCCGCGCTGCGGGCCGGCGACGACGCGGAGCGGGCGGAGGCCCGGGCGTGGGCGGCGGTCGTCGTCCCGGCGGCGCGGGACGCGGAACTCCGGGACACCGCCCCGGGCGGCACGTACGGCGGACCCCGCCCCGGCACGCCGCGACGGCTGCCGGACCGGCTGCCCGGACCGGAAGCGCTCGGGCGCGTCGCCGACGCCCTGGCCGCGGCCGGTCCCCTCGCCGCCGCCCGGGAGCGCGACCCGGCGGCCCTGACGGGCCGCGCATGAACCGGGCGGCCGTGAACCGGGCGCCGAGCGAACGGAGTTCACCGGCATGAGTCTCGTCGTGTACCTGGCGGCCGGCGTCTTCGGGCTGTCCAGCCTGGTGCTGCTCGGCCGGCCGCGCGGCCCGGTGCGCGGCCCGCTGGCCCTGTCGACCTGCGCGGCGATCCTCCTCGGCTCCGCGGTCCTGGTCTGCGCGGCCCCGCTGACCCTGGCCGCCGTCAACGACCTCACGGGCGTACCGAACTTCGGTGCCCCCCTGACGTACGGGATGCTGTCGGCGTACAGCTGCTCGCTGCTCGTCCTGCTGGTCAACTGGCGGGGCGGCCCGCGGGCGCGGGTCCGGCGCCTGGTGCTGCGCAGCATGGCCGCCTACGCGCTGCTGATCGTCGCCCTGGTCGTGCTGTTCGTGCTGGCCGACGCGCACACGGAACGCCTCACCGACCTGGACACGTACTACGCCGGCACCCCGTTCATGCGCGAGATGATCCTGCTGTACCTGCTCGGGCACAGCGCCGCGACGCTGGTGATGTGCGCCGTGTGCGTGCGGTGGCTGCGCGAGGTGGACGGGCTGCTGCGGACCGGGCTGCGGCTGATCCTGGCCGGCAGCCTGCTGGACGTGGTGGGCTTCCAGCTCGCCAAGTACACGGCGGTCGTGGCCCGTTGGCTGGGGCACGACCTGGACTTCCTGTCCACGACGCTGGCCCCGCCCATGGCCTCGCTCGGCGCGCTGACCTGCTCCGCCGGTTTCGTGCTGCCGCGGCTGCTGCCTGCGGTCGTGGCGCAGTGGCGCGGACTGGCCGACTACCGCGGGCTCGGCCCGCTGTGGGCGCTGCTGCGGTTCGTGTCCACCGCGCCGAAGCCGCCCGCGTCCTGGTGGCAGCTTCCCCGCGCGCGGCTCCAGTGGCGCGAGGTGTCCATCCACGACGCGCTGCTGGCGCTGGCCCCGTACTTCGACGACCGGGTGCGCGAGCGGACGCGGGACGAGGCCCTGCGCGCGGGCCGCACGGCCCACCAGGCCCGGCTGGCCGCGGAGGCGGCGATGCTCGCCGACGCCGCGCGCCGCGCCGCCGCGGGCCTGGCGCCGCTGGACCGGCCGAGCACGTACCGGCTCCACGCCACGGAGGTCTCCGGTCCGGGCGCGCTCGTGGAGCTGGCCCGGACGCTGGCCGCCCGACCGGTGGCCGACGGCGCGCGTGAAGGTACGGTGAGGTCCGCCCACGGCTGGACCCACGGCTGAACAGCCGTGGAACGGGCGGGGGTCGGGCGCAGCCAGGCCGAACCGGAGGAGACCCATGTCCCGTAGAGCTGTCGTCGTCGGTGCCGGGCTGGCCGGCCTGCTGGCCGCCGCGGCGTTGTCCACCGCCGCGGACGAGGTGGTCGTGCTGGAGCGAGACGAGCTGCCGGACGGGCCGGAGCACCGGCGGGGCCTGCCGCAGGGGCGGCACGCGCATCTGCTGCTGGCCGGGGGCCTGGCCGCCATGGAGGACCTGCTGCCGGGCGCCGGCCTGCGCGAGCGGCTGCTCGCCGCCGGGGCGCACGAGATACCCCTCGGCTCGGGGATGCTGTCGCTCACGCCGGACGGCTGGCAGCGGCGCTTCCGCCACCAGGGACCCGGCATGATCACGTGCAGCCGGGCGCTGCTGGACTGGGTGCTGCGCGAGGCCGTCCTCGAACGCGGCGGGATCCGGATCCACACGGCCGGCGCCCAGGAGCTGACGGGCGGTTCGCGGCGGGTCACGGGCGTCCGCGTCACCACGGCCGGGCGGGCCGGGGACAGCGTGCTCGACGCCGATCTCGTGGTCGACGCGAGCGGGCGCGGCTCTCGCGCGCCGACCTGGCTGGACGCCCTGGGGGTGACCGGCGTCCGTACCCGGACCGTGGACTCCGGTCTGGTCAACGCCACCCGGATCTACCGCGTGCCCGAGGGGGCCGAGCGGTTCCCGCTGACCGTCGTGCACGCCGACCCGTACGCCTCCCGGCCGGGGCGCAGCGGCATGGTGCTGCCCATCGAGGGCGGCCGCTGGCTGGTCAGCCTGGGCGGCACCCGGGGCGGTGAGCCGCCGGCCGACCCGGAGGGCTTCCTGCGGTACACGCTGGAGCTGCGCGACCCGATCGTGGGCCGGCTGATCTCGGGCGCCGAACCGCTCACCGGCGTGCACGTCAGCCGCAGCACCAGCAATGTGCGCCGTTACGCGGAGAAGGCCCGGAACTGGCCGGAGGGGTTCGTCGTGCTCGGCGACGCGCTGGCCACCTTCAACCCGGCCTACGGGCAGGGCATGTCGGTGGCGGCGCTGGGCGCGCGGGTGCTCGCGGACGAGGTGCGGCGGGCCGGTCTCGCCGCGCCCGGCCTCGCCCGCCGGGTGCAGCGGAGGGCGGCCCGCCCGGTCGACACGGCCTGGGCCGTGGCGGTCGGACAGGACATGAGGTACCCGGGGACGCGGGGCGGGACGCCGGGGGCGGCGGACCGTCTCGTCTCCGCGTACACGCGGCGCCTGACGAGGACGGCGGCCGGTTCGTATCCGGCGGCCGCCGCCCTGTGGGACGTGACGAGCCTGCTCGCGGGCCCGGCGCGCGTCCTGCGCCCGGGGGCCCTGCTGGCCACGCTGGCCGGGCCCCCGCTTCCCCCGGCGGCCGGGCCCGCGCTGACGGCGTACGAGCGGCAGGCCCTGCGCGCCCTGGACCGCACCGGGATCTGAGCGCCCGGCCGGCCCCGCACCGGTCAGCCCCGGAACGCCGGCTGCCGCAGTCCGGTGCCCGCGTCCGGCAGGACCAGCACCGACCCGGCGAGCGGGTGCGGGGCGGCCTGACCGGTGCGGGCCGTGGTGACGTAGAGGTCGCTCAGGCCGGCGCCGCCGAACGCGCAGGCCGTGACGAGCGGGACGGGCAGCCGGACGGTGCGGTCCGGGGTGCCGTCCGGCGTGTACCGGCGCACCGCCGCGCCGCCCCACAGCGCCACCCACACGCAGCCGTCGGCGTCCACGGTGAGCCCGTCGGGGAAGCCCGCGCCGTCCTCCACCACGGCGAACGGGCGCCGACCGGTGACGCGTCCGCCCTCGTGGTCGAAGACGTCGACGCGGCGGGTCGGCGAGTCGACGTAGTACATCAGGCGCCCGTCGGGGCTCCAGCCGGTGCCGTTGCTGACCGCCACGTCGTCCAGGACGGTCGTCGCGGTGCCGTCGCCCGTGAGCCGGGTGAGCGTGCCGCCGCCGGGGGCCTCGTCGTAGCGCATGGTGCCGGCCCACAGGCTGCCGTCGGGGGCGACGGCGGCGTCGTTGGCCCGGCGACCGGGGACGGGGTCGCGGTGCAGCGGGCGGCAGGTCCCGTCGGGGTCGAGCAGGCAGACCCCGTCACGCAGGTGGAGGACGAGCCCGCCGCCGGCCCGGGGCTTGGCCGCGCCCACGTGCTGCTCGGTCGTGCGCACCGTCCGCCGCCCGGAGGCGGGGTCGTAGGTGTGCACGCGGCAGCCCAGGATGTCCACCCAGATCAGCCGGCCGGCCTCCGCGTCCCAGGTCGGCCCCTCGCCGAGGGCCGCCTCGGCGCGCACCGCGACCTCGTACGTCATGCCGCGCTCCGGTGACCGAGGCGCTCGGACAGGTCGGCGGCGCCCTCGACGGCGAGCCGCTCCAGCTCGGCGCGGCGCTCCTCGCTCCAGCGGATCATGGGCACGGAGACCGACAGCGCGGCGACGACGCGCCCGGTGCGGTCCCGGACGGGGGCGGCGACGCAGGAGACGTCCGGGTTGGACTCGCGGTTCTCCACGGCGACGCCCCGCTCGCGGATCCCTGCGAGGGCCGCGCGCAGGGCGGCGGGGTCGGTGATGCTGTTCGGCGTCATCGCGGCCAGCTCGGTGCCGTCGGGGAAGCGGGCGGCGAGTTCCGGCTCGGGGAGGGAGGCGAGCAGCATCTTGCCGACGGAGGTGCAGTGGGCGGGCAGCCTGCGGCCGGCCGCCGAGACCATCCGCACCGCGTGCGTGGAGTCGACCTTGGCGATGTAGATGACGTCGGTGTCCTCCAGGATCGCCACGTGCACTGTCTCGTCGCAGGTCTCGGCGACGGCCCGGGCGACCTGCTGGCCCTCGGCGGCGAGGTCGAGGTGCTCGGCGTAGCGGGCGCCGAGCTGGTACGGGCGCACCCCCAGCCGGTACCGTCCGGGCCGGCCGGGCACGGGGGCGATGTACTTGCGGGCGGCGAGCGTGGTGACCAGCTCGTGGACGGTGGTGCGCGGCAGTTGGAGCCGGCGCACGATGTCGGGCGCGGAGAGCGTGCCGTCCCCGTCGAGGAAGAGCTCCAGTATGTCGAGAGCCCGGGTCACGGCTGGTACGAGACGGCCCATGTCCGCCCCCTCCCTTGATGTGTCGGCGCCTGCGGTCGCAACAGCCGGTGTTCGAGATATCAACAGGCGATCGGAATGGCGAACATAGGCTACTCACACCGTGTTTGCCGGGGCAATGGCCGCGCGCCCGGTCCGTCGGGCTGCGCGACGATGGACGCATGCCCTCCGCGAAGCGCTCCGCCGGCCCGTTCACGCCGCTCGACTTCCAGCTCGTGCTGCTGCGCCGCATGGCCGACCACCAGCCGGGCCTGGTCGAGGACGCGCGCCGCGAACTGGACGCGTCCGCCGCGGACATGAGGGAGGCCAACCGGCGCTGGCAGGCCATGGTCCGCGCCGCGCGCTCCCGCTCGGCCGCCTCCCGCTACCGCTCGGTCCTGGGCGAGCCCGAGTCGGCCGTCCCGCGCCGGGTCGGCGACCTGGAGTGCGAGGCCCGGCAGTGGCGGCTCCCGCTCTGGCCGGATCTGCGCTTCGAGGTGCTCGTCGGCGACGGGGGCGCGGTCTGGAACGAGTGGCTGGTGCGGGCCCCCGGCGCCGCCACCCCGGGGCTGCGCACGCTGGACGACCTGACGCCGTGGTCCTGCACGGTCGACGAGGCCGCCCGCGCCTTCGCACCGGCCCGCCCGCTCCAGGGCTCGGCGCCCACCCGGTGGGGCCTGGCCTTCACCGCGCCGGACGCGGCGGGGGCGCCGCACGAGGTGGTCGCGGAGTTCACCTGGGGCCTGCTCCAGCGGACGGCGGTCGACGGCCGTCCGGCCTGACGGCGCCCGCGCCCCGGCGCCGCACCGGGCGCCGCGGACGGCGACGCGCCGACGGAAGCGGCCGGCGACGGCCCGGCGGCGACCGGTCTCGACGTGACCGGCTTCGTAGTGACCGGCGTCGACGTGACCCGCGTCGAAGTGACCCGCGTCAATCCGTCCCGGCGTCGGATCGCGCCGGGGCCGGGGTAGGAACGGGGTGTCCGCCGCCCCCGGCCCCCAGGAGTCCCCGTGTCCTCCCTCTTCCCCGCCCTGACCGACGCACCGGACGGCCGGCCCGCCCTCCGGTTCGGTGCACGCTCCCTCGGCTACGCGGAGCTGGCCGCGGCGGCCGGGGCCGTCGGTGAGCGGGTGCGCGGGGCCGGACGGGTGGCCGTGTGGGCGACACCGGAACCGGAGACGGCCGTCGCCGTGGTGGGCACGCTGCTCGCCGGCAGCGCCGCCGTGCCGCTCAACCCCAAGTCGGGCGGGAAGGAACTGGAGCACATCCTGTCCGACAGCGCCCCGGCCCTGGTGCTGGCGGCGCCGGGCGACGAGCTGCCCGAGCCGGTGGCCGGGCTGCCCCGGGTGGACGTCGACGTGCGCGCCGCGGGCCCCCTCCTCGTGGACGGCGGCGGGCCGGAGGACCCCGCGCTGATCGTCTACACCTCCGGCACCACCGGCCCGCCCAAGGGCGCCGTCCTCCCCCGGCGGGCGCTCGCCTCCACCCTGGACGCGCTGGCCGACGCCTGGCGGTGGACCGGCGACGACGTGCTGGTGCACGGGCTGCCGCTGTTCCACGTGCACGGGCTGGTGCTCGGCGTCCTCGGCCCGCTGCGGCGCGGCGGTTCGGTGCGCCACCTCGGCCGGTTCGGCACCGAGGGCGTGGCGCGGGAGCTGAACGACGGCGCGACCATGCTGTTCGGGGTGCCGACGATGTACCACCGCATCGCCGAGGCCCTGCCCGACGACGCGGAGCTGGCCAAGGCGCTCGCGGGAGCACGGCTGCTGGTGTCCGGGTCGGCCGCGCTGCCCGTGCACGACCACGAGCGGATCACCGCGGCGACCGGCCGGCGCGTGGTCGAGCGGTACGGCATGACGGAGACCCTCATGCTGTGCTCGTCCCGGTGGACACCCCCGGACCCCCGGCCGGGCGAGCGCGCCGACGGCGAGCCGCGCGCCGGGACCGTGGGCGTGCCGCTGCCGGGCGTCGAGCTGCGGCTCGTGGAGGAGGACGGCACGGAGATCACCGCGTACGACGGCCATACCGTCGGCGAGATCCAGGTGCGCGGCGCCAACCTCTTCACGGAGTACCTCAACCGGCCCGACGCCACCGCCGCCGCCTTCACCGGGGACGGGTTCTTCCGCACCGGCGACATGGCGGTGCGCGACCCGGACGGCCACGTCCGCATCGTCGGCCGCAAGGCCACCGACCTGATCAAGAGCGGCGGCTACAAGATCGGGGCCGGTGAGATCGAGAACGCCCTGCTGGAGCACCCCGGCGTGCGGGAGGCCGCGGTCACCGGGGAGCCGGACGCGGACCTGGGCGAGCGGATCGTCGCCTGGGTCGTGCCGGCCGATCCGCAGGCCCCGCCGCCCCTGGAGGAGCTGGCCGGGCACGTGGCGGGCCGGCTCGCCCCGCACAAGCGGCCCCGCACGGTCCGGTATCTCGACGCCCTGCCCCGCAACGACATGGGGAAGGTCATGAAGCGGGCGCTGAGCCATGGCTGAGCGGCTGCCGGCGCGCGCCTTCCTCGCGCTGCTCACCGACGACTTCACCGAACTCCCGCCGCCCGGGGACGAGTCGGAGCCGGACGGCCCGCTGGGCTGGCCCGGCCACGACGCCTCGCTCGCCCGCGCCGCCGCGCGCACCGGCGAGGAGGAGTCCGTCGTCTGCGGGACCGGGAGCGTGGCGGGCACCCGGGCCGTGCTCCTCGCCTTCGAGTTCGGCTTCCTCGGCGGCTCGCTGGGCCGGCGCGCGGGCGACCGGCTGGTGGCGGCGTACACGTACGCGCGGGAGCACCGGCTGCCGGTCGTGCCGCTCGTCGCCACCGGGGGCAGCCGGATGCAGGAGGGGATGCTCGCGCTGACGCAGCTCCACCGCGTGGCACGGCAGTCGGCGCTCACCCGTCAGGCGGGCCTCGCGCAGGTCGCCGTCCTGCGGGACCCGACCACCGGGGGCGGGTGGGCGACGCTGGGCGCGGGCGCCGACGTGGTCCTCGTCCTGCCCGGCGCCCAGGTCGGCTTCGCCGGTTCCCGGGTCCGGCCGGCGGACGCCGACCCGGCGGCGTACACGGCCGAGGCGCAGGTGGCGGCGGGCAGCGCGGACGCCGTCGTACCCCCCGGGGAGCTGCGGGCGGCTCTGGGGCGCTGGCTGCGGCTGCTGACGGCGCCGTCCGAGGCTCCGGCGCCGGTGCCCGAGCCGCTGGGGGCGACGGACCTCCCGGCCACCGGCTGGGACGCGGTCCTGCGGGCCCGCGCGCCCGGACGGCCCCGCGCCGGGGCCTATCTGGACGCCTACTTCACCGACCGCGTCGCCCTGTCCGGCGACCGCTCGGGCGGCACGGACCCCGACGGGATGCTGTGCGGCTTCGGCGAGCACGCGGGGCGGACGGTGGCCTACGCCGCCCAGACCGGGACGGCGACCCGGCCCGCCGGGTACCGCACCGCCGCCCGGCTGATCCGCCTCGCGGACCGGCTCGGCATCCCGGTGCTGACCCTGGTGGACACCCCGGGCGCGGCGGGCGACGCCGAGGCGGAGCGGCAGGGGGCGGGACCCGCGATCGCCGACCTCTTCGCCGCGGTGGCCTCGGCGCGGGTGCCGGTGACCACGCTGGTGATCGGCGAGGGCGGCTCGGGCGGCGCCCTGGCACTGGCCGCGCCCGGCAGCACCTGGGTCACGCCGGACGGCTACTTCTCCGTCATCGCGCCGGAACTCGCGGCGGCGATCCTCAAACGCCCGCCGCGGGAGGTGGCACGGACGGCTTCCCAACTGCGACTGCGGCCACAGGACTTGGCCGATCTGGGGGTGGCCCGCCTTCGAACAGGGGAGCAGTTGTTCCCTGGAACAGGTGATCGTCGCTCATGAGATCGCACGGTGCCCACGCGGCCGGAGATACTTACGGTGCGCAAGCGACGGGCTGCAGACCGTAGTTGCGCTGGTCCCAACACATGTAAAAGCGCAAGGAGCTGCACGAACATGAACCTTCTCACCGACATCCTCGCCGGCCTCGTCCACTTCGTCGGCTGGCTGGTCTGACGGTCAGAGAGACACGACGGCGCCGCCTCCCCGTCCCAGGGGTGCGGCGCCGTCCGCGTGTCAGCGCACGCCCGCGGCCCGCACGATCTCCTGCGTGACCGACCCGCCCCGGTCGTCGTGCGCCGACGCCCGCAGCGACACGGACGCGGCGCCGCGCGGCACGCTCAGCGTCCCCCGCCAGGACGCGCCGTCGGCGGCGCCGAGGGGGACGTCCCGCCAGGTCCTCCCGTCGTCGTAGGAGACCTCCAGCGCCCCGCCGCCGATCGTCCCGGTGCCCGTCGCGCCGGGCACGTACCGCGCCCCGATCCCGACGCGCACCTTCTTCCCGCCGCGCACCTCGCCCGCGAGGTCGGTGGGGAGGTCGAAGGAGAGGTTGATCAGCGGCAGCCGGGTCCAGCCGTCGTCGGGCGTCGCCGCCGAGCGGAACGTCCACTCGGCGTGCCCCTCCGTCCCCCGCCCCCAGCGGTCCGCGTCCAGCGCGGTGTCCGTGACGAGCCGGTACGTGCGCTCGTCGGCCGGGGCGTCCTGCACGAAGGCCGTGGGGCCGGTCGTACGGTCGACCGGCTCGCCGTCCAGGTACACCGCGGTGGTCTGCGACAGGCCGCTGTCCGCGCTGTAGACGTCGCCGGAGCCCGTGTGGTCGGGGCCCGAGTCGCCGAAGCCGGGCACGTTGAACTGGAGCCGGTCGCCCGACCGCTCCTGGCCCCAGGCCAGTCCGGTGCCGAGCCACGGGTGCCACACGGGTCTGAACCAGTTCAGCACCGGGCGCGTGCCGCCCTCGTAGCGGACCGGGCCGCCGCGCTGCTCCAGCGCCCCTCCGGCCAGGTCCACGGACTCGTGCCAGAGCTGGCCGGGGCCGGTCGAGACGTACTCGGTCCGTTCAGCGGGAAAGCCGATCCGCTCCTTGAAGCCGAGGCCGACCGGGAAGGTGTCGGTGATCGAGTACCGGAACCCGCCGCCGCTCGCCGGCACCGGAGCGTGGTACCGGGCGCGCACCTCGGCGAGGTCGCCCCTGCCGGGCGCGTAGGTCAGGTCCCGGTCGGGAATCCCGCCGGGATACCCCCGCGCCAGGTCGTACACGTACGGCGTGTCACGCGTGCCGGTCATGTCGACGCGGCCCGCCGCGCGCAGCTTCGCCGCGTCGGCGGCGGAGACCGTGGCGATCTGGAGGGGCCGGTCGGCGTTGTCGTCCGTGCCCCACCAGGCCGTCAGCCGGCCGGGCGCGTCGTCCGTCACGAACAGGGCCTTCGCCCCCGCGTCCTGCGCCCGCTGCGCGAGCGCCACCGGGTCGCCGCCCCCGGCGAGCCGGGCGAGGACCGCCTTGCCCTCCACCCCGGTGAGCGGACCGTCGCCGACGTCGGCCAGCGGCAGTCTGCTGCGCCCCTCGATCAGGGTGCCGCCCGACTGGACGACGGCCTCGCCGATCCCCCTGACCTCCAGCGACGGCTTGCCGAGCCGCCACACGGTCCGGTACTCGAAGCCGCCCTCGGTGACCTTCCCGGTGGGCGCGGCGAAGACGCTGTCGTAGGCCGGGGGCACCTGGACCGCGCCGAACTCGTGGGCGCCGTTCGCCGCACGGTCGTACTCCATGATCAGTTGCCGCGTCTCGGTGCGCCGGCCGACATCGGCCCGGATCTCCCGCAGCTCCCGGCCGTCCAGGGTGACGTCGCGGTCGCGGTCCAGCACGACCTCGGGCGCCGCGAGGAAGCCGAGTCCGAGCGAGTCGGCGCCGTGGCTGCCGCGCACGTCGAGGAAGGACGTCAGGCTGTACGTCCCCGGCGCCAGCCGCAGCTTGAGGGTGCCGGACCCGCCGACCCCGGCCGGGAGGGGGTCGGCGCCCTCGGCCAGGCGCTGCACCGTCACGTCGGCGCTCGCGGGCGCGCCCGAACGGTTTTTGACGTGCAGGGTGAGTGTGTACCGCTCCTCCTCCTTGACCAGCCCGAACGCGGTGTGCGCGACGGGCGCGCCGCCGGCCGAGGCCACGATCCGCCCGGAGGTGGTGCCGACCGGCGCCTTGCCGCCGTCCCCGGTGACGGTCGTCGTGGCGGTGCCGTGCGCGGGCACGGTGAGGGTGGTGTCGGCGAGTGCGGCGACGCCGTCGGGCGCCCCCTCGACGGACAGGCTCAGCTCGACGGGGGCGTCGGAGGAGTTGGCGTAGGCGAGGGTCCGCACGACCGGCTCGTTCGCGTCATGGGGCCAGGGGTGGAAGCCGAGGTCGACGCTGCCGGTCGCGGTGATCCGCGCGGCCAGGGCGCCGGGCACGGCCACCCGGCCCGCGCCCAGTAGGTGGGCGGGGGCGTCGAGCGGCTTCGACGTGGACATCAGCGCGTCCTTGAGCCGTGCGCCGTTCCAGTCGGGGTGCTTCTCGGCGAGCAGCGCGGCCACCCCGGCGACGTGCGGGGCCGCCATCGACGTACCGCTCATCGCGGTGTAGTCGCCGCTGCCCGCGCCGAGCCGCGAGCGGGCGGCGAGGATGCCGACGCCGGGGGCGGACAGGTCGGGCTTGAGGGCGTTGTCGCCGAAGCGGGGGCCGGCGCTGGTGAACCAGGCGGCCCGGTCCGCGGAGTCGACGGCGCCGACGGTCAGCGCGGCGTCGGCGGCGCCCGGCGAGCCTATGGACGAGGGCGCGCCGGTGTTGCCGGCCGCGACCACGAAGAGCGCGCCGGTCTCGCGGGACAGGGTGTTCACGGCCGTCGCCATGGGGTCGGTGCCGTCGCTGGGCTCGGTGGATCCGAGGCTCATGGAGACGATGTCGGCGCCCACCTCCCGGGCCGCCCACTCCATCCCCGCGATGACCTCGGACTCGCGGCCCGAGCCCTGGTCGTCGAGGACCTTGCCGACGGCGAGCAGGGCCCCGGGGGCGACGCCCTTCTCCTTGCCGTCGGAGGCGGCGCCGCTGCCGCCGACGGTGGAGGCGACGTGCGTCCCGTGGCCGTAGCGGTCGGCGACCTCCTCGCCCGCGACGAAGCTGCGGCCGGCGGCGATCCGTCCGACGAGGTCGGGGTGGCCCGCGTCCACGCCGCTGTCCAGCACGGCCACGGTGACGCCCTTGCCGGTCAGCCCGGCCTTCCAGGCGTCGGGGGTGCCGATCTGGGCGTTGCTCTCCGCCATGGCGGCGCCGACCCGGCCGTCGAGCCACACGCCGTCCATGCCGGCGCCCCGCCGGGTGAACGCCCGCCAGAAGGTCCGCCCCTTGTCCGCCGCGACGGCGGCACCGCGCACGCTGGGCAGCTGCCGCTTCCGTTCGGTGCCCCGCGGCGTGCCCGCCCGCAGGCCCTCGGCGTAGGTGACGATCAGCGGCAGTTCGCCGGTCTCGGCGTCGGCGAGGTCCTGGCGCAGCAACTCGTCCACGTCGAAGAGCCGTTCGTCGAGGCTTCCGTCGCGCAGATACGGCAGGGCCTCGTCCGGTACGACGGTCGTCCGGCCGCCGGAGCCGCGGGTGTGCACGGCGCCGGTGGCCCCCTCGGGCCGCTCCACCGTGACGGTGCGCCTCCCGCCGCCGAGTTCGGTGACGGTGACGCGGTCGCCCGTGACGAGGGTGACGGTGCGGGCGGCGGAGGGGGCCTCGGCCGAGGGCGCGGCGGGGGGTGTGCCGGGTGCCGCGTCCTGCCGCGCCGTCGCCGGGCCGGCCGGCAGGAGTGCGATCAGGAGCCCCGCGGACAGCAGGGCCGCCCCGCGTCCGACTGGTCGTCTGCTCATGCACGTCTCTCTTCGTGGGGTCGTGAGCGTGGTGGGCGAGTGCTGCGAAGAGTCTCACGGGCCGTGTGGCACAAGGGAGTTGAGAGTACGTGGCGGATTGGCGCCCCGGGCGGGTTCCCGCCACCGCCCGGCTTCCGCATCCGCGCGACACGTCCCGTCCTCCCGGCCGCGCCCCCGGCGCCGCCCGGGACTGCCCCTTCGATCCGCGCCCGGGGCGCCTGCTTCCCCTCGCCCGGGGCGGCTCCTTCCCCCGCGCCCGGGGCGGCGGCTCCTCCCCCGCGCCCCCCATTCAGCGGCCCCCCGCCCGGCCCCCTCCGAAAGGCGCCCGCTCCCGCCCCCGCGCACGATGCCTAGGAGACCGGCCACCCGCCGGCCCCGCACGGTCTGCGCTCTCGGGAGGAACTGCCATGACCGCCACTCTGGAGCAGCTACGCCGCTGCCACTTCGGCGTCGACCTCGGCGCGTCGAGGACCCGGGTCTACGTGAAGGGCGCCGGACTCGTCGTCGACCAGCCGTCCGCCGCCGCGGTCAACACCCGCACCGGCGCGCTCATCGCGGTGGGCGAGCTGGCGGAGAAGATGACGGGCCGCACCCCCGGCTACATCCGCGTCGTACGTCCCGTCTCCGGCGGCACGGTCGTCGACATCGAGATGGCGCAGCGCATGCTGCGGCACCTGCTCGGCGACAAGATCCGCCGGGCGCTGCGCCGCAAGCCCCGGCTGCGCGCCGCCGTGTGCACACCGCACGACGCCGATCCGCTGGCCCAGCGGGCGGCGATCGAGACGCTGGTCGGACTCGGTGCCCGGCGGGTGGAGCTGGTCGACACCCTGATCGCCGCCGCGGTCGGCTGCGGACTCCCGGTGGAGCATCCCGAAGCCACGATGATCATGGTGTGCGGGGCGCACGCCACACAGGTCGCGGTGCTCTCCCTCGGCTCCATCGTCACCGCCGAACGCATCCCGGTCGGCGGTGAGGCCGTCGACCACGCGATCGTCCAGCACCTGCGCCACCAGCACGAACTGGTGCTGCCCAGCCAGTCGGTGCGCCCGCTCCAGCTCGCCCTGTCCGGCAACGGGCTCACCGCGCAGGGGCCCACGTCCACCGAGATCCACGGCCGGGACGTGGCGACGGGACTGGCCCGCAGCGTGCGGGTGGACACCGCCGCGGTCCGCAACGCCATCCAGACGCCGCTGACGGGCGTGCTCGACGGCATCGGCAAGGTGCTGCGCGACTGCCCGCCGGACCTGGTCGCGGACCTCGCCGACCGCGGGATCATGATGGTCGGCGGCAGTGCCCTGCTGCCCGGCTTCGACCAGATGCTGCGCCAGGCGACGGGCATGCCGGTGCACATCGCGGAGCGGCCCGACGTGTGCGCCGTGCAGGGCCTCGGCACGATGCTGGAGGGCCAGGTCGAGCCGCTGGTGCTGGACCCGCTGGCCGACTGAGCCGCACCGGCGACCGACGGCATGACCGCCCGGCCCGCGTCCCGGCTGACCCGCCTCCTCGACGCCGTCCTCGGCGTCGGCACCGACCTCGACCTGCGCAGCACCCTCCAGCACTTCGTGGAGGGCGCCGCCGAACTCATCGACGCCGCCTCGGCGGAGCTGCTGCCGGCGGACCCGGGGCGGGACGGGCTCACGGAGATCCGCACCCCGGCACCGGACCGCCCCTCCCGAACCGGCACCCCGGCACCGAAGGACGCACCCGCGCACCGGCTGCGGGTGCCGATCCACGTACGGGACGAGAAGTTCGGCGAGCTGCACCTGGCCGGCCGGCCCGGCGGCCCCGCCTTCACCGCCGCCGACGAGCAACTGCTGCGGGTACTGGCCACCCAGGCCGGCATCGCCATCGGCAACGCCCGCCTGTACGAGGCGGCCCGGCAGCGCGAGCGCTGGATCGAGGGCGCCGCCGCCGTCACCACCGCGCTGCTCACCGGCGAGAGCGCCGACGACGCGCTGACGACCGTCGCCGAACGGGCCCGGCTGCTCGCCGACGCCTCGGCCGGCGTGATCCTCCAGCCGACGCCCGAGGGCGGCATGGAGATCGTGACCGCCTCGACGCCCGACGACCCGGACGCCATCGTCGGCGCGACCATCGCCCCGGGCAGCCCCGTCCTCGCGCAACTGCTGGGCGGTGAGCCGGTGTTCATCGCGGACTCCGCGACCGACCCGCGCATGACGACGCACGTGCGGCACCGCTTCGGCCCCAGCATGATGCTCCCGCTCCAGGCGAGCGGCAGGCTGATCGGCACCCTCGCGCTGCCCCGCCGCCGCGGGGACCGCCCGTACACGGCCGCCGAACGGCTGCTCGCCACGCAGTTCGCCTCCCAGGCCGCGCTGGCCCTCGTCCTCGCCGACGCCCAGCACGGCCGGGAGCGCCTCGCGGTCTACGAGGACCGCGACCGCATCGCTCGTGACCTGCACGACCTGGTGGTGCAGCGGCTGTTCGCCACCGGGATGATGCTGGAGTCCACCCGGCGCCGCCCCGGCGCGGAGGACGTCGGCGACATCCTCGGCCGGGCGGTGGACGAGCTGCGCTCCACGGTCCAGGAGGTGCGTACGGCGATCATCGCGCTCCAGCAGCCCCCGGCCGGTCCACCCGCCGGCCTGCGCGGCCGGGTGCTGCGCGAGACCGCGTCCGCCGCCGCCGCGCTCGGCCTCCCTCCCTCCACCCACTTCACGGGCCCCGTCGACACCCGCGTACCGGACCCGGTCGCCGACCGTCTGCTGACCGCCCTGCGCCGTGCCCTGGCCGCCGCCTCCCGCGCTCACGACGTGACCCGCGTCGAGGTCGCCGTCGACGCGACCGCGTCCCTGCCGGACGGGCGCGACGCGGTGCGGCTGACGGTCTCGCACGACGGCACACCCGGTGGGCAGGAGCCGGCGACGGTCACCTGGCAGTACCCCCTGTGACGGCCCGCGCCCCTACCCGTCTCTCCCCCGGTCATTCCCCTTCGCCGGGTGTACTCCGCCGGGCGGCGGGCAGGCGGACCAGCACACGGGGGCCGCGCGACGTGGCGAACGTCGCCGGGGACCGACGAGGTAGGACAAGGCGGTGACATGACCTCAGCGGCACCACCACGTCCGGCGGGGAGGCCGGCCACCCTGGTGATCGACGGCCACGTGGACGGGGGCCGGGCGCTGCTCGTCCCCCGGGGAGAGCTGGTCCACGGGTGCGCGGCGGCCCTGGGCGAGGCCCTGGCCGGACTGCCGGCGGGCGTCGAACGGGTGGATCTGGACATGCGCGACGTGGTCTTCATGGACACGGCCGGGCTGCAGTTCCTGGAGCTGCTGCGCGACTACGGCCACCGGTGGTCGGTGCCGGTGACGGCACGGAACTGGACCGGCCAGCCCCGCAGGATCCTCGAACTGCTCGGCCTGGACGCCACCGCCCCCCTGCACACCGCCCCGGACCCGCCCGCCCCGGCTCCGGTGCGCTCGGCGGTGGCGGCGGAGCGGTCGGAGCGGCTGCACGTGCTCCAGGAGGAGGTGGAGCAGCTTCGGCACGCGATCGCGTCCCGTCCTGTCATCGACCAGGCACGCGGCGTGCTCATGGCCCTGCACTCCTGCACGCCGGACGAGGCGTGGCACATCCTGCGGGAGGCGTCCCAGCTCTCCAACACCAAGCTGCGCACCGTGGCCGCCGCGGTGACCGCCGGCGCCCGCGTCGACGGCCCGCCGCCACCGCCCGAGGTGCGCACGGCCCTGCGGACGGCCCTGGAGCGGGCGGGCCGCTGAGGGGCCGGGACCGGTGGCGTGCCGGCCGGCCGGGCGGGGGTACTCGGCGCGGGAAGCCGCACGGACAGGAGGTGCCGCCATGACCGATCAGACCCCGTCCCAGGCGGAGGGCGAGCGCGACGACGAGTGGGAGCCCGCCGACAACCCGGCGCAGACCACTCCCTCGCAGGCGGAGGGCGAGCGCGACGACGAGAACGGCGAGGACGTCGGCGAGGGCGGCCGGTGACCCGTACCGGAGGTGGTGCGGCGCCGCGCCACCTCCCCCACCGCACCGCACACTCGCGGTGATCCGCCGTCACGCTCTGCCAGGAACGGAGTCGGCCCGGTCACCCGCCGTGGCCGCCGGGCGGGTCCTGCGCCGGAACCCCCACCGCGACGCGGGAGCCGTGCCACGCGGACCTGCGGAGATGGCGTTCGGGGTCACGGACGCCCGCGATCTCGCCCAGGCCGATGATGTACGGCCGCAGACCGAGCTGGAGTTCCCGCAGGGCCTGCCGGAATTCCGCGTTCTGGCTCCAGGCCGACTCGTCCTCGCCGGGGTGTGCCTCCTCGAACGCGCGCAGCCGGGGATGCCAGGTGGCGAGGAACGGTGCGAGTTCGAAGTTCAGGATGTCCAGGACCAGTTCGTGAACGGAGTCGCCCTCCGCGGGAGGCGGCGGGGCGCCCTCGGACTCCAGGGGTTCGCGGTACAGGTCGAAGAGCGTCTTGAGGGACGTGAGGGCTTCCCGGAGATTGCCGCTCCCGTCGTCCAGCGGCCTGGTCGCCACGCGCGTCGCGGCCTGGAAGAACATGCGGAGCGCCGCCTGCCGCATGTCCGTGTTCGTCCTGAACGTCATCTCGCTGCCGGGAAGCACGAGGCGCACCTCGGTCAACTGGACGGATCGCCGGTACAGATCGGCCCCCAGCACCAGAGCCAGGCCGACGATCGCACCCACCACGACGGAGAGGACCTGCCCGCCCGTCTGGCTGATGGAGTAGGCGGCCACACCGACGACCGCGCCCACGACCGCGGCCAGCGACGCCCTCCCCGCCGTGCGTAACACGCCCGTTCCGTCACGTCTTTGACGCACCGCCACCTTCTGCCTCTTTCCCCGTCACGTGTTGTGTGCACCGCACGTCGTCCGCGCTGGGGGGAACCTACCGGGTCACGTGCCCCCGCGCAGGCGTCCGAGCCCCCGGGCCACCAGGGCGGCGATCCGGTGCGGGTCCCGGCAGCCGGCCAGTTCCCGGGTCTCCGCCCCGGTGAGTCCGTTGCCGGGCGGCACCTGCCGTGCCGGAGCGTCCGCGAGGGCACGCAGGCGGGCCAGGCCGTCGAGGAACCGGGGGTCGGGAGGGGACGCGTCGGCGGGATCGGGCACCACCGGTGCGCCGCTGACGCCGAGGGCGTGCGCGATCTCGGCGGTGACCCCGCCGTAGCCTGCCGCGAGATGGACGGGCCGCCCCGCCTCCAGTGCCAGGAACGCTTCCTCCATGAGCCCCGGAAGGGCTCCGGCGAAGCCGCTGCGCCTGCCGCCGAGGAAGAGGTGCGCGTCCGTGTGCCGCGTCAGGTGGCGTCGCATTCCGGTGAGCGCCCGCCGCCGGATCTCCGGGGCGAAGGCGGACACGGGCTCCTCGCCCCGGCCGGCCGCGGGGTCCACGGGGGTGCCGTCGGCGTCCAGACAGACGATCTCCGCCGGCTCACCGAACTGGTCCCGTCGCCGCTGGAGTTCCGACAGGGGCAGGCGACGGTGCTCGGTCCACGCCAGGCAGCAGAGCAGGGCCCGGCGCCCGTGCGCGTACGCACGCGCCCGCTCGACCAGGAAGGGCGTGTAGCCGTCCGGGCTCAGGTTCCCTCCGTAGGCCAGTTCACCGCCCGCCGGCACGACGATGCGGACGAGTTCGCCGAGCACGGCGCGGAAGTCGGTCTCGGCCAGGCCCAGACGGTCCAGGTCCGCGCTCGGCGCGACCGAGACACCGATCCGCGTTCCCTTCAGGGCGTCGGGTGGCAGTACGTGGGACATGGTGCGGCTCCTCCCCCTCCGCCCTGAGCCTGTCCGTTCGCGTCCGGGGGAAACACACCGCCGCGCCCGGAGCATGCATGACCGTCCCCGGTCGGAGTGAACTTTCCTCGCTCCAGCTCCATCGGACCACCGTGGCCGCTATGTTTCTTCCCCTCTTCGTGATGGGAACGGGAAAGTACGGAGTGTGACCGGAGGCCTCGTGGCACGGACGCGTCGGGGAGCGGACGAGCGGATGGGTACGCAGTGATACCGCCTGCCTTACGGCCCGGCCGTACGGGGGACGAGGGGGTGGCGGACCGGACGACGGAGTACGACGCCTTCATCTCGTACAGCCACGCCTGGGACAGGGAGGTCGCGCACGCCCTGCACCGCGCCCTGCAGAACTTCGGCCGTCCCTGGTACCGGCCCAGAAGCCTGAAGCTGTTCCGTGACGAGACCAACCTGACGGCGAGTCCCCATCTGTGGCGGGACATCGAGCAGGGGCTGCGCCGCTCCCGCTGGCTGGTGGTGATGGCGAGCCCGGCGGCCGCGGCCTCCCCGTGGGTGCGCAGGGAGATCGCCTGGTGGCTCACCCACCGGTCGGCGGACACCCTGCTCCTCGCGTGGACCGACGGCACCCTGGCCTGGGACCCGGAGCGCGCTTCGTTCGACTGGTCGAGGACCGACGCGCTGCCCCGGGAGGAGATGGCCACCGCGTTCGTCGACGAGCCGCGCTGGGTCGATCTGCGCTGGCTGCGCGACCCCGAGCAGACCAGGTCGGATCCGCGTCTGCTCGACAGCGTGGCGCAGTTCGTCGCCCCCCTCACCGGCCGGTCGAAGGACGCCCTGATCGGCGACCACGTACGTCAGCGCAGGAGGAACCGCCACTGGCTCCAGGCGACGCTCAGCATCCTCACCGTGCTGCTCCTGACCGCCGTGGCCGGTGGCGTCACCGCGTACCAGCAGCGCAACCACGCCCGCGCGCAGACCCTGGTCGCGCAGTCCCGGCAACTCGTCGCCGAGGCCTCGTCGATCAGCGACACCCACCCCGACCTGGCGCGCCAGTTGATGGTGCAGGCCTACCGGTTCGCCCCGACGGCCGAAGCGGTCGGCGCGCTCGTCGAGAGTTTCGCGATGCCCCGGATCGTCCCGTCGCGGGGCTCCGTCCGCGCGGCCGCGTACAGCAGCCGGGGACTTCTCGTGGTGGCCGACCGGAGCGTCCACCTGTTCGACGCCGGCCGTCCGGACCCGCCGGTCACGCTCGACGTGGGCAAGCGGCGGGTGACGGCTGCCGCCTTCAGCCCGGACGGCCAACTGCTGGCGCTCGGTTCGGCCGACGGGCGGATTCACCTGCTGGAGATGACGGACGGCGGCCGTCCCCGCCGCGCGGCGACGGTGCCGGGCCCCGCCGTCGGTACGGAGATCCTCACCCTCGTCCTCACCTCCGGCGGCCGGCTGGTCGTCATGACGGTGAAGGGCGGCGCGATTCTCGACGTCCGCGACCCCACGCGCACGCGGACGGTCGCCGGCCTGTCCGAGGCGTCGGTCGCCACGAGCCCCGACGGCGATCTGCTGGCCACGGCGCGGGCGGACGGGCGTCTGTGGCTGTGGGACCTGTCCGGCGGCGGACGGCCACGGCAGGTCGCCGCGCTCACCGCGCCCCCCGGCAGCAACGAACGGACGCCGCAACGGGCCGCGTTCAGCCCGGACGGCCAGACCCTGGCCGTCGCGGGCAAGGACAGCAGGGTGCGCCTGTGGGACGTCACCGCCCCGGCCCGCCCCGTCGCCCGGCCCGAGCTCTACGCGCAGAGCCGCGGCGGTCTGCGCACCGTGGCGTTCTCCCCCGACGCGACCACCCTGGCCGCGGGAGACGGTGACGGCACGATCGCCCTGTGGGACGTGTCCGATCCCCCGCGTCCCCGCCCGGGCGCCCGGCTCACCGGTCACACGGCGACGGTGCACACCCTCGCCTTCAGCCCGGACGGGCACACCCTGGCCTCCGTCGGCGTGGAGCACACCGGGAGCAGCGCCCTGCGGCTGTGGTCGGTCTCGGGGACCGAGCGGACCTCCGCGTTCACCGTCCTGCCGACCTCGGGCTCCTCTACGCCGTCGTTCAGCGCGGACGGCCGTCTCCTGGCCGCGGGCGGCCTGCCCACCACCGTGTGGCGGGTGGAGGACCCGCGCACCGCGCACCTCACGACCACGGTGGAGACCGTCCCCGTCAACGGACAGGCGGCGGCCTTCGGCCCCGACGGGCACACCCTGTTCTCCGGACTGCCGGTGAAGGCATGGGATCTGAGTGACCCGGCGAACGCCCGCGACCTCACCCCGGGAACGATCCGCACATGGGGTGCGAGCGACATCGCGGTCCATCCCGAACTGCCGCTGCTCGCCGTGGCCACCCGGGTCGGCGACGCCGTGGAACTGTGGAACGTCGGCGACAGGGAACGGCCCGCGCGGCTCGCCAGGCTCGACTCGCTCGACACCTCGGCCCAGGCCCTGGCCTTCAGCTCCGACGGGTCGCTGCTCGCCGCGCCGGCCCACGAGGGCGGCTCCGTACAGCTCTGGAAGGTGACCGGGCATTCCCGGCCCACGCACGCGGGAGAGGTACCGACGACGGACCGGGTCAAGGCCACGGCGCTGGCCTTCGTCCCCGGCCACCGCACCCTGCTCCTGGGGGACGAGAGCGGAACGATCACCCTGTGGGACGTGTCCGATCCCGGCCGGCCGGTGCGCCGGGGCGCCTCCACCCGGCACACCGGCGCCGTCAGCGGCGCCTCGTTCCACCCCGGTGGTGAACTCGCGGCCACCTCGGGCCAGGACGGCCGCATCCGCCTGTGGAACGTCGCGGATCCCCGGCGGCCCGTCGAGGTGACCTCACTGAGCAACGGGGGTTTCTACCCCGCCGCCTCCGTGAGCTTCAGTCCGGACGGACGTCTTCTGGCGGCCGGCGGGGACCGTGGCCTGCGGCTGTGGACCGTGGACCCGGCCGGCATCCTGCGCCGGCTGTGCGCGGAGTCCACCGGTATCAGCCGCGACGAGTGGGCCGAGTACCTCCCGGACCGCCCCTACGACCCGCCCTGCGCCTGACGGCCCGCCCCTCGCCCCACCTCAGACGGAGGACCCCGTGCCAGATCGCCCACGACGCGCCGCCCCACTAGCCGCGCTCCTCGCTCTCCTCACCCTGTCCGGGGCATGCGGCAGTCCGAGCCCCGCCCCGCCCGTCACGTCGGCGTCCGAGAGCCCGTCCGCCTCCGCGTCCGCGAGCAGGTCCCCCACCGCGCGGTCGGCGGCCGGACCGGTGGTGGTCGGGCGCGCGCCGGCGGACCTGCGCGACGTGGACTGGAAACAGGTCCCCGTCCCGGGCGAGTTCTGCGGCGTGCCGGGACTCGTGCGCTTCGGCTCCGGGAACGAGGCCAGGGCCACCTCCACGGTGTGGGGGCAGGTGGAGATCGTCCGCGGTCTGCGCGTCCAGTACGGGGACAGCGACGAAGACGGCCGCGACGAGGCCGTCCTCTCCGTGGGCTGCAGCGACGAGGTGACCATGAACGACCAGGTCGCCATGGGCTTCGTCGTGTACACCCACGCGGGGAACGACCTCGCCGTCCTCGGCTCGATCACCCCCCGGCGGAAGACGGATCAGTACACCACGCTGCTCACGGGCGTGGAGTTCGCGCCGGGGCGGATCATCGTGCACGAGAAGTGGTACCGCCCCAACGACGCGCACTGCTGCCCGAGCGGCGACGCCACCACCGTCTGGCTCCGCGAGGACGGCCGGCTGACGCCGGGCACGACCCGGGTCGCCTCTTGACGGGCACCGCGGCCCCCGGGGCGGAGCACGGCCGGGCGGCCGGGAAGCCGGCGGACGGGGACGGAGGACGGCGCTACGACGTCTTCGTCTCCTACAGCCAGAACCTCGACCGCGACGTCGCGACCGTCTTCCAGCGGGGCATGGAGAACTTCGGGCGCCCCTGGTACCGGCCGACGCGGCTGCGGGTGTTCCGTGACATGACGCATCTCAGCGCCAGTCACGACCTTCAGGGCGACATCGAGGACGCGCTGGCACGTTCGAGCTGGCTCGTCGTGATGGCCTCCCCCCTCGCCGCGGCGTCCCCCTGGGTCCGCGCCGAGATCGACTGGTGGGTGGCCAACAAGCGGGTCGAGCGCATGCTGCTCGCATGGACCGACGGCCACCTCGAATGGAGTCCGGCGGAGCGGAACTTCGACTGGTCCCGGACAGACGCCCTGCCCCGCGAACAGATGGAGAGGGCGCTGGCCGCCGCACCCGGGGCACCCCGGTGGGTCGACCTCAGATGGCTGCGCGCCCAGATCGACGAGCGCGGCTCCGTGCCCCCCAACGATCCCCGGCTGCTGGCGGACGTCGCGGAGTTCGTCGCCCCGATCCAGGGCCGGTCGAAGGCCGAACTGATCGGGCACCACCTCCGGCTGAGGAAGCGGCGGAACCGGCTCGTCGCGGCGACGGTCGTGGTCCTCGGCGCGCTGCTGGCCGCGGCCACGGGGCTCGGTCTCGCGGCCGACCGCCAGCGGGACGTGGCGACCGAACGCCGGCTGGCCGCCACTTCACGGCAGTTGGTCGCCGAGGCCACGTCCATCCAGTACGCGCGTCCCGATCTGGCCCGTCAGCTCCTCGTGGAGGCGTACCGCCTGGCGCACACGGAGCAGGCCGTCGGCGCCCTGCTGGGCAGCGCGAGCATTCCCCGGGTGCTGCGCACCGACGGCGCCTCCCGTGCCGTCGCGTTCAGTCCGCGGGGACGGCTGCTGGCGGCCGCCTCCGTCGGCGGCGTGACGTTGTTCGACGGTGCGACGGGGAGCGTGGTCTCCACCCTCCGGGGCCAGGGCAACACGGCGGCCCTCGCCTTCAGCGCGGACGGCGGTCTGCTGGCCGCGGGCGACTCGGAGGGACACGTGCGCCTGTGGGACGTGTCGGACGCGCGCGAGCCCGGGCCGGCCGGCTCCGCGCGGCCCGTCGCCGACGTGAAGGAGCTTTCCTTCGCGGGAACCTCCTCCCTGCTGGCGGTGGGCAACGGTCTGCGCGTCGTGGTCCTCGACACCCGCGATCGGGGCCGCCCCGAAGTGACCGACTACTCCTCCGCGTTCGACTCGGCCCTGGGCTTCGGTGCGGACACGAGCCCGGACGGGAAGCTGATCGCGACGGGTGCGGGAGACGACCGCGTACGGATCATGGGCCTGTCCCCGACCGGACGGCTGTCGACCGTCAGCACCCTCGACACGCCGTCCTCCGCGGTGGTCTTCAGCCCCTCCGGCCACCTCCTCGCCACCTCCGGTGAGGACGGCACCGCCCGTCTGTGGGACATCGCGGACCCCCGGCGCCCGGTGCCGCGCGCCACGCTCAACGGCGCGAACTCCTCGCGCACCCTGGTGGCCTTCACCGAGGACGGGAAGACGCTGGCCGTTGGCACGGGCGACGGGGCCGTCCAGTTGTGGGACATCTCCGACCCCGTCCGTCCCCTCCAGGGCGACCGACTCTCCGGGCACACGGGCACCGTCAGCTCCCTCGCCTTCGACCCGGACGGGCGCACTCTCGCGTCCGTGGGCCTGGGTGACGCCTCCACCCCGGCCGAGGCACACCGGGCCAAGGGCGTCGTGCGCCTGTGGAACGTCCACGGCTCCCGAAGCTCGTCGGCCTACGCGTCGGTGCCCGCCGGACAGTTGTCCTCCCAGCCCTTCGGCCCGGGGGGCCGGATCCTCGTGACCGGCCGGCCCGGCGCCCTCTACCGTCTGGGCACAGGTCAGGAACCACCCCGGCGCCTGGCCACGCTCCCCTCCTTCCGAAGCGGCGGCCAGACGTACTCCTTCAGCCCGGACGGACGCACCCTGGCCACCGGACACCCGTCGGTCCTCTGGGACGTGAGCGACCCCGCACACCCGCGCGAGCGAGGCCGCGTCGAGGAGGTGCAGGACCCGCACGGGACGGTGTACGAACCCGGCGGCGCGGTCCTGGCCGCCGCCGAACCGCTCAGCCCCGTCCGCCTCTGGGAGGTGAGCGATCCGGACCGTCCCCGGGACCTCGGCACACTGCCCGGCTCCGGGCCCGGCCCCGGGCCGTACTGGGGGACCGCGCCCGCCGCCTTCGCCGCGGACCGCGGCCTGGTGGCCGTGACCGGCGAGGACGGCACGACGGTCCACCTGTGGGACCTCGGCCGCGATGGCCGCCGGTACGACCCCGTGCGGACGGACGTGATCGCGCTCGAGGACGCCCGCGTGGGCGCCCTGACCACGAGCCCGGACGGCAACACCCTGTACGTCGGGGACTCTCAGGGAACCCTCACCGTCTGGGACATCACCGATCCGCACCGCCCCAGGGCCAGGGGTGCCTCACAGAGGCACGCGAGCCAGGTGACCCACCTCGCGGCGGACCCCGCCCGGCCCCTCCTGGCGAGCGCGGACCACCACGGGGCCGTGCGGCTGTGGGACGTCGGCAAGGCGTCCGCGCCCCGCGAAGTGGCCCTGCTCGCCACCAACGAGCGCTACTCCACCACCGGGGTCGCCTTCAGCCCCGACGGTGGCCTGATCGCGGTCTCCACCTACGACAGCACCCAGTTGTGGCGCACGGACCTCGACGCCGTGCTCGGGCGACTGTGCGCCGAGTCCGTACCCCTCACCGAGTCCGAGTGGAAGCAGTACCTCCCGGACCACGCCTACGACCCCCCGTGCGCGTAGCACGGCCTGCCGCTCCACCCCGCCGACCCACAGGAGGCCCCGTGCACCGCCCCGGGACGCTCGTACCCCTGACCGCGCTCGTGCTGGCACTCGGTGGGGGGTGTTCGTCCCCCGCTCCCGACCCCAAGGTCCCCCGCGCCTCCCAGCCGGCGTACACCCAGACGTCCGAACCGGCCGACAGCCCGACCTCGGCCGGCAAGGTGCTGAACGAGGCGCCCGACGACCTGCGCGGCCTGGACTGGGCACGCACCGCGGTCCCGGGCGACTTCTGCCACGTACCGGGTCTCATCCGCTTCCGGTCCGGCAAGGCACCGGTGCGGTCCGACGAGTGGGGCAGTGTCCGTGCCGAGCACTTCCCGGACGACGTCGTCTACGGCGACGTCGTCGGGGACTCCCGCGTCGAGGCCGCCCTGCGGGTGGGCTGCGACACGGGCGGTGACACGGCAAGCGGCCGGCTCGTGTGGGCCTACCTGGTCTTCACCAGCGAGGACGGGAAGCTCGTGCTCCTGGGAACGATCACTCCCCAGCAGTACGCGGGGGGTCAGGCCAGCAGCTTCGAGAGCATCGACCTGGCGCGCGGGCGGGTCACCGCCCACGAGAGCTGGCACCGGCAGGCGGATGCCGTCTGCTGCCCGTCGGGCAAGGCCGTCACCGTCTGGCGGGTGGGCGACGACGGCACCCTCGAGGCGGGGGCACCGCGCGTCACTGCGTGAGTGGTGGGGCGGGTGGGACTCGAACCCACGGCCGACGGATTATGAGTCCGCTGCTCTAACCGGCTGAGCTACCGCCCCATAGACGGCGTGTCGCGTACATGTGTGCGCGCCGTCTGCCGCAGCATAGCCGGTCATACGATCTCCCGCCTCGGATGGTCGGCCCGGCGCGACGCCCGCACGACCTTGAGGACTCCGCGGCGTGCCGCGCGGTTCCCGCCGGTTCCCGGCAGATTCGAGGGCATGAGGCCGGACATGAAAAAGGACCCCCAAGGGGTCCTCGTTCACGATGCTCCCCCGACTGGACTCGAACCAGTAACCTGCCGGTTAACAGCCGGCTGCTCTGCCAATTGAGCTACGGAGGACCGAGCTCCCCCGACTGGACTCGAACCAGTAACCTGCCGGTTAACAGCCGGCTGCTCTGCCAATTGAGCTACGGAGGAATGCCTCGTCGCATCGAACGCGTCTGCCTGGGTAGTCGCCAGGGGGCGCGCGCTCGCTGCGACACATACATTAGCGCAAGCAGGGGGGTGCTCCGCCAATCGGTATCCCCCCGCACCGACAGAGCTACGCAAGGGAAGGGTGGCCGCCATGCGTTACCGGCTCACATTCGTCGTCGGACTCGCCGTGGGCTACGTGCTGGGCACGAAGGCCGGCCGCGAGCGTTACGAGCAGTTGAGGAAGTCCGCGCGGCAGGTCGCACAGAACCCGGCCGTCCGCAACACCGCCGAGTCGGCGGCCCAGCAGGGCAGGCACTTCGCGGACAAGGCGTACCACGTGGTGAGCGACAAGGTCGGCGACCGGATGCCCGACTCCGTCGCCCAGCGGGTGCGGTCGCTGCGCGAGCGCAACGCCAACGGTTCCGGCGCGGACGACTGGGGCACCAGCAACACCTGAGTCACGTGCCCCCACCCGGTACGGACAGCGTGCGCCGTGCGGCAGAATTTCGGGCATGGGGATAGTCGCCGGGTTGGACAGTGCGCCCGATTTCACTCGTATCGTCGTCTGTGATGCGGACACGGGTGCCGTGCTCCGGCAGGGATACGCGCCGCATCCGGTCGAGAGCCCCGAGGGCGGGGGCCGTCCCTCCGACGTCGACCCGCAGGCCTGGCTGCTCTCCCTCGGAGAGGCCGCGGGCGGCGGGCTGCTGGAGGGCGTGCAGGCCATCGGGGTCTCGGCCCAGGCCAACGCGGTCGTACCGCTGGACCACCAGGGCAACACCGTGCGCCCGGCCATCGTGGGCGGCGACAAGCGCTCGCAGGTGGCCGCGGCCGATCTGATCGACGCGCTCGGCGGGCGCGAGGCGTGGGCGCAGGCCGTGGGCTGTGTGCCGCAGGCCCCGCAGCCGGTGACCAAGCTGCGCTGGCTGGCCCGCACCGAGCCCGACGCCGCCGCGCGCACCGCCGTGCTCATGCAGGCCCACGACTGGCTGGTGTGGCAGCTCCTCGGCCGGCCGGCCCGCAGGACCACCGACCGGGGCGGCGCCTCCGGGACCGGGTACTGGTCGCCGGCGACCGGCGGTTACCGGCCCGATCTGGTCGAGCTGGCGCTCGGGCACCAGGCGATGCTGCCCGAGGTGATCGGCCCGGCCGACGCGGCCGGCACGACGCCGGAGGGGCTGCTGATCTCCGCGGGGACCGGCGAGACGATGGCCGCCGCCTTCGGGCTCGGGATCGGGCTCGGCGACGCGGTGGTCTCCCTCGGCGCCTCCGGCTCCGTGATGGCCGTGCACCCCGAGGCGCTCGTCGACCAGAGCGGCATGATCACCTCCCTCGCGGACGCCACCGGCATGCACCTGCCGGTCGTCACGACCCTGAACGCCGTCCGGGCCCTGCGCGGCACCGCCGAACTGCTCGGCCTGCCCGACCTGGAGAGCCTGTCCGACCTGGCGATGAAGTCGACGCCGGGCGCGCACGGGCTGGTGCTGCTGCCGTACCTGGAGGGTGAGCGCACGCCGAACCTGCCGCACACCGCGGGGACGCTGGCCGGGCTGCGACGCGAGTCCATGAAGCCCGAGCACCTGGCGCGGGCCTCGTTCGAGGGGATGCTGTGCGGCCTCGCCGACGCGCTGGACGTGCTGCGCGGCCGGGGCGTGGACGTGCGGCGGGTGTTCCTGCTGGGCGCGGCGGCCGAGCTGCCGGCGGTGCAGGCGGCGGCCCCGGGACTGTTCGGGGCGCAGGTCGTCGTACCGCAGCCGGCGGACTACACGGCGATCGGCGCGGCCCGGCAGGCGGCGTGGGCGCTGGGCGTCTCGCGCGGCACGCTGGACCCGCGCACTCCCCCGGCCTGGCAGGGCGCGGTCGCCAAGGTGCTGGAGCCCGGCGAGGAGCTGGCGGTGGGACAGGCGGTGCGCCAGCAGTACGTGTCGGTGCGGGAGCAGACGCACCCCGGGGCGCTGCGCGCCTAGGGCCGCGTTCCGCACGGCCGGAAGTACCGCACCGCCGGATTAATCGGTTGAGGTAACGCGGGTGGAGTGTCCGACGATGGGGGCCAGGGGCAACCACCCGCCCCCGCCGCCGACTCCGAGAGACCCAGCGTGCTCATAAGACTGCTGCGGGCCTACCTGAGGCCCTACAGGAAACCCATCGCCCTGCTGGTGGGTCTGCAGTTCCTGCAGACCTGCGCCAGCCTCTACCTGCCGACCCTGAACGCGGACATCATCGACAACGGTGTCGTCAACGGCGACTCCGGCTACATCCTGTCCTACGGCGCCCTGATGATCGGCATCTCGCTGGTGCAGGTCGTGTGCAACGTCGGTGCCGTCTACTACGGCGCCCGCACGGCATCGGCGCTGGGGCGGGACCTGCGGGGCGCGGTCTTCGACCGGGTGCAGTCCTTCTCCGCACGCGAGGTGGGCGGCTTCGGCGCGCCCTCGCTGATCACGCGGACGACGAACGACGTGCAGCAGGTGCAGATGCTGGCGCTGATGACGTTCACGCTGATGGTCTCGGCGCCCATCATGTGCGTCGGCGGCATCGTGATGGCGCTCGGTCTGGACGTGCCGCTGTCCGGGGTGCTCGTCGGGGTCGTGCCGGTGCTGGCGGTCTGCGTGACGCTGATCGTGCGGCGGCTGCGCCCGCTGTTCCGGGCCATGCAGGAGCGGCTGGACACGGTGAACCGGGTGCTGCGCGAGCAGATCACCGGCAACCGGGTCATCCGGGCGTTCGTGCGGGACGAGTACGAGCAGCAGCGGTTCCGGAAGGCCAACGCCGATCTGACGGACGTGGCGCTGGGCGCCGGCAATCTGCTCGCGCTGATGTTCCCGGTGGTCATGACGGTGGTGAACCTGTCGTCGATCGCGGTGGTGTGGTTCGGCGCCCACCGGATCGAGAGCGGCGGGATGCAGATCGGCGACCTGACCGCCTTCCTCGCCTATCTGATGCAGATCGTCATGTCCGTGATGATGGCCACCTTCATGTTCATGATGGTGCCGCGCGCGGAGGTGTGCGCCGAGCGGATCCAGGAGGTCCTGGAGACGCAGAGCAGCGTGGTGCCGCCGGTGGCGCCGGTCACCGAGCTGCGCCGGCACGGGCACCTGGAGATCCGGGGCGCCGGTTTCCGGTACCCGGGCGCCGAGGAGCCGGTGCTGAGGCACGTGGAGCTGGTGGCCCGGCCGGGCGAGACGACCGCCGTGATCGGCTCGACCGGCAGCGGCAAGTCCACGCTGCTGGGGCTCGTGCCCCGGCTGTTCGACGCCACCGACGGGCAGGTGCTGGTCGACGGGGTGGACGTGCGGACCGTCGATCCGAAGGTGCTGGCCCGGATCGTGAGCCTGGTGCCGCAGAAGCCGTATCTCTTCGCGGGCACCGTGGCGACGAACCTGCGCTACGGCAATCCGGACGCCACGGACGAGGAGCTGTGGCACGCGCTGGAGGTGGCGCAGGCCAGGGAGTTCGTGGAGCGGCTGGAGGGCGGGCTCGACGCGCCGGTCGCGCAGGGCGGGACCAACGTCTCCGGCGGTCAGCGCCAGCGGCTGTCCATCGCCCGGACGCTGGTGCAGCGCCCGGAGATCTACCTCTTCGACGACTCCTTCTCGGCCCTCGACTACGCCACCGACGCCGCGCTGCGCGCCGCGCTGGCCCGGGAGACGGCCGAGGCGACCGTGGTGATCGTGGCGCAGCGGGTGGCGACGATCCGGGACGCGGACCGCATCGTCGTGCTGGACGAGGGGCGGGTGGTCGGCGTGGGGCGGCACCACGAGCTGATGGCGGACAACGAGACCTACCGGGAGATCGTGCTCTCCCAGCTCACGGAAGCGGAGGCTGCCTGATGGCGGGGCCAGGGGGGCGCATGATGGCCGGGGGCGGACCCGACCAGCGTTCGATGGACTTCAAGGGGTCGGGCAAACGGCTCGTCGCGCGGTTCCGGCCGGAGCGGGTGACGATCTGGGCGCTGCTGGCCTGTGTGGTGGTCAGCGTCGGCCTCAGCGTGGTCGGGCCGAAGATCCTCGGCCGGGCCACCGACCTGGTCTTCGCGGGCATCGTCGGGCGGGACATGCCGTCCGGGGCCACGAAGGAGCAGGTCCTTCAGGGGATGCGGGAGCGCGGCGACGGCGCCGTCGCCGACATGCTGCGCAGTACGGACTTCACGCCGGGCGAGGGCATCGACTTCACCGCCGTGGGGCACGTCCTGCTGCTGGCGCTGGCGGTGTTCACCGGGGCGGGGCTGCTGATGGCGGTGGCGACGCGGCTGGTGAACCGGGCCGTGAACCGGACGATGTTCCGGATGCGCGAGGACGTGCAGACGAAGCTGTCCCGGCTGCCGCTGTCGTACTTCGACAAGCGTCAGCGCGGTGAGGTGCTGTCGCGGGCGACGAACGACATCGACAACATCGGGCAGACGCTCCAGCAGTCCATGGGCCAGTTGATCAACTCGCTGCTGACCATCGTCGGCGTGCTGGTGATGATGTTCTGGCTCTCGTGGATCCTCGCGCTGGTGGCGCTGGTGACGGTGCCGCTGTCGTTCGTGGTCGCCACGCGGGTGGGCAAGCGGTCCCAGCCGCAGTTCGTGGCGCAGTGGCGCTCGACGGGCAAGCTGAACGCGCACATCGAGGAGATGTACACCGGTCACGCGCTGGTGAAGGTGTTCGGGCGGCAGGAGGAGTCGGCGCGGGAGTTCGCCGAGCAGAACGAGGCGCTGTACGAGGCCGGGTTCAGGGCGCAGTTCAACAGCGGGATCATGCAGCCGCTGATGATGTTCGTGTCCAACCTGAACTACGTGCTCGTCGCGGTCGTCGGCGGTCTGAGGGTCGCCTCGGGGGCGCTGTCCATCGGTGACGTGCAGGCCTTCATCCAGTACTCCCGGCAGTTCTCGATGCCGCTGACGCAGGTCGCGTCGATGGCGAACCTGGTGCAGTCGGGCGTGGCGTCGGCGGAGCGGATCTTCGAGCTGCTGGACGCGGAGGAGCAGTCGGCGGACCCGATCCCCGGTGTCCGGCCCGAGGAGCTGCGGGGGCGGGTGGAGCTGGAGCACGTCTCCTTCCGCTACGACCCCGACAAGCCGCTCATCGAGGACCTGTCGCTGACGGTGGAGCCGGGGCACACCGTGGCCATCGTCGGGCCGACGGGCGCCGGCAAGACCACGCTGGTCAATCTGCTGATGCGGTTCTACGAGGTGTCCGGCGGGCGCATCGCCCTGGACGGCGTGGACATCGCGAAGATGTCGCGGGACGAGCTGCGGGCCGGCATCGGCATGGTGCTCCAGGACACCTGGCTGTTCGGCGGCACCATCGCGGAGAACATCGCCTACGGGGCCTCGCGGGAGGTCACGCGCGGCGAGATCGAGGAGGCGGCGCGGGCCGCGCACGCCGACCGGTTCGTCCGGACGCTGCCCGACGGCTACGACACCGTGATCGACGACGAGGGCACGGGGGTGAGCGCCGGTGAGAAGCAGCTCATCACCATCGCGCGGGCGTTCCTGTCCGACCCGGTGATCCTGGTGCTGGACGAGGCGACGAGTTCCGTGGACACCCGGACCGAGGTGCTGATCCAGAAGGCGATGGCCAAGCTGGCGCACGGGCGGACGTCGTTCGTGATCGCCCACCGGCTCTCGACGATCCGGGACGCGGACGTGATCCTCGTCATGGAGAACGGGTCCATCGTCGAGCAGGGCGCCCACGCCGAGCTGCTGGCGGCCGAGGGGCCCTATGCGCGGCTGTACAGGGCCCAGTTCGCGCAGGCGGTCGCCGAGGTCGACTGACCCCGGCCCCGCGGCGCCGGGACGGTCCGGACGACGGGTCCCGGGTCCCGGCGCCCCGCCTGGTTCAGTCCAGGTAGCCCCTGAGCTGGTCCGCGTAGGTGTGGTCGCGGAGTTTGTTCAACGTCTTGGACTCGATCTGGCGTATCCGCTCGCGGGTCACGCCGAAGATGCGGCCGATCTCCTCCAGGGTGCGGGGGCGGCCGTCGACGAGGCCGTAGCGGAGCTGGACGACCTTGCGCTCGCGTTCCCCGAGCGTGGACAGCACCGCCTCCAGGTGCTGGCGCAGCAGCAGGAACGCGGCCGACTCGACGGGGCTGGCGGCGTCGCCGTCCTCGATCAGGTCGCCGAGGGCGACGTCGTCCTCCTCGCCGACCGGGGCGTGCAGGGAGACGGGCTCCTGTGCCAGGCGCAGCACCTCGCCGACGCGCTCGGGGGCCAGGTCGAGGTGGGCGGCGACCTCCTGCGGGGTCGGTTCGTAGCCGCGTTCCTGGAGCATCCGGCGCTGGACGCGGACGACCCGGTTGATCAGCTCCACGACGTGGACGGGGACGCGGATGGTGCGCGCCTGGTCGGCCAGCGCCCGGGACATCGCCTGGCGGATCCACCAGGTCGCGTACGTGGAGAACTTGTAGCCGCGGGCGTAGTCGAACTTCTCCACGGCCCGGATCAGGCCCAGGTTGCCCTCCTGGACCAGGTCGAGCATGGTCAGGCCGCGTCCGACGTACCGTTTCGCCACCGAGACGACGAGCCGCAGGTTCGCCTCGATGAGGCGGCGTTTGGCGAGGCGGCCCATGACGACCAGCCGGTCGAGGTCGTGGGCGAGGCGGCTGTCGAGGTCGGGGGTGAGCCGCAGCTTCTCCTCGGCGAACAGCCCGGCCTCCACGCGCCGTGCCAGGTCGACCTCCTCGGCCGCGGTCAGCAGCGGGATCCGGCCGATCTCCCGCAGGTACTGGCGGAACAGGTCGGAGGAGGGCCCGCCGGTCTCGGTGCGGGTGGGCGGCGGCGGTTCGACGGTCTCGTCGGCGGCCTCGGGGCCTTCGGCGCCGGGGGGTGCGGCGGTTTCGGCCGGGGGCTGTCCCGGGTGGTCCGTTCGCGGGTGGCGCACGGCGAGGGGCCGCGGGGGCAGCGCGACGAGGACGCCGGTGTCCGTGTCCGGCTCCGCGCCGTCGGTATGCGCGTCGGTCTGGGTGAGGGTCTGGGTCTGCACCGGGGCGACCTCCAGGATGGACGCTGCCGACGGGGGCGGCAGCGGTGCTTCGGGGGCGGAGCCGGCGGCCTCGCCGCCGTCCGTTCCGCATGCGGTGAACACGGCCGTGGCCGCACTGCGAAGGCTCAGGCACCGACCCCAGTGTGGAGTACGACACATCGCCGCCACGAGGGGCGTGCGGTGACTTTTTGCGTCCGGACGTAACCGGGCGGTGACCTGCCGGGGCTACAGCGCGGCGGCGCCGTGCTCGCGCAGGGTCTGGTCGTACTGCTGGAGGATCCACAGCTCGTTCTGCACGGCCGCCAGTTCGGCGGGGTCGCCGTGGCCGCCCAGGCGGGTGAGGCGGCCGGTGATGTCGCGGATGCGGCGCTCGACGGCGCGGCGGCGGACGGTGACGAGCTGGGCCCCCGCGTAGACCTCGTCGACGTCCTTCACGCCGCGGTGGAGCATGATCGCCTCGACGGCGAGTTCGGTGACCATGGCGCGGACGGCGTCGTCGGGCGCGGCCTCGCGGACGCGGACCAGGTAGTCCTGCGGGTCCTGGACGCCGGACTCGGCGCCGCCCGCCTCCAGGATCGCCTGGCGTACGGCCGCGTAGGGCGGGGCGGTGAACTCGTCGACCCCGTAGGCGTCGAAGGCCGGGGAGACCAGCTCGGGACGCTGGAGGGCGAGCTTGAGCAGCTCGCGTTCGGTGGCGAAGACCGGGTTGCGCAGGTTCAGCGCCGGGCCGCGCGGGGCCGGCCGGTCGGCGGGCGCGTACTCCTGCGGGCCGGTGCCGCCGCGCCGCTGCCGCTCGGGGGCGGGGCCCTTGCCGCCGCGGTCGCGGGCCCAGCGGGCGAGCTGGGCGACGCGCTTGACCACGAACTGGGTGTCGAGGATGCCGAGCATTCCGGCGAGCTGCACGGCGACCTCGTGCTGGGCACCGCTGTTCTTGATGCGGGCGACGACCGGGGCGGCCTCGTCGAGGGCCGCCGCCCGGCCGGCCGGGGTGTCCAGGTCGTAGCGGGAGACGATCTGGCGCAGCGCGAACTCGAACAGCGGGGTGCGCGGTTCGACCAGGTCGGCGACGGCGTCGTCGCCCTTGGCGAGGCGCAGGTCGCAGGGGTCCATCCCGTCGGGGGCGATGGCGATGTAGGTCTCGGCGGCGAACTTCTGGTCGTCCTCGAAGGCGCGCAGGGCCGCCTTCTGGCCGGCCGCGTCGCCGTCGAAGGTGAAGATCACGCGGGCCGAGCCGTTGTCCATCAGCAGTCGGCGCAGGATCTTGATGTGGTCGCCGCCGAAGGCCGTGCCGCAGGTGGCGATGGCGGTGGTGACGCCGGCCAGGTGGCAGGCCATGACGTCGGTGTAGCCCTCGACGACGACCGCGCGGGACGCCTTCGCGATGTCCTTCTTCGCCAGGTCGATGCCGTAGAGGACCTGCGACTTCTTGTAGATCGCGGTGTCGGGGGTGTTGAGGTACTTGGGGCCGTTGTCGGCCTCGTAGAGCTTGCGGGCGCCGAAGCCGACGACGTCGCCGCCGATGTCGCGGATGGGCCACATCAGCCGGCCGCGGAAGCGGTCGATGGGGCCGCGGCGGCCCTCCTGGGCGAGGCCGGAGAGGACCAGTTCCTTGTCGCTGAAGCCCTTGCCGCGCAGGTAGCGGGTGAGGTGGTCCCAGCCCTGGGGGCTGTAGCCGACGCCGAAGTGGGCGGCGGCGGCCTGGTCGAAGCCGCGCTCGGCGAGGAAGGCGCGGCCGGCGTCCGCCTCGGGGCCGGTGGCGAGCTGCTCGGCGTACCACTCGGCGGCGATCTTGTGCGCCTCGACCAGGCGGATGCGCTCGCCGCGCTGGTGGGCGGGGTTGTAGCCGCCCTCCTCGTAGCGCAGGGTGATGCCGGCCTGGCCGGCCAGCCGCTCGACCGCCTCGGAGAAGGTGAGGTGGTCGATCTTCATCACGAACGTGATGGTGTCGCCGCCTTCCTGACAGCCGAAGCAGTGGAAGAGACCCTTGCTCGGGCTGACCTGGAAGGACGGGGACTTCTCGTCGTGGAACGGGCACAGGCCCTTGAGGTTGCCGCCGCCCGCGTTGCGCAGCTGGAGGTACTCCGAGACGACGGCGTCGATCGGGACCGCGTCCCGTACCGCCTTCACGTCCTCGTCGTTGATCCGTCCTGCCACGCGTGAATTCTACGGGGGCGGCCGGAGGATCAGGCGCCGAGGCTTTCGAGCGGGACGCGCGGATCGGCGAGGGCCTCCGTGTTCACGGGGGTCTTCGAGCGGATCAGCCGCTGGACGGTCTCCGTGACGTCCCACACGTTGACGTTCATCCCGGCGAGGACCCGGCCCTCCTTCACCCAGAAGGCGATGAACTCGCGCTTCGCGGCGTCCCCGCGGATCACCACCTGGTCGTACGACCCGGCCGGCGCCCAGCCCGAGTACTCCATGCCGAGGTCGTACTGGTCGGAGAAGAAGTAGGGCACGCGGTCGTAGGCGACGTCCTGGCCGAGCATGGCGCGGGCCGCGGCGGGGCCGCCGTTGAGGGCGTTGGCCCAGTGCTCGACGCGCAGGCGGGTGTCGAAGAGGGCGTGCGGGAAGGACGCGACGTCGCCGGCGGCGAAGATGTCGGGGTCGGAGGTGCGCAGCCGTTCGTCGACGACGATGCCGCCGCCGTGCGCACGGTCGGCGATCTCCAGGCCGGCCGCCTGGGCCAGCGCGGTGCGCGGGGCGGCGCCGATCGCGGCGAGCACGTCGTGCGCTGGGTGCTCCTCGCCGTCGTCGGTGCGGGCGGCGAGCACCATGCCGTCCTGGCCGACGATCTCGGTCAGCTTGACGCCGAAACGGAAGCGGACGCCGTGCGCCTCGTGCAGTTCGGTGAAGACGGAGCCCAGCTCGGGGCCGAGGACGCCGTGCAGCGGGGTGGGTGCCGGTTCGACGATCGTGACCTCGGCGCCGTACTGCCGGGCGGCCGCCGCGACCTCCAGGCCGATCCAGCCGGCGCCGGCGATCACGAGGTGGCCGTTGTCCCGGCCGAGGGAGGTGAGGACGCCCTTGAGGCGCTCGGCGTGGGCGAGGCGGCGCAGGTGGTGGACGCCCGCGAGGTCGGTGCCCGGCACGTCGAGACGGCGGGGCTCGGCACCGGTGGCGATGAGCAGCTTGTCGTACCTGGCCTGGGTGCCGTCGTCGCCGTAGTGGACGGTCTTCGCGGCGCGGTCGACGGCCACGACGGTCTGGCCGAGGTGCAGCTCGATGTCGTTGCGCGCGTACCAGGCGGGCTCGTGCACGAAGACGCTGTCGCGTGCCTCCTTGCCGAGCAGGTACCCCTTGGACAGCGGCGGGCGCTCGTAGGGCTGGTCGCGCTCGTCGCAGATGAGGATCACCCGGCCGGTGAAGCCCTCCGTGCGGAGCGTCTCCGCCGCCTTCGCGCCGGCCAGGCCTCCTCCGACGATGACGTATGTCTGATCCGCGTCGACCACTTGTTGCCTCCTCGTCAGGTGCCGCGACTGCGAGCGTCCCGCACACGGCGTGGCGCGGGAAGAGGGAGTGACCCGATCAGGCCAAGGCCAGTCTCAAGGATGGCCCGTCAATCGGGCGTGAAGCGAGCGCGCCGAGGCGTCCGTGAGGGAGGCGATCTGGTCGACGATCACCCGTTTGCGGGCACGGTCGTCGGCGGCGGCGTCGAACAGGGCGCGGAACTGCGGGTCGAGGCCGTCGGGGGCGCGGGCGGTGAGCGCCTCGGCCAGTTCGGCGACGACGACGCGCTGGTCGGCGCGCAGGCGTTCCTGTTCGGCGCGCTGCATGACGTACCGGTCGGCGACGGCCTTGAGGACGGCGCACTCCATGCGGGTCCCGCGGGGGACGACCAGTTCGGCGGTGTACCGGGTGAGGGGCCCGCTCCCGTACGCGGCCCGGGTGGCGGCCTCGGCGGCGAGGCAGAAGCGGCCGATGAGCTGGCTGGTGGCGTCCTTCAGCCGGGCCTGGGCGACGGCCGAGCCGTCGTAGCCGTGCGGCCACCAGTCCTGGGCGAGGAGGCGGTCGAGGGCGGCGGCGAGCTCGGCGTGTTCGGTGCCGGCGGGCACGTAGCGGCCGACGGCGACCTCGAAGACCGCCTCGCGCTCGGGGTCGGCGAGCAGGCAGTTCGGGTCGATGTGGCCGGCGTGCAGGCCGTCCTCCACGTCGTGCACGGAGTACGCCACGTCGTCGGACCAGTCCATCACCTGCGCCTCGAAGCAGGTCCGGGTGCCGGGGGCGTCGGCGCGCAGCCACGCGAAGACGGGCCGGTCGTCGTCGTACACGCCGAACTTGGGGGACGCCGGGTCCGTGGGGTGGGCGCCGCGGGGCCAGGGGTACTTGGTGGCGGCGTCGAGGGCGGCGCGGGTGAGGTTGAGGCCGACGGAGCCCTCCTCGGTGAACCGCTTGGGCTCGATGCGGGTGAGGAGCCTGAGGGACTGGGCGTTTCCCTCGAAGCCGCCGCAGTCCTCGGCGAACTCGTTGAGCGCGGCTTCGCCGTTGTGGCCGAAGGGCGGGTGGCCGAGGTCGTGGGAGAGGCACGCCGCCTCCACCAGGTCCGGGTCGCAGCCGAGGGCGGCGCCGAGTTCCCGGCCGACCTGGGCGCACTCCAGGGAGTGGGTGAGACGGGTGCGGGGACTGGCGTCCCACACGGGGCTGGACTCCCCCGGCGTGACGACCTGCGTCTTGCCGGCGAGGCGGCGCAGGGCGGAGGAGTGCAGGACGCGGGCGCGGTCGCGCTGGAAGGCGGTGCGCCCGGGGCGCTTGTCGGGTTCGGGGGCCCAGCGGGCGACGGACGCCGGGTCGTACGGGGGCGGGGGTGCGGTGCCTTCCATGTCAGGAACAGTATGCGGTGAGTGTGACAGTGGGGGCCCTTTCGTCTGCGGGGTCCTGTGGTGCGGGGCCTGCAGGCCGTGTGGCTCGTCGCGCCCACGCCGCGGGGCCGCACGCCGCTGCCGCCCCGCCCCCTACAGGGTTGCCGCCGCCCGGCGCTTCATGCCGCTGCCGGACCTCCGTGCCTGGTCGTAGCGGTGCAGCAGCAGGTGGGCCATGGCCGGGTGGGTGCCCAGGGGGGCGGACGCGATCCAGGGGGCCGCGGCCGCGCACTCCGTCGCGAAGCGGCCCGGGGCAGTGAAGTTCGAGGCGACGGCGATGCGGCGGTGGCCCCGGGCGGTGAGGGCGCGGATCGCGTCCGGCACCGTCGGTTTCGCCGCCGAGGCGTACGCGGGGACCACCGGGACGCCGAGGCGGGCGGCGAGGAGCGCGGCCGTGCGGGCCGTGTCGGCCGTGGACCGCGGGGCACGTGAGCCCGCTGAGGCGAGGACGACGGCGCCGTTCCGGGGGGCGCGGGCGGGCCAGCCGGCCTCGGTGAGGCGGTCGTGCAGGGCCTGCGCGAGCAGCGGGTGCGGGCCCAGCGGGGCGGCGACGCGGGTGCGGGCCGGGGAGGTGGCCGCCATGCCGGGGATGTCCCGTTCGGCGTGGTGGCCGTGGCTGAGCAGCAGCGGAACGAGGACCGCGGGCCCGTCGCCGAGGGCGGCCAGCGTGTCGGGCAGCAGGGGGGCGTTCAGCTCGATGTGCCCGAGGTGCACCGCCAGCCCGGGGCGCAGGGCGCGGACCCGGGCGAGGAGAGCCCGTACGGTGCTCACCGCACGCCGGTCGCGGCTGCCGTGGGCGACGACGACGAGGGCGGGCGGGCGACCTGGGCCCGCGGTGACGGTGCCGGTCGCTCGGGGCGTGGGGGTGGCCGGGGGCGTCGCGGAGGTCAAGACCGTCAGGGGCGTCGCGGTCGCCGGAGCCGACGCGGTCATCGCACCCGGCGAAGGCGCCGGAGCCCTCACGGTCGTCGCGGAGGTCGGGGCTGTCGCGGGCCCCGGGGGCGTCGCGGTCGTCACCGGCGCCGGGGACGTCGCGGTCGCCGGGGCCGTCACGGACCTCGGAGCCGTCGCGAGCGTCGGGGTCGTCGGGGTCGTCGCCGTCATGCGGTGATCGTGGCGGGGCTGGATTGCCCGGCCGTTGCGCGGAGGTCACGGCTTTTTTCCACGGGTTCACGGCGCGCGGGTGCGTGGCTGTGAGGGAGCCGGCACACGGGCACGCACCGCGCGTGAGGCCGGTCACCCGGTGGGAGCCGAACCGGACGGCGGGCCCGGACGTCCCTGGGGGCAGGAGACGACCGGGGAGGGGACGACCGATGCGCCGCTGGAGACCTCGCAGACCGCGCCTGCCGCGCACCCGCCGGGGGCAGCGGCGGCTGGTCCAGGCACTGGCGGCCGGGTGCGTGCTGGCGCTGCTGCCGGCCACCTGGATGCACCTGGTGACCGGCGACCGGCTGCGCACCACGGCCGACGTGCCGCGCACCGAGGTCGCCGTCGTCTTCGGCGCGGGGCTCTGGCAGGGGGAGCCGTCGCCGTACCTGGCGCATCGGCTGGACGCGGCGGCCGAGCTGTATCGCGCGGGCCGGATCGACGTGGTCCTGGTCACCGGCGACAACAGCCGCGAGGAGTACGACGAGCCGGACGCGATGCGCGCGTACCTGGTCCGCCACGGGGTGCCCGACGGGCACATCGTCAGCGACTACGCGGGCTTCGACACCTGGGACTCCTGCGTCCGCGCGAAGAAGATCTTCGGGGTGGACCGGGCCGTGCTGATCAGCCAGGGCTTCCACATCCGGCGGGCGGTGGCGCTGTGCCGCGAGGCGGGGGTGGTGTCGTACGGCGTCGGGGTGGACGAGCGGCACGACGCGACCTGGTACTACGGGGGCGTGCGGGAGGTCTTCGCGGCGGGCAAGGCGGCGCTGGACGCGGTGTTCGAGCCGGATCCGCGCTTCCTCGGGCCGAAGGAGCCCGGCGTGGCCGAGGCGCTGGCCGACGCGGGATGAGGCGCCCCTCACCGCGGCCGGCGGGCGGCGGGGAGGTCACCGTCCCGGGGGTGTAACAGACCGCCGCCCGGTCGCGTAACACGGGCGGCGCACGCTGACGCCATGCAGAACACCGCCACGCCCACGCACTGCCCGTACTGCGCGCTGCAGTGCGGGATGAATCTGACGCCCACCGCCGGCGGGGGCGCCGAGGTGACCGAGCGCGCGGACTTCCCGGTGAACCGGGGCGCGCTGTGCGGCAAGGGGCGTACGGCCGCCGCGGTGCTGGCGCCGGGCGTCCGGCTGACCTCGCCGCTGGTGCGTTCCGGCGCCGGGGAGCTGGTGCCGGCCTCGTGGGACGAGGCGCTGGACCGGATCGCCGGGAACCTGGCGCGCACGCGGGAGGAGTACGGCGCGGACGCGCTCGGGGTGTTCGGCGGGGGCGGGCTCACCAACGAGAAGGCGTACGCGCTGGGCAAGTTCGCCCGGGTGGTGCTGGGCACCTCGCAGATCGACTACAACGGGCGGTTCTGCATGTCGTCGGCCGCGGCGGCCGGCACGAAGGCGTTCGGGCTGGACCGCGGGCTGCCGTTCCCGCTGGAGGACATCCCGAGGACCGGGTGCGTGATCCTCGTCGGGTCCAACCCGGCGGAGACGATGCCGCCGGCGCTGCGGTACTTCCACGAGCTGCGCGAGAACGGCGGCACGCTGATCGTCGTCGACCCGCGCCGCACGCGCACGGCCGAGCAGGCCGACCTGCACCTGGCGCCCCGGCCCGGCACCGACCTGGCCCTCGCGCTGGGCATGCTGCACCTGGTCGTCGCCGAGGGGCGGGTGGACGGGGCCTACGTCGAGGAGCGCACGTCCGGCTGGGAGGAGGCGCGGGCGGCGGCGATGGCGCACTGGCCGGAGTACGTGGAGCGGATCACGGGGGTTTCCGTGCCCGAACTCCGGGAGGCCGTGAGGCTGTTCTGCGCGCCTCGGGCCGCGATGGTGCTCACCGCGCGCGGGCCGGAGCAGCAGGCGAAGGGCACCGACACGGTGGGCGCGTGGATCAACCTGTGCCTGGCGACCGGGCGGGCCGGGCGGCCCCTGTCCGGGTACGGCTGCCTGACCGGTCAGGGCAACGGGCAGGGCGGGCGCGAACACGGGCAGAAAGCCGACCAGTTGCCGGGCTACCGCAAGCTGACCGACCCGGCGGCGCGGCGGCACGTCGCCGGGGTGTGGGGCGTGGACCCGGACGCGCTGCCGGGACCGGGGCGCAGCGCGTACGAGCTGCTGGACGCGCTGGGAACGGAGATCAGGTCGCTGCTGGTGATGGGCTCCAACCCGGTGGTGTCGGCGCCGCGCGCCGCCCATGTCGAGGGACGGCTGCGGTCGTTGGGCTTCCTGGCCGTGTGCGACGTGGTGCTGTCGGAGACGGCGGCGCTGGCGGACGTGGTGCTGCCGGTGACGCAGTGGGCGGAGGAGACGGGGACCACGACCAGCCTGGAGGGGCGGGTGCTGCTGCGGCGGCGCGCGCTCACGCCGCCGGACGGGGTGCGCGGCGACCTGGAGGTGCTGCGTGACCTGGCCGGCCGGCTCGGTGTGGACAGGGGTTTCCCGGCCGATCCGGAGGAGGTGTTCGAGGAGCTGCGCCGGGCGAGCGCGGGCGGGCCCGCGGACTACTCGGGGATCAGCTACCGGCGGCTCGCGCGGGAGGGCGGGGTGTTCTGGCCGTGCCCGGCGCGGGACGGGGCCCTTGGGGCGGACGCCCACCCGGGCACCCCGCGCCTGTTCCTGGACCGCTTCGCCACCGACGACGGCCGGGCCCGCTTCGTCCCCGTGACGCACCGCCCGAGCGCCGAGGAGCCCGACGACGAGTACCCCGTGCTGCTGACGACGGGGCGCGTCGTGGCGCAGTACCAGTCCGGCGCGCAGACCCGGCGGGTCGCCGAGCTGAACGCCGCCGCGCCCGGCCCCTTCGTGGAACTGCACCCGCGCCTCGCGGCCCGGCTCGGCGCGGCCGAGGGCGACCCGCTGGCCGTCGTCTCCCGGCGGGGCCGCGCGGTGGCCCCGGCCCGCATCACCACCGCCATCCGTCCCGACACCGTGTTCATGCCCTTCCACTGGCCCGGCGAGGGCCGCGCGAACACCCTCACCAACCCGGCGCTGGACCCGACGTCGCGGATGCCGGAGTTCAAGGTGTGCGCGGTGCGGCTGGAGGCGGCGGGGCCGGTGGAGCCGTAGCGGCCGAGGGGCCCGGCGCCGACAGGTCCGGACGGGCACCGGCCCTCCCCCACCAGTCGCCGCCGGCGATGCGGACGCCGCGCGCCCGCAGCCGGGCGGCGACGGCGGGGGCGGCGAGGTACACCCAGGCCCGGACGGGCACCCCGTCGGCGTCCCGCACGACGTCCCTCTCCACGCGGTGGTAGAGGCTGCGCGGGTCCCCGGGCACGTACTCCTCCAGCCGGTCGAGCGCGTCCAGCAGGTCGCCGTACACCTGGGCCCGGACGGTGACCAGCTCCCCGCGCACCACCCCGCCGGCCTCCTCGACGGCGTACGGGAAGCCGGGCCCGTCGAAGAGCACGGCACCCCCGAGCCGGGCCGGCTCCTCCGCGTCGGTCCGCCCGCGCAGGAACCGGTCGTGGTTGGGGCCACCGGGCCGGAGGGTGCCGTACACGAAGAACGGCGGGGTCACAGCGTCCACGGCAGGCATTGTCCCCCGCGTCGGGGGCGGTGCCCGAGGGCGCTCACACGTCGTCGTAGGGGCGCTTCTCCTTCGCCTCGCGCAGGGCCCTGCCCCACCACACCACTTCGTCCAGCATCGTCTTGACCGCCGCGTCCGGGCCGGTGGGGTCCGTGAGGGCGCCCTCGTCGTCGAAGGACGCGCCCGCGTTGTGGAAGGAGACCGTGTCCCGGACGGTGACGGCGTGGAGTTCGGCGAAGACCTGGCGCAGGTGCTCCGTGGCGCGCAGGCCGCCGGCCAGGCCGCCGTAGGAGACGAGGCCGACGGGCTTGGCGCGCCACTCGGCGTAGTGCCAGTCGATGAGGTTCTTCAGGCCGGCCGGGAAGGAGTGGTTGTACTCGGGGGTGAGGACGACGAACGCGTCGGCGCGCGCCAGCCGGGGGGTGATCTCCGCGAGGGCGGCGGTCGCCTCCGGGGTCCGGGCGAAGGACGTGGGCAGGTCGGCCGCGGCCACGTCCACGACCTCGGGGACCAGGTCGTCGCGTCTGCGGAGGCGGTCCAGGAGCCAGTCGGCGACGACGGGACCGAAGCGGCCGTGCCGGTTGCTGCCGACGATCAGGGTCACGTGGAGCGGAGAGGGCGTCGTGTTCATGCGGGACAGCCTGGTACCTCGACTTTACTTGAGGTCAAGCGCGGGGCCGCCGGGGCCGTTCGGGGGCGCCGGTCACCCGTTCACACCTCCGCCCCGTGCCCTTCGGCATCTTTTCCCCTGACGCCCCGCACGCCCCCGGTGACCTGCAAAAACGCCGTCGCGGACGAGCGGGCGGGGCCGGGCGGTGACACCCGTTCATCCCATTCGCGGCGCCCGCTCGGGGAGCGGGCCGCGTCCGGTGCCAGTTACCTCGGTAGGGCAGGGGCCACCGAACAAGGAGCACCGATGCGACGTACCGCCCGCCTGCTGACCGGTACCGCGCTGGCCGTCGCGGCCGCGGGTCTCACCACCGCGGGGCCCGCGCAGGCCCGGGACACCTCGGCCGCCGGCACGCTGGAGGTCTTCCCCTCCTCGGTCGTGCCGGGCGACGAGGCCACGGTGACGACGGCGGCGTGCGGCGAGGACGGTTCGGGCGCGGGGGACGCCAGCGCGGTGGGCGCGGGCCGTTTCCCGCTGGCGCCGGACACCCCCGGCGACGAGGCGGTCGGGCGGTTCGACGTGCCCCCGGGCGCGCAGCCGGGGACGTACGAGATCGTCGTCACCTGTGCGGGGGACGACCGGCGGGTCGCGGGCGACCTGGTGGTCACGCTGACCGCCGCGCGCGAGCAGGTGCACCCCAGAGGAAGCGTCAAGACGGGGGTCGGCGGCGCACTCGGCCCCGATCCCGTGCAGACCGCGGCCGGTGTGGCGGCTCTCGCCGTCGCCGCCGCGGGCGGTACCTGGCTCCTGCATCGCCGGGCGAGAGGCGACGGGATCTGACGGGCACCCTCCGCTGCCCGTCCGCCGGTACCGCACTTCCCCACCCCCTCCGGGTCCGATGCCCCTCGCGGCCCGGAGGGGGCCGGGGTTTCCGAGGGAGAGGGGACGTCATGCGCAGGGTCGGCGACACCGCGATAGCGGCCGTGACGGCGGTCGCCCTGTGCACCGGGGCGTGGCTGCTCGCCGGCGGCACCGGCGCGAAGGCCCCGCCGCAGCCGTCGGCCGCGCAGGCCCGCACCGCGCAGACCGGCCGGGGCGCCGCCGCACCGGCGCTGCCGCCCTCCCCGCCGGACCGCGTCCGCATCCCGGCGATCGGTGTGGACGCCCCGATGACGGGCCTCGGGCTGACGGAGACCGGCAGCCTCGACGTGCCGCCCGCGGAGGACGAGAACCTGGCCGGCTGGTACGAGGCCGGCACCACGCCCGGCGAGAGGGGCACCGCGATCGTCGCCGGGCACGTCGACAACGCGCGCGGCCCCGCCGTCTTCTACCGGCTCGGCGCGCTGAAGAAGGGCGCCGTGATCGAGGTCGACCGGCGCGACGGCGGCGTGGCGGTGTTCACGGTGGACGCCGTGGAGGTGTACGCCGCGAAGGACTTCCCCGACGCGAAGGTGTACGGCGCGGCCGACCGCCCCGAACTGCGGGTCATCACCTGCGGCGGCGGCTACTCGCGCTCCACCGGCTACCAGGGCAACGTGGTCGTCTTCGCCCATCTGACCGGCAGCCGGTGAGTCTCCCGGGCCGCCCGGGTCCGGCGGGGCGGCCTACGCCACCCACTGCTCGTACGCCATGTTCGCCACCAGCGCGAACACCACCGTCAGCAGCACGACGCGCACGAAGCCGCTGCCCTTCTTGAGGGCCGTGTGCGCGCCGAGGGTGCCGCCCGCCAGGTTGAAGACGGCCATCAGGACGGCCAGTTGCCACAGCACCGCGCCCTGCCAGGCGAAGGTGGCGAGGGCGCCCGCGTTGGTGCAGCAGTTGACGATCTTGGCGGTGGCGGAGGCCGTCACCAGGTCGAGGTGGAGCACGGCGGTCAGCGCCAGCACCAGGAACGTGCCCGTGCCGGGGCCGATCAGGCCGTCGTAGAAGCCGATGCCGAGGCCCGCGAGGCCGATCGCGGCGAGGATCTGGCGGCGGGTGGCCGGGCCGGGGGCGGGGGCGGTGCCGAAAGCGGGGCGCAGGATCACGAAGGCCGCGACGGCGAGCAGCACCACCATGATCACCGGCTTGAGCACCTCGGTGCTCATCCCCGCCGCGAAGAACGCCCCGCCGGACGATCCGGCGAGGGCCGCGAGCCCGATGCGCACGGCGGTGCGGACGTCCACCGGGGCCTTGCGGGCGTACGTCACCGCCGCCCCCGTGGTGCCGACGATGGCGACCGCCTTGTTGGTGCCCAGCGCGTGCGCGGCCGGGGTGCCGGAGGGCAGCCCGAGCAGCAGCGCGGGCAGCAGCAGGAGCCCGCCGCCGCCGACCACGGCGTCGATCCAGCCGGCCGCGAAGGCCGCGAGGCAGAGCAGGACCACCACGGTCAGCGATATGTCGGGCATGATCATGACCCTATGGACGTGACAGGTGCCCCGTCCATCGAGATGAGGGACTTCTGAGGTTCCCCCGCCCTGCTCGCGACCCGCCCCCTGGCGTGCTCACCTCCGGCCCCCTGGCCTGCTCGTATACGCCTCACATCCGCCCCCCGCCCCCGCTGAGGGCAGCGTTCCCCGCGGGAAACAGCGGGGATGCCGCCGGGAAACACCCGCGCCGCACGCTCGTGCCATGACCTCGACAGCGCGTGTGGTGGTGATCGGCGCCGGGCTCGCGGGCGTGACCCTCGCCCGCCGGCTCGGCGAGCTGGGCACGCCCGCCCTGGTGGTCGGCGACGAGGAGCACCGCCCGTACAACCGGGTGCTGCTGGCCGAGGTGCTAGCCGGACGGTTCGGCCCCGAGGTCACCGCCCTGCCGGCGCCCGCGGCGCTGACCCGCGCCCGGGTCACCGCCATCGACCGGGACCGGCGGACGGTGCGCTGCGCCGACGGCACGCTGATCGCCTACGGCACGCTCGTCCTGGCCACCGGCTCCAACGCCGTACTGCCGCCCCTGCGCGGCCTGTTCACGGCGGAGCGCGAGCTGCCCGAGGGCGTCCACGCCTTCCGGACCATGGACGACTGCCTGGCACTGTCCGAGGCGGTGCGCCCGGGGATGCGGGCGGTGGTCGTCGGGGGCGGGCTCCTCGGGGTCTCCGCCGCCCGCGCGCTGGCCGTGCGCGGGGCGCGGGTCGTCCTCGCCCAGCAGGCCGAGCGGCTGATGGAGAGCCGGCTCGACCCGGCGGCCTCCGCGCTCGTCCGGCACCATCTGGAGGGCCTCGGCGTCGAGGTGCACACGGAGTGCCGGATACGGGACGTGCGCACGGCCGGCGGGGCGGTGCGGTCGGTGGTGCCGGCCGACGGATACGTCCTCGGCACCGACCTGGTCGTCCTCGCCTGCGGGGTCCGCCCGCGCGTCGGACTCGCGCGACGGGCGGGCCTGGACGTCGGCACCGGCGTCGTCGTCGACGACGAGCTGCGCACCAGCGACCCGCACATCCGTGCCGTCGGCGACTGCGCCGAGCACGCGGGACGCGTGTACGGGCTGGCCGCGCCCGCCCTCGAACAGGCCGGCGCGCTCGCCGCACTGCTCGCCGGGAGCGGCACCGCCCGCTACACCGGCACCCGCTCGCTGACCCGGCTCACCCTCACCGGGCCGGGCCGCCCCTTCGACCTCGCCGCGTTCGGCGAGACCGACCCCCGGCCCGGCGACCACGTCGTGCGGCTCGCCGACGCCACCCGGGGCACCTACCGCAAGGTCGTCGTCCGGGACGACCGGCTCGTCGGCGGGGTGCTGGTCGGTGAACTCGGCACCGTCGGCGCGCTCGCCCGCGCCTGGGAGGGAGCGGAGCCGCTCCCGTCCGCCGGCGGCCCCCCGCTCCACCTGCTCACCAACGACGGAGGCTCCTGATGACCGCCACCCCGGGGCCCACCCCCACGATCGTCCTCGTCGGCCACGGCATGGTCGGCCAGCGCTTCCTCGAAGCCCTGGCGGAACGCGGCCTCACCGCCACGCACCGCGTCGTCGTGCTGTGCGAGGAACCGCGCCCCGCCTACGACCGCGTCCACCTCACCTCGTACTTCTCGGGGAAGACCCCCGAGGACCTGTCGATGACCGACATGGCGTTCATCGAACGGCACGGCATCGACCTGCGCGTCGGCGACCCGGCGGAGGCGATCGACCGCGAGGCGCGCACGGTGACCGCCCGCTCCGGGCTGGTCGTCGGCTACGACGTGCTGGTGCTGGCCACCGGCTCCCACCCGTTCGTCCCGCCGGTCCCCGGCAAGGACGCCGAGGGCTGCTTCGTCTACCGGACGATCGAGGACCTCCTCGCCATCGAGGAGTACGCGAAGGGCGCGACCACCGGAGCGGTGGTCGGCGGCGGGCTCCTCGGGCTGGAGGCGGCGGGCGCGCTCCAGGGCCTCGGGCTCATGTCCCACATCGTGGAGTTCGCGCCCCGGCTGATGCCCGTCCAGGTCGACGAAGGCGGCGGCGCCGCGCTGCTGCGCACCGTCGAGGAGATGGGCCTGTCCGTGCACACGGGCGTCGGCACCCGGGAGATCGTGACCGGCGCGGACGGCGCCGTCACCGGCATGAAGCTGTCGGACGGCTCGGAACTCGCCACCGACCTCGTGGTCTTCAGCGCCGGTGTCCGCCCCCGCGACCAGCTCGCCCGCGCCTCGGGACTGCCGGTCGGCGAGCGCGGCGGCATCAGCGTGGACGAACAGTGCCGTACGGTCGCGGACCGGCGGGTGTTCGCCATCGGCGAGTGCGCGCTGGCCGCCGACGGCCGGGTGTACGGGCTGGTGGCGCCCGGGTACGAGCAGGCCGAGACGGCCGCGGCCGCCATAGCCGGGGACCAGGCCGCCTTCACCGGCGCCGACCTGTCCACCAAGCTCAAGCTGCTCGGCGTGGACGTGGCGTCCTTCGGCGACGCCCACGGCACCTCGGAGGGCTGCCTCGACGTCGTGTACTCCGACTCCCGCGCCGGGCTCTACAAGAAGCTGGTCGTCGGCCGGGACGGCACGCTGCTCGGCGGCGTCCTGGTCGGGGACGCGGAGGCGTACGGCACGCTGCGGGCGCTGACCGGAACGGTGCCGCCCGTCCCGCCGGAGGCCCTCGTCCTGCCCGCCGGCGCCGGGGCGCCCGCCGCGCTGGGGCCGTCCGCGCTGCCCGACGAGGCGGTGATCTGCTCCTGCCACAACGTCACCAAGGGGGCCGTCCGCGCCGCGGTGACCGAGCACGGGTGCACGACCGTGCCCGAGGTGAAGACGTGCACGCGGGCCGGCACCGGCTGCGGCTCCTGCGTGAACGTGCTCGGCCGGCTCGTCACCGCCGAACTGGAGGCGGGCGGCGTCGAGGTCGACAAGGGCCTGTGCGGCTGCTTCGCCCTCGGCCGCGAGGAGCTGTACGAGATCGTCCTCGCCCTGCGCGTCACGTCCTACCGCGAACTCCTCGACCGGTACGGCCGCGAGGACGCCCGGGGCGGCGACGGCTGCGAGGTGTGCAAGCCGGCGGTCGGCTCGATCATCGCCTCCCTCGCCCCGGCGATCGGCGCGAGCGGCTACGTCCTGGACGGCGAGCAGGCCGCGCTCCAGGACACCAACGACCACTTCCTGGCCAACCTCCAGCGCAACGGCTCGTACTCGGTCGTCCCGCGCATCCCCGGCGGCGAGATCACCCCCGAGAAGCTGATCGTCCTCGGCGAGATCGCCCGGGACTTCGGGCTCTACACGAAGATCACCGGCGGCCAGCGCATCGACATGTTCGGCGCCCGCGTCGAGCAACTGCCGCCGATCTGGGCACGCCTGGTGGACGCCGGCTTCGAGTCCGGGCACGCGTACGGCAAGTCGCTGCGGACCGTGAAGTCCTGCGTGGGGCAGACCTGGTGCCGCTACGGCGTGCAGGACTCGGTGCGCATGGCGATCGGCCTCGAGCTGCGCTACCGGGGCCTGCGCTCCCCGCACAAGCTGAAGTCGGCGGTCTCCGGCTGTGCCCGCGAGTGCGCGGAGGCCCGCTCCAAGGACTTCGGCGTCATCGCCACCTCCCAGGGCTGGAACCTCTACGTCGGCGGCAACGGCGGCGCCTCCCCGCGCCACGCCGACCTGCTCGCCCAGGACCTGTCCGACGCCGAACTGGTCCGGCTGATCGACCGGTTCCTGATGTTCTACATCCGCACCGCCGACAGGCTGGAGCGCACCTCCGCCTGGCTGGAACGGATCCCCGGCGGCCTGGACCACGTACGGGACGTGGTGGTGCACGACTCGCTCGGCATCTGCGAGGAGCTGGAGTCCCTGATGGCCGCCCATGTCGCGCACTACCGCGACGAGTGGGCCGAGACCCTGGACGACCCCGGGAAGCTCGCCCGGTTCGTGTCCTTCGTCAACGCCCCAAACACCCCCGACCCGGTGGTCGCCTTCGTCCCCGAACGCGACCAGATCAAGCCCGCCCTGCCCCTGCCGGCCGTCTCTCCGCGACCGGCCGGCGACCTCCTGGAAGGAAGCTCCCGGTGACGACCACGGCACTCGACACCACCGGCCCGAAGGTCCGGCTCCGCCTGGACGGGGACTGGGTCCCGGTCTGCGGCCTGAGCACGCTGCTCCCCGGCCGCGGAGTGGCCGCCCTGCTCCCCGGCGGGCGCCAGGCCGCCGTCTTCACCGACCGCACCGGCCGGCTGTACGCCATCGACAACCGCGACCCGTTCACCGGCGCGGCGGTCCTCTCCCGCGGCCTGACCGGCACCCACCGAGGCCGCCCCTTCGTCGCGTCCCCGCTGCTCAAGCAGCGTTTCGACCTCGCGACCGGCGCGTGCCTGGACGACCCGGCGGTGAGGGTGGCGGCGTACGAGGTGCGAGCCTCGCACTGAGGCGGGCAACCCCGCGCGGACGGGGCGCATCTTCCCGTGCGGCGCGCGGACCGAAGGCGCCGTGCGCCATGGGCAGATCACCGGCCGGCCCGGCGCCGGTCCCGTTCCCCAGGGGGCACCTTGGCACTCCCGGCGGTTCTCGTCCTGCTCGTCGCGGCGGTCTCGCTCGCCGTCTTCCGCGCCGCCCGGCGCCGCCCGGGCACCGGCGGGGCGCTCGCGGTGGCCGCCGGGGCCCTCTGCGGCCGGCTCGCCCGGTCTGTGGATCACGGCGGAGGCCGCGCTGTCCACCATGGGCTGAGCCCGCCCGCGGGCACACGAACGGGCGGCACCCCCGCACAGGGTGCCGCCCGTTCTTCGTGAGCCGGAGCCGCCGCCGATCGGTGAGGGTGGTCGGGTGACAGACGGCGGCTCCGGGGTCCGGTTCCCCGCGGGGGTCAGCGGTGGTCGCTGCCCCGCGAGGTGACGGCCGCGCGTCCGGCCTCCAGCCGGGCGACGGGGATGCGGAACGGCGAGCAGGAGACGTAGTCCAGCCCCACCTCGTGGAAGAAGTGGACCGACTCCGGGTCACCGCCGTGCTCGCCGCAGACGCCGAGCTTCAGGTCGGGGCGGGTGGCGCGGCCGGCCTTCGCGGCGGCGGCGACCAGCGAGCCGACGCCGTCCTTGTCGATCGTCTCGAACGGGGAGACGCCGAAGATGCCCTTCTCCAGGTACGCGGTGAAGAAGCTGGCCTCCACGTCGTCGCGGCTGAAGCCCCACACCGTCTGGGTCAGGTCGTTGGTGCCGAAGGAGAAGAACTCCGCGGCCTCGGCGATCTGGCCGGCGGTGAGCGCGGCGCGCGGCAGCTCGATCATCGTGCCGATCGCCAGCTTGAGCCTGGTGCCCGTGGCCGCCTCGACCTCGGCGATGACCTGGTCGGCCTCGTCGCGGACCAGTTCCAGCTCCTGGACGGTGCCGACCAGCGGGATCATGATCTCGGCACGCGGGTCGCCCTTGGCCGCCCTGCGCTCGGCCGCGGCCTCGGCGATCGCGCGGACCTGCATGGTGAACAGGCCGGGGATGACCAGGCCGAGGCGGACACCGCGCAGACCCAGCATCGGGTTCTGCTCGTGCAGCCGGTGCACGGCCTGGAGCAGACGCAGCTCGTTCTCGTGCGGCTCCTGACGGGACTCGGCGAGGGCCACGCGCACCGACAGCTCGGTGATGTCCGGCAGGAACTCGTGCAGCGGCGGGTCGAGCAGGCGGACGGTGACCGGGAGGCCGTCCATCGCCTCGAACAGCTCGACAAAGTCCTGCTTCTGGAGCGGCAGCAGCTCCTTGAGGGACTCCTCGCGCTCGGCCTCGGTGTCGGCCAGGATCAGCCGCTCCACCAGCTCGCGCCGGTCACCGAGGAACATGTGCTCGGTGCGGCACAGGCCGATGCCCTGGGCGCCGAAGCGACGGGCGCGCAGCGCGTCCTCGGCGTTGTCGGCGTTGGCGCGCACCCGCAGCCGGCGCTTGCGGTCGGCGAAGGCCATCATCCGGTGGACGGCCTCGACCAGTTCGTCGGCGTCGTCGGCGCCCGGGTGCATCCGGCCCTCGAAGTACTCCACGACCGGGGACGGGACGACCGGGACCTCGCCCAGGTAGACCTTGCCGGAGGAGCCGTCGATGGAGATCACGTCGCCCTCCTCGACGACGTGCCCGCCGGGCACGGTCATCCGGCGGCGCTTGGTGTCGACCTCCAGCTCCTCGGCACCGCAGACACAGGTCTTGCCCATGCCGCGGGCGACGACGGCCGCGTGGGAGGTCTTGCCGCCGCGCGAGGTGAGGATGCCCTCGGCGGCGATCATGCCGTCCAGGTCGTCGGGGTTGGTCTCACGGCGGACCAGGATGACCTTCTCGCCGGAGCGGGACCACTTCACGGCGGTGTAGGAGTCGAAGACCGCCTTGCCCACCGCCGCGCCCGGCGAGGCCGCGATGCCCCGGCCGACCTTCTCGACCTTGGCGCTCTCGTCGAAGCGGGGGAACATGAGCTGGGCGAGCTGGGCGCCGTTGACGCGGGTGAGCGCCTCGGCCTCGTCGATCAGGCCCTGGTCCACGAGCTGCGTGGCGATGCGGAAGGCCGCGCCCGCGGTGCGCTTGCCGACCCGGGTCTGGAGCATCCAGAGCTGGCCGCGCTCGATCGTGAACTCGATGTCGCACAGGTCCAGGTAGTGGTTCTCCAGCGTCTCCATGATCTGCATGAGCTGGTCGTACGACTTCTTGTCGATGCGCTCCAGGTCCGCGAGCGGCACCGTGTTGCGGATGCCCGCGACGACGTCCTCGCCCTGGGCGTTCTGGAGGTAGTCGCCGTAGACGCCCTGCTGGCCGGAGGCGGGGTCGCGGGTGAAGGCGACGCCGGTGCCGGAGTCCGGGCCGAGGTTGCCGAAGACCATGGAGCAGATGTTGACGGCCGTGCCGAGGTCGTGCGGGATGCGCTCCTGGCGGCGGTAGAGCTTGGCGCGCTCGCCGTTCCACGAGTCGAAGACGGCCTTGATGGCGAGGTCCATCTGCTCGCGCGGGTCCTGCGGGAAGTCCCGGCCGGCCTCGGTCTTGACGATCTTCTTGAACTTGGTGACGAGCTTCTTGAGGTCCGCGGCCTCCAGCTCGGTGTCGACCGTGACCTTCTTGGCCGCCTTGGCCGCCTCCAGCGCCTCCTCGAAGAGGTCGCCGTCGACACCGAGGACGGTCTTGCCGAACATCTGGATGAGGCGGCGGTAGGAGTCCCACGCGAAGCGGTCGTCGCCGGCCTGCTTGGCCAGGCCCTGCACCGACTTGTCGGACAGGCCGATGTTGAGGACGGTGTCCATCATGCCGGGCATGGAGAACTTGGCACCGGAGCGGACCGACACGAGGAGGGGGTTGTCGGCCTGGCCGAGCTTCTTGCCCATCTTCTGCTCGAGGGCGTCGAGGTGCGCGCTCACCTCGTCACGCAGTGCCGCGGGCTCCTCGCCGCTGTCGAGGTAGGTCTTGCAGGCCTCGGTGGTGATGGTGAAGCCCGGAGGCACCGGAAGTCCCAGGTTGGTCATCTCGGCGAGGTTGGCGCCCTTGCCGCCGAGAAGGTCCTTGAGGTCCTTGTTGCCCTCGGTGAAGTCGTAAACGAACTTCACGCCCTCAACGCCGGCGCCCTGCTCGGCTACCTGGGGTTCTTTGTTTTCCGACACGGGTCTCGACTCCTCGAGGACGCGGTGGCTGCCCTGACGGCGAGGAATGTACCCAGATCGAAGGCATCTCGGTACGTCCACTTGCGCGTCGTGCGCCTGTAACCACTCGTCCGCCAGCGGATTGAAAGTCAAGGCTTGGCAAGCGACCGACGAGTTATGTTTTCACTTCTTGAACGCATCCGCTCCCGGAAGCGCACCCGATCGCTCAATGAGCGGCATTCTCCACGTCTGAGTTCGATCGATGAACGATCAAGCCCTGGCACTGAGTGCCACACTTTGGAGAAGTGGATTCGCTCAAGATCCGCTCATCTGAGCACCGCCCCTATCAGAGGTGGCGAGAATCACGCTGCCACAGCCTGCCGGATTTCACCATGCGGACGTCCGTCCGAACGTGATCACACCTGGCTGAACGCTTCGCGCGTGCGGCACGTACGACGGTGCGGCGGGCCCGGACACCACGCCGGGTCCGCCGCCTTCCGCGGTGCCATGGGTTCCCCGGAAAGGGCACCGGGTGCCTACGTTCACCCGTTCGGGCGCACGACCCGCCCGCGCGGCCCCGGGGCGTGAGGGATCCGGTCAGCCGCCGGAGGTGTCCAGCTCGGCTTCCTCGCCGACGCCCGCGCAGTCGTACGGGTCCTTCAGCCAGCCGTCGGGCAGGACCACCCGGTTGTTGCCGGAGGTGCGGCCGCGGGGGCCGTCGGCGCCGGCGGGCCAGGGCTGGCCGAGGTCCAGCTCGTCGAGGCCGGCCCGCAGTTCCTCCAGGGAGGAGGTGATCGCGAGCCGCTTGCGCATCTCGGAGCCGACCGCGAAGCCCTTGAGGTACCAGGCGACGTGCTTGCGGAAGTCGATCACGCCGCGGGATTCGTCGCCGATCCACTCCCCCAGCAGGGTGGCGTGCCGGACCATCACGTCGGCGACCTCGCGCAGGGTCGGCCGCACGAAGGCGTCCGTGCGCCCCTCGAAGGCGGCGACCAGGTCGGCGAACAGCCACGGGCGCCCGAGGCACCCGCGCCCGACCACCACGCCGTCGCAGCCGGTCTCGCGGACCATGCGCAGCGCGTCCTCGGCGGACCAGATGTCGCCGTTGCCGAGCACGGGGATCTCCGGGACGTGCTCCTTGAGGCGGGCGATGGCGTCCCAGTCGGCGGTGCCGCCGTAGTGCTGGGCGGTGGTGCGGCCGTGCAGGGCGACGGCGGTCACGCCCTCCTCGACGGCGATGCGGCCGGCGTCGAGGTAGGTGAGGTGGTCGTCGTCGATGCCCTTGCGCATCTTGATGGTGACGGGCAGGTCGCCGGCGCCGCTCACGGCCTCGCGCAGGATCGCCCGGAACAGGTTGCGCTTGTAGGGCAGCGCGGAGCCGCCGCCCTTGCGGGTCACCTTGGGCACCGGGCAGCCGAAGTTCAGGTCGATGTGGTCGGCGAGGTCCTCCTCCGCGATCATGCGGACGGCCTTGCCGACGGTCGCCGGGTCGACGCCGTAGAGCTGGATCGAGCGCGGCTTCTCGGTCGCGTCGAAGTGGATGAGCTGCATGGTCTTCTCGTTGCGCTCGACCAGCGCCCGGGTCGTGATCATCTCGCTCACGAACAGGCCCTTGCCGCCGCTGAACTCCCTGCACAGGGTGCGGAAGGGCGCGTTGGTGATCCCGGCCATCGGCGCCAGCACCACGGGCGGGGCGACGGTGTGCGGGCCGATCCGCAACGGCGGGTTCGCGGTGACGGGGGCGGGCGTGGTCGGCGTGGACATTCCTCCATTGTCCCGTACGCGCGGGGGTGCGGAGGCTGCGCGGGGGTGCGGGACGCAGAGGATCATGTACCAGTCATTAGTTAACCGCACTATCGAAACGGCGTAGGATGGCGACCATGCCCGAGCTCACCCGTCGCCGCCGTCTGCTCGTGCTGGCCATCTGCTGCATGAGCCTGCTCATCGTGAGCATCGACAACACGATCCTGAACGTGGCCCTGCCCGTGGTGCAGCGGGATCTGGACGCGAGCACGTCGGGGCTCCAGTGGGCCGTCGACGCGTACACGCTGGTGCTGGCCGCGCTGCTGATGCTCGCGGGCTCCACGGCCGACCGGATCGGCCGCAAGCGGGTCTTCATGACGGGCCTGCTCGTCTTCACCGCCGGCTCGCTGCTGTGCTCGCTGGCGCCGGACCTGTCGTCGCTGGTGGTGTTCCGGATGGTGCAGGCGGTGGGCGGTTCGATGCTCAACCCGGTCGCCATGTCGATCATCACCAACACCTTCACCGACCCTCGGGAGCGGGCCCGCGCGATCGGGGTGTGGGGCGCGGTCGTCGGCATATCGATGGCCGCCGGTCCGCTGGCCGGCGGCCTGCTGGTGGAGTCGGTCGGCTGGCGCTCGATCTTCTGGGTCAACCTGCCGGTGGGGCTCGCGGCGCTCCTGCTCACCCTGCGGTTCGTGCCCGAGTCCCGCGCGCCGAGGGCCCGCCGTCCCGACCCGCTGGGCCAGCTCATGGTGATCGTGCTGTTCGGCTCCCTGACGTACGCGATCATCGAGGCGCCGAACGCCGCCTTCACCGCGGTGCTCCCGTACGCCGTCCTGGCGCTCGCCGCGCTGCTCGGGCTGCTGCTCTACGAACCCCGTCGCGCCGAACCCCTCATCGACCTGCGCTTCTTCCGGTCGGCGCCGTTCAGCGGGGCCACGGTCATCGCCGTCAGCGCCTTCGCCGCGCTGGGCGGGTTCCTGTTCCTGTCCACGCTGTACCTCCAGAACGTGCGCGGTCTGAGCGCCCTGCACGCCGGTCTGTGGATGCTGCCGATGGCCGTGCCGACGTTCCTGTGCGCCCCGCTGTCCGGGCGGCTGGTCGGCAGCCGGGGGCCACGGCTGCCCCTGCTGGTCGCGGGCGGGGCGCTGACGGCGAGCGGGGTGCTGTTCGCCGCGTTCGAGGCGGAGACGTCGGACGTCACCCTGTTCCTCGGGTACGTGCTGTTCGGCGTCGGCTTCGGTTTCGTCAACGCGCCCATCACCAACACGGCGGTCTCCGGGATGCCGCGCGCCCAGGCGGGCGTCGCCGCCGCCGTCGCCTCCACCAGCCGCCAGCTCGGCCAGACCCTCGGCGTGGCGGTGGTCGGCGCGGTGCTGGCGGCGGGCGTGGGCGCCTCGTCCTACCACGACGCGTTCGTGTCGGCCGCCCGCCCCGGCTGGTGGATCCTGGCCGCCTGCGGCCTCGCGGTCCTCGTTCTCGGCGCCGCGACGAACGGCCCGTGGGCCCACCGCACGGCCCGGCGGACGGCGGAGCGCCTGGAGTCGGCGGAGGTACGGGAGACGGCCGATCTGAAGGCCTGACGGAACGGACGGAGCCCGCAGCCCGCGGCGAGGAGCGGCGACGGCCCCTCCCGGGGGCCGGCGGGATCGGCCGCGCCCGGCCCCGGCGAAACCCGGCGGGCAGCCGCAGCCCGGCTCGCCCGGAGCCAAGGGCGGACGGCACCACGACCCGCTCGGCCGGACCCGGCGACCGGCGCCGCGGCCCACAGCGACCGGGACGGCCACGCGCCCCCCTCCAGGGCGGACCCGGGCCGGATCAACCACGCCCCGGACCGGCGACGCTTGGCGGGCGCCCCAGCCGCAGCCCGGCGGCGGGAATCTGGCCCGGCGGAGCCGCGAGCCGTGTACCCGCGGCCTCCTCGGCCGAGCGAGACCGGCCCGGCGACGGGTGGCCGCTTCCCCGCTCGGCCGGGCCGGCGGGCCGCCGTTCGGTCAGCCGAGGCCCGGTAGCCGGTTGGCCAGGCCCGTCACCCGGGGCCAGTACGTGACCAGCATCTCCTCCACGCGCGGCAGGGCCCGCTGGCCGACCAGGGCCAGGGTGATCGCCGCGGCGACGCCCGCCCAGGCGGCCGGGCCGAGGGGCGTGCAGCCGAAGAGCTGGCTGGCGCCCGGGGTCTGCACCAGGGCGACCAGCGCGGCGGCGGAGCCCAGCGACGTCACCTGCACCAGGCGGCTGCCGCGCCGGTCGGCGAGGGTCTGGGCGAGCTGGGTGCCGACCACCGCGCACAGGGCCATCGTCGTCGAGCGGCGCCGCGTGCCGGGGGTGAACCGGCCGAACAGCCAGGCCGCCGTCGCGCCCAGCGCCGTCGTCACGGCCCGGTGCCGGATCTGCCGGATCAGGGGCTCGCCCAGCACCGCCGTACCCAGCGGCGCGCCCGCGTCGGAAGCCTCCCGTTCCGCGTCCCCCGTCTCCGTCACCGCCACGGCCATCGCCGGGAACAGGTCGGTGAAGAGGTTGACCAGCAGCATCTGCCGGGTCGACAGCGGAGCGGAACCGCCGAGGACGGTGCCGAGGATGCCGAAGCCGACCTCGCCGGCGTTGCCGCCGATCAGGATGGCGATGGCGTCCGCGACGCTGTGCCACAGCGCCCGGCCCTCCCGCACCGCCTCCACCAGCACCAGCAGGTCGTCGCCCGTGACGACCAGGTCGGCGGCGTTGCGGGCGGCGGCCGAGCCACGGGCGTTGATGCCGACGCCGATGTCGGCGGCGCGGATCGCGGCCGCGTCGTTGGCCCCGTCGCCGACCATGCCGACGACCCGCCCGGCGTCCCGCAGCGACTCCACGACCTGGAGCTTCTGCTCGGGCGCCACCCGGGCCACCACGTCCGCGTCGCGCAGCATGCGGGAGCGGCCCGAACGGTCGGCGGCGGCCAGCTCGTCGCCGGTCACGACGACCGCGTCCTCGGGCCAGCCCAGGTCGGCGGCGATGGCGCGGGCGGTCTGCGGATGGTCGCCGGTCAGCACCACGGGCCGTACGCCCGCCTCGCGCAGCCCGCGCACCAGCGCCGGGGACGTCTCGCGCGCCACGTCGGCCAGTGCGAGCAGCCCGGCGAACTCCAGCCCGGACAGCGGCTTCTCCAGGACGTCGGCCGGCCGTTCGTCCGCGCGGAGCGGGCGCCGGGCCACCGCGATGATGCGCAGCCCCGCCCCGGCGAGTTCGTGCGCCGCCTCGGAGGCGTGCGCGAGAGGACCGGCGCAGGCGGGCAGGACGGTCTCGGGGGCGCCCTTGACGACCAGCACCGGTGCGCCGTCCGCGCCCCGGCCGACGGCGGCGGCGTAACCGCGGGAGGTCTCGAAGGGCAGCCCCTCGTCCTGCCTCCACTCGGGGTCCGGCCCGGCGGCGTCGAGGACGGCCTCGTCGGTGGCGTGGGTGGTGCGGGCACCGTCGCCGTTCAGCCGGGGACAGGCCCGCGCCGCGATCCGCACGGTGCCGGCGGCGTCCGGGTCGCCCGCCCGGCGCACGGTCCCGTCGGTGTCCGCGACCCGGGTGAGGCGCAGCTTGTTCTCGGTGAGCGTGCCGGTCTTGTCGAAGCACATGGTGTCCATGCGGCCCAGCGCCTCCAGCGTGCGCGGGGTGCGTACGAGGACGCCGTGGCGGCTGAGCCGACGGGCCGCCGCGAGCTGCGCGACCGTCGCCACCAGCGGCAGCCCCTCGGGCACGGCGGCCACCGCCACCGACACACCGCCGGAGACGGCCTGCCGGATCGGCGTGCCGCGCAGCAGCGACAGCCCGGTCACCGCGGCGCCGCCCGCCATCGTCAACGGCAGTGCCTTGCGGGTGAGTTCCTGGAGCCGGGCCTGCACACCGGCGGCCGACGGGGTACGGGCGGCCAGCGCGACCGCCCGGGCGGCCTCGGTGTGGTCGCCGGTGTCCACGACGACGGCCCGCGCCCGCCCCGCCACCACGGTCGTGCCCTCGAAGACCATGCAGTGCCGCTCGGCGACGGGAGCCTTCGGCGCCGGGTCGACGCTCTTGTCCACCGGCAGCGACTCGCCGGTCAGCGCGGACTCGTCCACCTCCAGCCCGTCCTCCCACAGCAGCCGGGCGTCGGCGGGCACGACGTCGTCCGTGTTCAGCTCGATGATCTGGCCCGTGTGCAGCTTGGCGGCGTCCACGAGCCGCGGCTCGGCCTGCGGGGACGCCTCCTCGGCCACCCGCGCCTTCCGCTTCTGCTCCGCGAGCAGCCCGGACAGCGCCCGTTCGGCCCGCAGCCGCTGGAACCCGCCGACCAGGGCGTTCAGGTCGAGCGCGCCGACCACCAGGGCCGCGTCCACGACCGAGCCGAGGATCGCGGAGGCCGCCGAACCGACCGCCAGCACCGGGGTGAGCGGATCGTCCAGCTCCCCGCGCACCGCCCGGGCGAGCTGCCACGACCACTGCAACGGCGCCAAGGCCCGTACACGGCCCGCCCGTTCGGCCAGCTCGCGCACCCGTGCCGTGGCGTGCTCGACGGCGGTCGCCTCCGGCTCGATCTCGTGCTCCAGCCGGTCGCGCACGTCGGCCAGGTCCAGCGCGTGCCACGCCACCCGCGGCCGGGGGTGCGGGGCCCGGGCCGCCGCCACGCCTAGTGCGGCGCGCGTCCCGGACAGCAGGGCCGCCGCCGCGCTCGCGTCCACCGGCGCGTGCCGCAGGCCGGGCAGCGGCGAACCGGCGCCCCTGCCGCGCGCCTCGCCGACCGCGACCAGCAGCCCGGACAGCGCGGCACCGGCCCGCGCCAGGGTCTGCGAGCGCCGTCCGACCGCGCGGGCCGCGGGCACCGCCCGCAGCAGCCGCCACACGTCGGCCAGGCCGCCCGGGGCGAGTACGTCCGCGCCCCACGCCACCGGCGCGTCCCCGTCGGCCAGCGCGACGGCCACGTCACCGGCCAGCAGCCCGGCGAGCACCGTCCCGTCGTCGCCGGGCCCGGGGCGTACGACCGTGATGACGCCGCCGTCCTCGGCGCGCAGCGCGTCGACCACGTCCCGCAACGGGCGTCGGGCGCTGACGACCTGGTCCGCGAGTCCGGTGAAGTCGGCCAGCGCCGGGTCCTCGACCATCACCACGCGCAGCCCGGCGCGCCGGGCCGCGTCCAGGACGTCCTCGGTCCACGGGTCCGCCCCGGCGTGCGGGGCGCGCAGCGCGCTGGGGTGCAGGACGACCGTGCCGGACATCTCCAGTTGCCGCAGCCGCTCCTGGTCGCGGACGAGCACCCCGGTGCGGGACAGCGCGGTGCTCAGCACGGCGTTGAAGACGGCGGGGCCGTAGCGCGCGGCCTTGGGCGAACCGGCGAGCACCGCCTCGGCGGCCTCGGCGAGGTCGTGCTTGACGAGCAGGGTCGCCGCGGCGCCCGCCACGCTGCCGGTCGAGGCGTGGGCGGCGTAGTCCTGGGCCGGGGAGGTGCGCAGCGGCGGGCGCAGGGAGGGGTCGGCGGGCAGACTGCCCCGGTGGGGCGCGCACAGCCGGTCGTGGACGGTCTCGAAGGTCGCCGTGCGGGCCACCGCCTCGCCCAACTGGCAGGCGCGCAGCGCTCCGTCGAGCACCAGCGAGGTCGGGGTCTGGCCGGCGCCGTGCACGGCCGCGTTGGCGGCGGCCAGCGCGACGTCCATGCGGTGGTCGCCGAGCCGCTCGCGCAGCCAGGCGCGGAACCTGGGGTTCTCGCGCAGCAGCGTCGCCACGGCGGTCACCAGCCGCGGCGAGGGCGGAAGCCGCAGGGCCGATCCGGTGAGGGCTGCGGCGATGCCGAGGGCGTCGGCGCCGAGGGCGGTCGCGGCGACCCGCACCGAGGCGGGGTCGCCGGGGTGGGCCAGCTCCTCGATGTCGTTGTCCGCCCGGACCAGCCCGTGCTGTGCGGCGAGGCCGGTCGCGCGGTCCACGACCCGGTCGGTGAACTCGTCCTCGGTCGCGGTCACGACCAGCCGGGCCAGTCCGTCGTCCCAGTAGGCCAGCGCCACCTCGGGGTGCTCGGCCAGGGCCGCCGCCACGCGCCGCGCGACGTGTCCCGTGCCGCCCGCCCGGCGCACCTCCTCCGTCACGGCCGGCCGCAGCGCGAGGTGCGCCCGGGGCCCGGCCCGCCAGTGCCGGGGGCCGCCCGGCAGTGCGGCGCGGGCGACGCGGGCCGCCCGCGCCGCGAAGTCCGCGCCGCGCACACCGGCCCGTGCGGTGCCCGCAACGGCGCCGGCCGCGGCGCCCACCGCGGGGGCGGTGCCGCGCGCGACGAGACGGGGGCCGGCCAGGACGATCCCGGCGACGGCGGCCTGGGAACGCGTGAGGAGTCCACCGGTCATCGCTGTGTCTCAGCCCGCCTTCCGGGTGCGCGACGCGGACGCCGCCTTGCCGCTCGTGCTCCCGGCCGAACCGGTGGGCCGACCGGAGGACGTCTTGGTTCCCGACCGGGTCCTGGCCCGGGTGGGTGACGCGGTGGACGTGGTGGTCTTCCGAGCCGCCGTCTTCGCCGCCGCCGTCTTCGCCGCGGCGGCGGTCTTCGCGGCGGTGGCGGACTTCGCGGCGGCGGACTTCGCGGTGGTGCTCTTCGCGGCGGCGGACTTCGCCGCGGCGGACTTCGCGGCAGCGGTCTTCGGGGACGCGGGCGTGGCGGAGGTGGACTTGGCCGCGGTGGACTTCGCGGTGGACTTCCGCGCCGCCGTCTTCGCGGCCGCGGCGCTCCCGCCCGCGCCGCCCCCGGCCGCCGTGCTCTTGCGCGCGGCACTCTTCTTGGCGGCGCCGGCCTGGGCCGCCGCGCTCCTCGTGGTGGTCTTCTTCGCGGCGTTCTTCCGCGCCGCGGCCGTACCCGCGGTGGAGCCCGCGCCGGCCTCCTCCGCCCCGTCCGTGTCCGCCGCGGTGGCGGCGCCCGCGGCCTGCTGGTCCTGCCGCTTCCGGGGCTGCGTCAGCCACGCCACCGCCGCCCCGGTGAGCGCCACCGGCCACTCCACCACTCCGGCGACGCCGAGCACCCCGGCCCCCGTGTAGACGACCAGCCGCCGCCCGCGCGGGGACACGGCCCCGATCCTGTCCAGCGCGCCCTCGGCCACCCGGCCGACCGTTCCGGCGCCCGGCACCTTCCGCAGCGCCGATCCGACCGCGTGCAGCGGCCTCGGAAGCGTCTGCGCCGACTTCTGCTCAGCCATGACTGTCCTCGCCCTGTGCGAACTGACGAAACCCTGGGAACATCACCTTCCGCACTCCTGCGGGTTCCCGCACTTCGGGCGGTCATCCCGGCGAGGGCGCTCCGCGCTTCGAGGAGTCGCGCACGCCTCGCGGCACCGGCACCGACCGGGCCGCTCAATCCCGGCCGACGAGCCCGCCCCTCTCCGGTCCCGCCGACCGACGACCCGCCCCTTCTGCCCCCGTCGGCCGACGCCCCCGTCCCCCGGTGGTCACCGTCGGCCGACGCCCTCGCCCCCGGTGTGGTCCGCCCCCCCTGGTCCCCGCCGGCCGATGGGCCAGGGCCCACCCGAGCCCCGCCGCACGGACGCCCGTCGTCCCGCCGCCCGGGCCGCCACCACGGGAGGCTCACCGTCCGCGCGGCCCCCTCAGCGGCAGCCTCGGCCCGGCCCCGATGCGCGCCCGACGGCGGTACGCACGGCGGCCGACGCCGAACACCCGTCGGCCGCACCGCCCTTGAGGCCCTTGACGAATGGTCTGGACCAAGGGATTGTCATGCCTGCGCCACCTCACCCCCACGTCAGGAGGCAAGCCGCATGACCCACCGCAGACTGCGCCTGTTCGCCGCCGCCCTCGCGGCCACCGTCCTCGCCCCGTTCGCGGCCACCACCGCGTCCGCCGCGCCCGCGCCCGCGCCCGCCGCCGACACCTGCGCCGTGAAGTCGAAGCCCGCCGGCAAGGTCCTCCAGGGCTACTGGGAGAACTGGGACGGCGCGGCCAACGGCGTCCACCCGCCCTTCGGCTGGACCCCGATCACCGACTCCCGCATCGCCGCCCACGGCTACAACGTGCTCAACGCCGCCTTCCCGGTCATCCGCTCCGACGGAACCGCCCTGTGGGAGGACGGCATGGATACGGGCGTGAAGGTGGCGACGCCCGCGGAGATGTGCGCGGCCAAGGCGTCCGGGCAGACGATCCTGCTCTCCATCGGCGGCGCGACGGCCGGCATCGACCTCAACTCCACCGCCGTCGCCGACCGCTTCGTCGAGACGATCGTGCCGATCCTGAAGAAGTACAACTTCGACGGCATCGACATCGACATCGAGACCGGCCTGACGGGCAGCGGCGACATCAAACGGCTCTCCACGTCCCAGGCCAACCTGATCCGCATCATCGACGGCGTCCTCGCCGAGATGCCCTCGAACTTCGGCCTCACCATGGCCCCCGAGACCGCCTACGTCACCGGCGGCAGCATCGTCTACGGCTCGATCTGGGGCGCGTACCTGCCCGTCGTCAAGAAGTACGCCGACAACGGCCGCCTGTGGTGGCTGAACATGCAGTACTACAACGGCAGCATGTACGGCTGCTCCGCCGACTCCTACCCGGCCGGCACCGTGCAGGGCTTCACCGCCCAGACGGACTGCCTGGACAAGGGCCTGGTCGTCCAGGGCACCACGATCCGCGTGCCCTACGACAAGCAGGTGCCGGGTCTGCCCGCCCAGCCCGGCGCGGGCGGCGGACACATGTCGCCGTCCCTGGTCGCCCAGGCCTGGAACCACTACGGCGGCGCCCTCAAGGGCCTGATGACCTGGTCGCTCAACTGGGACGGCTCGAAGAACTGGACCTTCGGCGACAACGTGAAGGCACTCCAGCGCCGCTGACCCCGGACGCGGAAAAAACCGCCCGCCCCTCACCCGACCGGGTCGGACGAGGGGCGGGCGTACGCCTCGGCAGGCTCAGCAGCCGACGAGCCGCGCCGCGAGGTAGCCCTCGATCTGGTCCAGCGACACGCGCTCCTGCTTCATCGTGTCCCGCTCGCGCACCGTCACCGCGTTGTCGTCGAGCGTGTCGAAGTCCACGGTCACGCAGAACGGCGTACCGATCTCGTCCTGGCGGCGGTAACGACGGCCGATCGCGCCGGCGTCGTCGAACTCGATGTTCCAGTTCTGCCGCAGCGTCTGGGCGAGGCCCTTGGCCTTGGGCGACAGCTCCGGGTTGCGGGAGAGCGGCAGCACGGCGACCTTCACCGGCGCGAGGCGCGGGTCGAGGCGCAGCACCGTGCGCTTCTCCATCTTGCCCTTGGCGTTGGGCGCCTCGTCCTCGACGAAGGCGTCGAGCAGGAAGGCGAGCATCGCCCGGCCCACACCGGCCGCCGGCTCGATGACGTACGGCGTCCAGCGCTCGCCGGCCTCCTGGTCGAAGTAGGAGAGGTCCTGGCCGGAGGCCTTGGAGTGGGCGCCGAGGTCGTAGTCGGTGCGGTTGGCGACACCCTCCAGCTCGCCCCACTCGCTGCCGCCGAACTGGAAGCGGTACTCGATGTCGGCGGTGCGCTTCGAGTAGTGGGAGAGCTTCTCCTTGGGGTGCTCGTACCAGCGCATGTTCTCTTCACGCAGGCCCAGGCCGGTGTACCAGTTCCAGCGCTGCTCCATCCAGTACTCCTGCCACTTCTCGTCCTCGCCCGGCTTGACGAAGAACTCCATCTCCATCTGCTCGAACTCGCGGGTGCGGAAGATGAAGTTGCCGGGCGTGATCTCGTTGCGGAAGGACTTGCCCATCTGGGCGATGCCGAACGGCGGCTTGCGGCGCGAAGTGGTCTGCACCTGGGCGAAGTTGGTGAAGATGCCCTGGGCGGTCTCGGGCCGCAGGTAGGCGACGGAGCCGCTGTCCTGGGTCGGACCGAGGTGGGTGGAGAGCAGGCCGGAGAACTGCTTGGGCTCGGTGAAGGTGCCCTTGTTGCCGCAGTTGGGGCAGTTGAGGTCGGCGAGGCCGTTCTCGGGGGCGTGACCCTTCTTCTCCTCGTACGCCTCCTCCAGGTGGTCCGCGCGGAACCGCTTGTGGCAGGAGGTGCACTCGGTGAGCGGGTCGGTGAAGGTGGCGACGTGACCGGAGGCGACCCAGACCTCGGGGGCCAGGATCACGGACGAGTCGATACCGACGACGTCCTCGCGCGAGGTGACCATGTAGCGCCACCACTGGCGCTTGAGGTTCTCCTTGAGCTCGACACCCAGCGGACCGTAGTCCCAGGCGGCGCGCTGTCCGCCGTAGATCTCACTGCAGGGGAATACGAAGCCACGGCGCTTGCTCAGGCTGACGATGGTGTCGATCTTGTCGGCGGCCACGGTGCTCTCTTCATTACGACGACGGGCGACGAAGCGAGATGCTTCCAGAGAATGCCTCAGGTTACCGGCGCGGGACGCCCCGCGGCCAAATCGGGGGGCCGTCGGAGGCTTGTTGACAACGGTTTCCATATTAGTTGAAAATGAGAGTCATGAACGTACGACGACGCCGCATATCCGGCATAGCAGTCACCGCGGTCGCCGCGCTCGGCCTCGGTACCCTCTCCGCCTGCTCCGGCGACAGCGCGGCGGCGGGCAACACGGACAAGTTCGACGTCGTCGCGTCGTTCTATCCCATGGCCTTCCTCGCCGAACAGATCGGCGGCGACCACGTCAACGTCACCAGCCTCACCGCCCCCGGCCAGGAGCCGCACGACCTGGAGGTCAGCACCAAGCAGCGGGCCCAGCTCGAGGAGTCGGACGCGGCCCTCTTCCTCAAGGGCCTCCAGCCCGCCGTCGACGAGGCCGTCACCCAGTCCGGGATCAAGACGAAGATCGACGCGGCCACCCTCACCTCCCTGGAGGCGCACGGCGACGAGGCCGGCGGCCACGCGGAGGAGGAGCACGCCGAGGAGGGGCACGCCGAGGACGAGCACGGGCACGACCACGGCGACGAGGCCGGCGGCAAGGACCCCCACATCTGGCTCGACCCGGTCAAGTACGCCGAGGTCGCCGAGGGCGTCGGCAAGACCTTCGAGAAGGCGGACCCCGACCACGCCGCCGACTACCGCAAGAACACCGAGGCCCTGGTGAAGCGGCTCGGTGAGCTGGACACGAAGTTCGAGACCGGGCTGAAGGACACGAGGACCCGCGTCTTCATCACCACGCACGCCGCCTTCGGCTACCTCGCCGAGCGCTACGGCCTCACCGAGGAGGCCATCAGCGGCCTCGACCCCGAGTCCGAGCCCAGCGCCGCCCGGATCAAGGAGCTCGAGAAGACGGCCCGGGCCGACGGCGTGTCCACCGTCTTCTACGAGACGCTCGTCAGCGACAAGACGGCGAGGACGGTCGCCAAGGACGCGAAGCTGAAGACGGACGTCCTCGACCCGATCGAGGGCATCACCGGCAAGTCCCGGGGCGACGACTACTTCCAGGTCATGGAGGCCAACCTCAAGGCCCTCCAGACGGCCCTGGGCGCCAAGTGACCGACCAGACCGACCAGCCGGAGGGTGGCATGACCGAGCCCGTCATCACACTGCGCGGCGTCCGCGCCGACCTCGGTTCGCGCCCCGTCCTGCGCGGCATCGACCTCACCGTGCGCCGGGGCGAGGTCGTCGCCCTGCTCGGCGCCAACGGCTCCGGCAAGTCCACGGCCGTGCGCACGATCATCGGCCAGGTGCCGCCCGTCGCCGGGGAGATCGAGCTGTTCGGCACCCCGCGGCGCCGGTTCCGTGACTGGGCGCGCGTGGGCTACGTCCCGCAGCGCACCACGGCCGCGGGCGGCGTCCCCGCGACGGTCACCGAGGTCGTCTCCTCCGGGCGGCTCTCCCGCGCCCGCTTCGGCCTCCTGCGCAAGGCCGACCACGAGGCCGTACGCCGGGCCCTGGACCTGGTCGGCATGGCGGACCGGGCCAAGGACTCCGTGAACGCCCTCTCCGGCGGCCAGCACCAGCGCGTGCTGATCGCCCGCGCGCTCGCCTCCGAGCCCGAGCTGCTGATCATGGACGAGCCGATGGCGGGCGTCGACCTGGCCAGCCAGGAGGTGCTGGCCGAGACGCTGCGCGAGCAGGTCGCGGCCGGCACCACCGTGCTGCTCGTCCTGCACGAGCTGGGCCCCCTGGAGCCCCTGATCGACCGGGCCGTCGTCCTGCGCGACGGCTGCGTCCTGCACGACGGCCCGCCCCCGAAGGCCGTCGGCCAGCACGCCCTGCCCGGCCACGACCACGTACACCCGCACGCACCCGCGGGCGCCGAACCGATGCGCACAGGACTGCTGAGCTGATGGAACTGTTGAACTACGCCTTCATGCAGCGGGCGCTTCTGGCGGCCGTGCTGGTCGGCATCACCGCCCCCGCCGTCGGCATCTACCTCGTCCAGCGCCGCCAGGCCCTCATGGGCGACGGCATCGGCCACGTGGCGATGACCGGTGTCGGCCTCGGCTTCCTGCTCTCCTGGTCGCCGGTGTGGATGGCGACGCTGGTCTCCGTGCTCGGCGCCGTCCTCATGGAGCTGATCCGCTGGTACGGCCGCACCCGCGGCGACATCGCCCTCGCCATGCTCTTCTACGGAGGCATGGCCGGCGGCGTGATGTTCATCAACCTCGCGCCGACCGGCTCCAACGCCAACCTCACCTCGTACCTGTTCGGCTCGCTGTCCACGGTCTCCGAGTCCGACGTGACCGCGATCTGCGTGCTGGCGGCCTTCGTCGTCCTCGTCACCCTGGGTCTGCGCCGGCAGCTCTTCGCCGTCAGCCAGGACGAGGAGTTCGCCCGGGTCACCGGCCTGCCGGTGCGGGCGCTGAACCTGCTGACGGCCGTCACCGCGGCCGTCACGGTGACGGTCGCCATGCGCGTCGTCGGCCTGCTGCTGGTGTCCGCGCTGATGGTGGTCCCGGTGGCCGCCGCGCAGCAGCTCAGCCGCAGTTTCGCCGCGACCTTCGCCATCGCCGTCGCGATCGGCGTGAGCGTGACGATCGGCGGCACCGTGACGTCCTACTACCAGGACGTGCCGCCCGGTGCGACGATCGTGCTGCTGACCATCGGCGCGTTCGTCGTGCTGACGGCACTGGCCACACCGCTGGCCCGGCGACGCGCGCGGGCCGCCGCCCTCGCCCGGTCCGCCGGGGATCCCGCGGAGTGCAGGGTTCCGGCCGGCCGGGGGGCCGACGGCGAGGTCGGAGTCTGACCGCTGACGGACCGGGCTGGCACAATGGCCCCGGCAGTGCAGACGTGAGGAGGCATCCCCGTGACGACCGCTGGACCGCCTGTGAAGGGCCGCGCCACCCGGCAGCGGGCCGCCGTGGCGGCGGCTCTCCAGGAGGTCGAGGAGTTCCGCAGCGCGCAGGAGCTCCACGACATGCTCAAGCACAAGGGCGACTCGGTGGGGCTCACCACGGTCTACCGCACGTTGCAGTCCCTCGCCGACGCCGGTGAGGTCGACGTCCTGCGCACCGCCGACGGCGAGTCCGTCTACCGCCGCTGCTCCAGCGGCGATCACCACCACCACCTCGTGTGCCGCGTCTGCGGCAAGGCCGTCGAGGTCGAGGGCCCGGCGGTGGAGAAGTGGGCGGAGGCCATCGCCGCCGAACACGGCTACGTCAACGTGGCCCACACCGTGGAGATCTTCGGCACCTGCGCGGACTGCGCGAGTGCCTCCGGCGGCTGAGCCGCCAAGGGCCCGGGGTGGCACCCCGGGCCCCTTCTCCGGCCTGACGGCCTCGTCCTCACGCTCCGGACGGGCTCACTTCTGCGCGCTGCCGCCCTCCATGGCGAGGAGCTCCTCGTTCGGGATCGCGCCGCCGAAGCGGCGGTCGCGGGAGGCGAACTCCAGGCAGGCCCGCCACAGGTCGCGCCGGTCGAAGTCCGGCCACAGCACGTCCTGGAACACCATCTCGGCGTACGCGCTCTGCCACAGCAGATAGTTCGACGTGCGCTGCTCGCCGCTCGGCCGCAGGAACAGGTCCACGTCCGGCATGTCCGGGTAGTACAGGTGCCTGGCGACGGTCTTCTCGCTCACCTTCGCCGGGTCGAGCCGCCCGGCCGCCACCTCCTCGGCGATGGCCTTCACCGCGTCGGCGATCTCGGCCCGGCCGCCGTAGTTCATGCAGAAGTACAGCGTGAGCCGGTCGTTGTCCTTGGTCTGCTCCTGCGCGACCTGGAGCTCCTTGGCCACCGACTTCCACAGCTTGGGCATCCTCCCCGCCCAGCGCACCCGCACCCCGAGCTCGTCGAGGGTGTCGCGGGACTTGCGGATGAAGTCGCGGTTGAAGTTCATCAGGAAGCGCACCTCCTCCGGCGAGCGCTTCCAGTTCTCGGTGGAGAAGGCGTACAGCGAGACGTTGCCGACGCCGATCTCGATCGCCCCCTGGAGGACGTCCATGACCTGCTCGGCACCGACCTTGTGCCCCTCGGTGCGTGGCAGCCCGCGCTCCTTGGCCCAGCGCCCGTTGCCGTCCATGACGATCGCCACATGCTCCGGCACCAGCTCACCGAGCTTCGGGGGCCGCGCGCCGGACGGGTGCGGCTCCGGCGTCCTGTACTCCCGGCGCTGACGCCCCAGGAAACCGCGTACGGCCATGTGTCTCTCGTCTCCTCGTGCTTACCTGTGTCTAGGACTTCTCGACGTACCGCAGGGAGCGCAGGCCGCGCTCCAGGTGCCAGTGCAGGTACGCGGACACCAGCCCGCTCCCCTCCCGCACGTACCGCGGCTCGCACGCGTCCGCGGTGCCCCAGTCTCCCGCGAGCAGTGCGCCCAGCAGTTCCAGGGCCTGCGGCGAGGGTACGACGCTTCCGGGCACCCGGCAGTCGGCGCAGACGGAGCCGCCCGATCCGACCGAGAAGAACCGGTTCGGTCCCGGCATGCCGCACTTCGCGCAGTCGCCGAAGGTCGGCGCGTACCCGTTCACGGCGAGGGAGCGCAGCAGGAACGCGTCGAGGACGAGGTTCGGCGCGTGCTCGCCGCGGGCGAGGGTGCGCAGCGCGCCGATCAGCAGCAGGTACTGCTGCACGGCCGGCTCGCCCTCGTGGTCCGTGAACCGCTCGGCGGTCTCCAGCATGGCCGTCCCGGCGGTGTAGCGCGCGTAGTCCGTGACGATCCCGCCGCCGTAGGGCGCGATGGTCTCGCTCTGCGTGCACAGCGGCAGCCCGCGCCCCACCAGCTCGCTGCCCTTCGAGAAGAACTGCACGTCCACGTGCGAGAACGGCTCCAGCCGGGCCCCGAACTTCGACTTCGTCCGCCGCACCCCGCGTGCCACGGCGCGTACCCGGCCGTGACCGCGCGTGAGCAACGTGATGATCCGGTCCGCCTCACCCAGCTTCTGGGTGCGCAGCACGATGCCGTCGTCGCGGAACAGACTCATGGCGTCCATTCTCGCGCATGCCTCAGGGCACCTCGCCCCGGCTTCTGGCGTTGGTGTACGCCGTCGCCGCGCTGAGCCGCTCCGCGGTGGTCGCGTGGCGCACGTCACCCGGTTCGGCGTCCCACTCGCGGCCCCCGCCGTAGGGCCGCATCTGGACGTACGGCCCCTCGTGCCCCATGACGACGCCGACGCGTCCGGTACGGACGTCGACCGCGTGGGCACCGACCTGCGGCATCACCGCAGCACCGCCGCGAGCCGCCGCGCGGTCTCCACGGAGCACCGGCCCAGTTCGACGAGCGGACAGGGTGCCTCCCGCGCGAGACTCACCGGGTCCACCCCGAGCGAGGGCAGGACGATTCCCGCCCTCACGAGCGCCGCGCGCAATTCCTCCACCGCCGCCTCCGCCGCTTCGACGCCGCGCGCCGAGTGTTCCGCCTCCACCCTGCTCCCCTTCCCTTTTCCGGTTTCACTCTTCGTGTCTCCAGAATGCCCCTGCGTGCCCGCCCTCGGCGGGAGTCCGCGCAGGACAAGTGCGGGTCGCAGCGGAAGGGTTGGTTATGGCCAACGGTTTACGCCGGGCGGCGCGGGAGTTCTCCGGCGGAAACTCAAACGCCGGCGCGAAAACTCGAACAGACAATTCACGAAACGGGGTTGGGGTGTTCCCGGGTATTGACGACCGGATTCCCTCCGGGGTGGCGGGCGGGTGCCGTCACTCCCGTGGGAGCAACGGCACCCGTGTCAGGCGCGGTCGACCATCCAGTTGCCGTCCTCCTCGGCGTCCACCCGGACCTCCAGCTCGCGCAGGCCCATGCCCGCGTCCCACAGCTCCTTGAAGCGCTTCATCCGGTCCCGTACGTGGTCCTGGCGGGCGATCAGCCGGGTCCGGACGTTGACGTCGCGCAGGTCCTGCTCGATCTCGAACGACACCTCCTCGTCGTAGAGGATGAAGTCGTTGGTGGTGCCGCGCTGGACGTGCGGGGGCAGTTCGGGCAGGACGGCCGCGCGCACCTCGATGTGCCGCAGCTCCTGTTCCTCGCACAGCCGCAGCAGCCGGTCGTCGAGCTCCCGGGCGCTCTCCAGCAGGAACAGCCGGCGCACCGACACGCCCTGCTCGTCGACCGCCTCCTGCTGGGCCTCCAGGTAGCGGCTGGCCGGCTCGCTGTTCCAGAACTCGCGGTCCACGGAGGTGCTGGTGGCGCAGATGGAGTGCTCGGCGGCACGGGTGAGGGCGAGCATCCAGTCGTGGTTCTCGCCGGGGCACTCGGCGACCAGATTGGTGAGGTCCGCCATGTGGCCGACGACCCGGGTCATCTCCAGGCGGACGAACGTGTAGAGGATCGACGGCCCGGGGGCGAGCACCTCCGCGAAGCTCTTGGCCAGTTCGGGTACGCCGTCGATGCGGGCCCGGTCCAGCGGCGGGTAGGGCTCGGTGCGGCGGCCCGCCTGGGCGAGGTGGGTCTCGACGAGCTGCCTGACGTCCTCGGTGTGCCGGACCAGGACGGTCCTCAGCTCGTCGTCGTACCGGTTCAGGCCGTCGCGCACGGCGGCGGCGTGCTCGGCGAGCGCGCTCTCCACCCGGCGGGTGTGCTCCTCGACCCGGCGGGTGTGCTCCTGAACGCTCGCGTCCCGGTCGTGGGCGTCGCCCGCGCGCGGGTCCTCGGTGTGCCGGTCCGGGCCGGTGACGTACAGGACGAGCACCGCGGCGCAGGCGCACAGCAGGGCGGTCGCGAGCTGCCGCAGCGGGCCGCTGTCCGGGTTCAGCAGGGCGGTGACGCTCCAGGCGAGGGCGCCGAGGACGAGGCCGGCCAGCAGCCGGCGCGGCCATGGGGACTCGCCCGTCGGGGCCGTGCGGCCGGGGTCCGCCCGGCCGTCGGTCCGGCCGGGCGGGCCGGCCGTGTCGTCGGGCCGGGGTGACTGTGCCGTGCTCATCTCGCTTCTCCCCCCGTTGGGATACGCGTCGGATCGGGGTGCGGGGATGTGCGGGGACGTGGCGCGCTTCAGGGAGCGGGCTCCACCTCCCGGTGCGCCGCGGGGATCGCGTGCAGCGTCAGCTGGTCGCGGATGCGCTGCACCAGCGTCTGCCACTGGCGGGTGAACCCGGGCCGCTCCTCCAAGGGGTCCCACAGCGCGGCCAGGTCCCTGGAGACCCTGGCCCGCGGCATCCACAGGTGCAGCAGGTGGTTGACGGCCGGGCGCAGCGCCTCGACGACGGCGGTCCCGTGTTCCGGGCCGGCGCCGACGCGGATCCCGTCGAGCATCCGGACGACGGTGGTCAGCAGCCAGTCGTGCAGGGCGAGGTCGTCGCACAGCCCCGCGATGTCGGCGCCGGCGGTGTGCTCGGGCACCCTGAGGCGGACGGTGCGCAGTTCGTCCTCGGCGAGCGTGAACCGTTCGATCGACGGGCCCTCGCCCGGCGCCGCGGGCAGGGCGGCCCAGCGCAGCCGGGTCTGGCGGGACCTGAGGGGCGGCCGGTGGTCGAGGAGGGGGTGGCGCAGCAGCCGGGTGAGCAGTCCGTCGGCGATCAGACCGACGTCGAGGTCGCCGTGCCGTCCGCCGCCGAGCACGCCCTGCGCCACCGCCTCGCGGGGCAGCTTGCCGAGCGGTTCGACGACGCCGGGCCGCACGAGGTAGTGGCCCCAGGGCCGCCGCTGGTCGGGCCCGGAGGCGGGGACGCGGAAGTGGGCGGAGGTCTGCAGGACGCGGCCCTCGGTGAGCGCGGCCCGCGCGGTGACCGTGCCGACGGCGCGGATCCGGGCGCCGTTGGCGCTGGGCAGGTGGCAGTCGACGCCGGTGAGGGTGTCGGGGGAACGCGCGTAGAGGTTGGGGCGCTCGGAGAGCAGGACGCGTTCGTCGGCGCGCAGGCCGAGGAGCTGGGCGGCGGCCCGGACGTCGAGGGACTGCCGGGTGGGCAGCAGGCAGGTGCGAACCTCTCCGCAGGCGAGCACGGGGCCCGGCGCGCTCTGGTTCGGCGCCATGTCAGAGCCCCGCGTAGTAGACGTAGGAGATGCGGTCGGCCACCGAGTCGGGGACGGCCGCCTTCTCGCCGGCGGAGCGTCTGGCGACCTGGTCGAGCGCGTGCGGGTCGACCTCGATCTGGTCGAGGATGACGCGGACGGCGTGCTCGACGGGCAGGAACCGGGTGGGCAGCACGGAGCAGGTGCGGTAGGCGGCGAACGGGTCCGCGCGGGCGTTCAGCCGTACCAGGGAGGGCAGTTCGTCCCAGTCGTCGGGGAACCCGGCGGCCGTGTGCGGCTGGGGGACGAGGACGGCCTCGCCCTGGTTGCGCAGCAGGCCGAGGCGGGCGAGCTGCCACACCGCGGCGAGGAAGGGGCAGGACCAGGTGCGCTGCCCGTCGGCGTCGTCGCTCCACAGCTCGACGTCGAGGAAGACGGAGTGGCGGCGGGCCGCGGTCTCCTGGGGCGGCTGCCAGGTGGCGGCGCGCTTCATCGCCTGGGGAGCGCGGGCGACGGGGCTGCGTTCGCCGTTGGCGAGCCAGCCGGTCTGCAGGGTGGGCGGGCGCATGCCGTAGCTGCCGGGCGGCGGCGACTCGACGATGCGGGCGGCCACCGCCTCGGCGACGGGCACCTTGCCGGTGACGGCGCAGCCGGACTCGCGGGCCAGGTAGTCGACGCCGAGCCCGGCCCGGTCCGCCTCGGCCAGCAGCATCGGGACGACCTCGGCGGGCGTGGCGAAGCGGGTGAAGTAGTCGTCGATGAGGAAGCAGGTGCTGATCCGGGGGCGCTTGCCTCCGCTGCGGGCGGTGGCGGCGGCGCGGGCCGCGTCCACCCAGGGCCGGACCTGGGCGAAGTGGTCCCGCAGGCGCTCGGGGCCGGCCTCGAAGTCCTCCATGTAGAGGTGGCCCAGCTCCAGGGAGAGGTGGGCCAGCGGCACGGCCTCGGTGCGCGGCTCGGCGGCGGTCTCGCGGAACCCGGTCTCCGTCACGGCCGCCCCCAGTGCGTGTCGTCCGTCAGGCGCCGGGCGATCTCCTCCAGCGCCTCCAGGGTCTCCTTGTTGGCGATCTGGGTGGAGAGCACGTCCTCCTCGGTGATGAGCTGCTCGCGCCACTGGAGTATGGGTTCCAGCGGTACGACGCCGAGGACGACGCTGTCGCCGATGCGGTGTTCGGCGGCGAGCCGGCGCAGCGCCTCGTCGCAGGCCTGCATCCAGGCGGCCTGCGCGGGCGAGCCCTGGGACCACAGCGGTGACTCGGGGTCGGGCACGGCGGCCCGTACGAAGCGGATGGCGGCGCGCAGCGCCTCCTCCTCGTGGCCGCGGTCCACGCCGCCGCGGATGATGCCGTGCTCGGCGTGGACGAGCCCGGAGGCGGCGATCACGTGCTGGCGGGTCCAGCGGTGGAAGACGAGCCAGCGGAACGGGACGAACCGCATCCGGGGGTGGGCGGTCGCCGCGAGGACCATGTCGACGGCGTAGCTGCGGCCGGCGCTGAGGTCCACGACGATCAGGTCGAACTCGGCGTTCAGCCGCAGCAGCAGGTCGACGCAGCGTTCGAGGGCGTCCTCGCCGGTGGCGAACTCGCCGCCGCCCGCGTCGCCGGGGAACAGGACCAGTCGCCCGGACTGGTTGGGGCGGGCGCGCAGCAGGGGGTGCTCGGTCTGCCGCCAGACGTCGATCCGGACCGGCTCGGCGGTCTCGCCCTCCAGGTAGGAGTGGAGGCCGCGCTCCTCGGTGCCGCGCATGGCGCCGGGCACGTCGAAGACGGCGGCGGCGGTGGGCGAGCCGAAGTCGAAGTCGACGTAGGCGACGTGGTCGCCGGTGAGGGCGCGCTGATAGGCCAGGTTGGCGCTGGTCACCGAGCGCCCGGTGCCCCCCTTGTCGGAGGCGGCGAAGACGAGCACGCTCACACCTCCTGTGCGGCGGCGCCCCTGGCCTGGGCCAGGGTGTCGAGTTCCTGGAGGACGGGCAGGGCCAGGGCGAAGGCGGTGGCGGGCCGTTCGTCGACCAGGCTGCGGGCGTGGTCGAGGCGGCTCTCGATGCTGCGCATCGCCCGGGCTCTGCTGCCGTCGGCGGCGGCGGAGGCCTCCAGTTGTTCCTTGCCGAACAGGTGGGTGGCCTCACTGAGTAGTTCGCGGGCCAGTTCGGCCAGTTCGGGGCTGCGGATGGGCTGCTGCTCGTACAGGTTGCGAGCGGCGACGAGGCACTCGGTGACGCGCTCGGTGATGCTCCAGGACATGCGCAGTTCGGCGTCGCGCGCGTCCGGGTAGACGGCCTGGACGTTGTCCCAGAGTCCGGCGCCGTCGTCGTCCTCTATCCGCCGGTTCCACAGGTGCTCGAAGGTCTGCTCGGCGAGACGGAGCAGCCGGTCCTGGGCGCCGATGTTCCGGGAGAGCTCGGCGAGTTGGATGATCCGCTTGAGGAGCTGGGCCGAGAAGTCGGTCATCCGCCACAGCAGGAGGCCGCCGGAGCGTTCGGACCCGGCGAGCGGCATGGTGACGCCGGGGTTGTGCAGCCGGATGATCGGGTCGTTCCTGGTCATCCGGCTGGTGACGCGGCCGCGGTCGGCGAGGCGTTCCATGATGGCCACGGTGCGGGTGAGGTCGTCGTCGGTGGCCTTCCGGCGGACCAGGTCGTGGACGAGGATGGCGGCGACGGTGAGGGAGAAGTACTCGGACTCCAGCCTGAGGCCGGTGGTCTGCCAGGGCAGGTCCTCCAGCGGCCAGCGTTCGGAGCCGAAGCGGGCGATGGCCGACCAGTACTGCTGGCTCAGTTCCCAGCGCAGGCGCAGGGCCTCGGCGAGTTTCTGCTGGTCGGCGTCGAGCAGCCCGAGGGTGAGGGTGCGGTCGGAGAAGAGGTCCTGGATGCCGTCGAGGGCGACGACGGTGAAGTACACGTAGGGCAGCCGGTCGGCGATGCCGTCGGGCTGGCCGGGGACCGGTGTGTCCAGGTCGGTGACCTTGGGCGCGTCCTGGACGATGCCCCAGGCCCAGCCGCACTCGAAGAGCTGGCTCTCGTCGCGGATGCCCTCGTCGAACTGGATGCCGCGGGTGAGGCTCTCGATGATGGTGGCGCGCAGCGGCCGTAACCTGCGGGAGAACTGCTGGAGGGCGATGCGGTCGGACTGCTTGCCCTGGCCGATGACCTGGATCAGCCGGCGGCCCTGTTCGGACTCGGCGTCGAAGACGTTGACGGTGAACGAGCGCAGCAGGCTGATCATGGCGGAGGTCAGCCGGGCGTTGGTGGCCTCGCGCAGCTCGGCGATCGCCTGGAGCATCTCGGGCCGGGTGGTGGTGGTCTCGTAGACCTTGAGGTACCCGAGGGTGGCGAGGCAGAGCGTGACGGACATGGAGTAGGAGTCCACCACGCCCAACTGGCTCTGGGCGTAGGTGATCTGCCCGTCCGGTTCGGCCGGTTTGAAGTAGTGCCCGCCGGAGAAGGTGGGGCTGTCGTCCGGGCCGGTGTGGGTGCGCATGAACTGGGTCAGCGCGGTGATCAGGTTGGCGGGGATCTCCAGCCGGGTGCCGACCCTCTCCAGCGCGCGCAGCACGTCCCGTTCGGTGGTGTCGGGCTGGTCGAGGCGGAACGCGGGCACCTCGGTCGCCGGATACAGCAGGCAGAGCAGCCGCTCCGCGTCCGCGACGCTGCTCTGCCCGTCGGTCTCCCCCTGGACCAGCTTTCCCCCGTCGAACGAATGACGGGCCATGGCGTGCCAGATGTCCAGCAGGTGCTGGCGTGGCTTGATCTGCATCCCCGTACCCCTCGTACAGATCTCGTTGCCGGTGTTTCAGGACCCCGTGTGTGCAGACATGGTCCCCGTTCTCAGACGGCGGCAACCTCCGCGTTGCGCCGCCCCAGGGCGAGGAGCATGCCCTCGTGTCCCGGGCGCACCATGTGGTGCAGGTCGTGGATCTCCAGCTCGGTGGTGAAGCCTTCCAGGCTCTCCCTGACCCGGTCCTCGTTCACCCGGTAGGCCGGATACTGGTGCTCGCCGACCTGGTATCCGACCGATTCCTTCATGAAGGCGGCCGCGAACGGCGCCTTCTCGTTGAGCGCGTTCATGAAGCACCGCACGCCGCGGCGGAACTCCTCGGGGCACTCGGACATGGAGTCGGCGACGAAGAACATCGTGCCGAGGTCCCAGCGGCGCTGTCCGTCGAGGTCGAAGAGGTTGGCGCGCTCGACCCGGACGATGTCGCCGAACCGGGCCCGCGGGTCGAAGCCGCGGTAGGCCTCGTCCTCCTGGAGCACTTCCCAGAACGCGTCCCACGCCGTGTCGTATCCCCGGGGGGAGGTCTGCCGCTCCAGGTACGCGACGTTCGGGTCGGCGTACTCGAGCAGCAGCACCTTCTCGCACCAGGGCAGCATGGACAGGGCGGGATAGAGATTGGCACCGGCGCCGACGTCGACACCCCGGACAGCCCCCGGCGCGGCACCGGCGAAGCAGGTGCTGAAGTGGTCGCGCATCAGCCGCACGATCTGCCGGTCGACTTCCAGCGGGGTCCGGTAGTTGTTGTCGACATACACCTCTGGATCGAACTTCGACCAAGGCGCGTCGGCATTTCGGTCCATAGTCACCCTGCCGCGTTCCGTTCGTTGGTGGACAAGACCGTGCGCCGCGAGCGCGGGGGTCCTGTGGACGCCGACCGGTGGAGAGAGGCGTCTCCTTGCTCGCAAGATAGGACGCTTCAGCACATTCGGACAGCCGGGAACCCGCCAGTCCTCATGCGCCGGGCGCACGTCAGGCGCACCGTTGCACACCCTAACTCTCCCTTGCACGGCGGGAGTTGGGCGCTCACTCTAGCCAGAAGGCGCACCGGCCGCCAGCGGGACCCCTCACTCCATCGGGGGTGGCGGCGATGCCCCGTCGAGTTGACGACCGCAGATCCCGACTGGGGGTGGCATGACCGCCGAACCACTGGAACGCTCCTTGGACCGCCACGAGCGACTGATGGAACGGGTGCCCTTGCCGGACACCCCTCCCCTGGTCCTGCGGACGGCGCGGGAGTCCGACCTGCCCGAGCTGCGGCGCCTGGACGAGGAGGTCTTCCAGGAGGTGGCCTTCCCGGGCTTCCTGCTGCGTCAGCTCTACGACATGTACGCCGAGCACTTCCTGGTCCTCGACGACGGCCGGGGCCGGCTGCGCGGTTATGTGCTGGCCGCCACCACGACCGAGGCGCTCGGCCGGGAGAGCTGGATCCTCGGGCTGTGCGTGACGCAGGACCGGCGGCGCCACGGGCTGGGGCGGGAGCTGATGACGGAGATCCTGGCCCGGCTGCGCCGGGACGGCATCGAACGGGTCCGCCTCACCGTGGAGCCCGCGAACCACGCGGCTCTCCTGCTCTACCGCTCGCTGGGTTTCGCACCCGAGGAACCCGACGCAGGGCTGCGCCGGGACTACTTCGGGCCCGGCATGGACCGCTGCGTGCTGCGCCTGGACCTCACCGGGGCCCGCTGAGGCATCCCCCGCCCCCGCCCCCCGCGCCCGGGTCAGGACGGCGTGCCCGCCGACTCCAGCAGCCGGGTCACGTCGTCGGAGCGCAGGGTCAGGGCCGCCCCGACGGTCGCCAGGGCGTCGCGCTCGGCGGGGGTGTACGGGCCGTCGGCCAGGGCGATGCGGGCGCCCTGGAGGAGGATCGACTCACGGCCGACGGCGGCGAGGTGCGGGGCCAGCGGGTCCAGCGCCTCGTGCAGCTCTATGGCCAGGCCGGGCACGCACGGCTCGTCGCGCACCCGTCCGGTGTCCGCCTCCAGCGCCTCGACCAGTGCGCTGAGCTGCTCCTCGGTGCAGTCCTCGAAGCCGGCCGCGCGCACCGCGGCCGCCGCCGTCTCCAGGGCCGTGCGGGAACAGGTGCCGCCCGCGGCCAGCACCGCGAGGGCGACGGTGTGGACGGCGTCGCGGAGCATCGCGGAGAAGCGGGTGGTGGTCGGGTGGTCGAGGACGTCGGTGCCGTAGTGGCGGCGGCAGGCGGCGCACTCGACGGTCGGCGCGGACTCCCCGCGCGGCAGCAGCGGCACGCCGAGCAGGGTGAACCGGCGGCGGCCGGTGAGGCGCTGGTAGTTGCGGTCGCCCCCGCAGCCGGGGCAGAAGAACTCGCCGTCGCCCACGGGCGTCCAGGCGGTGCGGGTCCCCAGGATGCGCGGCAGTCGGGCAGCTCGGCCGTTCGGTCCCCGTCCAGGCAGCACGTCGCACCTCCGTAACCGCGCGGCCACGTCGCCGCGCCTGCGTGATGTTAGCCACATCGCCGACGTGGAGTCAGTACCCCGGAGGAGACCTTTCCGTGACCTCTCCGTGGAGATGGCCGGTATATGACGGGGCCCCGCCCGCCTGTTGTGGGCGAGCGGGGCCTCAAACCACCGATTGGGCTGGTCAGCGAGACGCGCGGTTGACGGCGGAGACGACCGCCTTCAGCGAGGCGCGCGTGGTGTTCGCGTCGATTCCGATGCCCCACAGGACCTTGTCGCCGATGGCGCACTCGATGTAGGAGGCGGCCTGCGCGGAAGCGCCCTCGCTCATCGTGTGCTCCTGGTAGTCCAGCAGGCGCACGTCGATGCCGATGCCCTGCAGCGCGTGGAAGAACGCCGAGATCGGGCCGTTGCCGGAGCCGACGAGGGTGCTCTCCGTGCCGTCGACCGTGGCCTCGACGGTGAGCGTGTCGACGCCGTCGCGGTCGGTCGTGGTTTGGCCGTTGGCGACCTGGATGCGGCCCCAGGGGTTGTCGGGGTTGGGCAGGTACTCGTCCTGGAAGACGTCCCAGATGGCCGCCGGGGTGATCTCGCCGCCCTCGGCGTCCGTCTTCGCCTGGATGATCTTCGAGAACTCGATCTGCATCCGGCGCGGCAGGTCCAGCTTGTGGTCGTTCTTCAGGACGTAGGCGATGCCGCCCTTGCCGGACTGCGAGTTGACGCGGATGACCGCCTCGTAGGAGCGGCCGACGTCCTTGGGGTCGATGGGCAGGTACGGCACGGCCCACTCGATGTCGTCCACCGTGACGCCCCGGGCCTTCGCGTCGGCCTCCATCGCGTCGAAGCCCTTCTTGATGGCGTCCTGGTGGGAGCCGGAGAAGGACGTGTAGACCAGGTCGCCCACGTACGGGTGGCGCGGGTGGACCTCCATCTGGTTGCAGTACTCCCACGTACGGCGGATCTCGTCGATGTCGGAGAAGTCGATCTGCGGGTCGACGCCCTGGGAGAACAGGTTCATGCCCAGGGTGACCAGGTCGACGTTGCCGGTGCGCTCGCCCTGCCCGAACAGGCAGCCCTCGACGCGGTCGGCGCCGGCCATCACGGCCAGTTCGGCCGCCGCGACGGCGGTGCCGCGGTCGTTGTGCGGGTGGGCGGACAGGCAGACGTACTCGCGGCGGGAGAGGTTGCGGTGCATCCACTCGAAGCGGTCGGCGTGCGTGGACGGCGTCGAACGCTCCACCGTGGCGGGCAGGTTCAGGATGATCTCGCGGCCGGGACCGGGCTGGTAGGTGTCCATCACCGCCTCGCAGACCTCCAGGGCGAAGTCCAGCTCGGTGTCGGTGAAGATCTCGGGGCTGTACTGGTAGCCGAACTCGGTCTCGGGGCCCAGCAGTTTCTCGGCGTACTCCATGACCAGCCGGGTGCCGTCGACGGCGATCTGCTTGATGTCGTCCCGCGAGCCGCGGAAGACGACGCGGCGGAAGACCGGGGCGGTGGCGTTGTACAGGTGGACGGTGGCCCGCCTGGCGCCCTTCAGGGACTCCACCGTGCGCTCGATCAGGTCCTCACGGGCCTGGGTCAGTACGGAGATCGTGACGTCGTCCGGGATCGCGTCCGGGTCCTCGATGATCGAGCGTACGAAGTCGTAGTCGGTCTGGCCGGAGGCCGGGAAGCCGACCTCGATCTCCTTGTAGCCCATCTTGACCAGCAGGTCGAACATCGCGCGCTTGCGGGCGGGCGACATGGGGTCGATCAGTGCCTGGTTGCCGTCGCGCAGGTCGGTGGAGAGCCAGCGGGGGGCGGTGGTGATGCGCTGGTTCGGCCAGGTGCGGTCGGGGATGTCGACCTGCTCGTAGCCGCGGTACTTGGTGGTCGGCATCGAACTGGGCTGCTGGCGGTTGGCCATGGTCGCGTGGGCTCCTCTTGATGTCCGCGGTGTCCGCGTGTCCGGAAGGACGGCCGACGCGCATCACCAAGCACCGCGGGGAGGGAGTCGGCCTCTACAGGCCCTCGCCGCGGCAGCTAAGGAGAAGCAGCCCGAATCGCATGATGCCCAGCACCTTAACCGAGCCGCGCCGGTCACGCGGGTGCGTATCAGTATGCGGGACCAGGGAGGGAACCGGGACAAAAAGTGCCGTATACCACTTCCGGGTGCCCGCCGGGCCGTCGCGGCGGCGCTTTGCGCCGATCGTGGTTGCGAGTAGTGACAGCACGGTCACGGAGTGCGATGGTTCCGGACATGACGACCAACGGGGGCTTCCAGCCCGTCTTCTGCGCCATCGTGCCGCCCCACGTCCTCGACCGGCTCGCCCGGAACGAGGACCCGGTGCTCGCCGGGCCCGCGCGCCGCACCCTCCAGCGCGACGCCGCCGAACGCACCCGCCGCGGCCTGACCACCGTCATCGGCGCCCCCACCGTGACCCCGCGCGCCGGCGCCGAGGCCGGCAAGCCGCACCGCACGATCTTCGACGCCCGGCACGGCACCGACCTGCCCGGTCGCAAGGTGCGCGGCGAGGGCGACGAGCCGGGCCGTGACGCCACGGTCAACCGCGCCTACGCGGGGCTCGGCGCCACCTTCGAGCTGTTCCTGAAGGCGTACCGGCGCGACTCCATCGACGGCGCCGGGCTGCCGCTGGACGCGACGGTGCACTACGACCGCGAGTACAACAACGCCTTCTGGAACGGCGAGCAGATGGTCTTCGGCGACGGGGACGGGGAGATCTTCCTCGACTTCACCATCCCCGTGGACGTGATCGGCCACGAGCTGGCCCACGGTGTCACGCAGCACACCGCCAACCTGACGTACTACGGCCAGCCCGGCGCGCTGAACGAGTCGGTGTCGGACGTCTTCGGCTCCCTCATCAAGCAGTACTCGCTCGGCCAGAGCGCCTCCGAGGCCGACTGGCTGATCGGCGCCGGGCTGCTCGCCCCGCGGGTGACGGGAGTGGCGCTGCGCTCGATGAAGGCGCCGGGCACGGCGTACGACGACGACGTCCTCGGCAAGGACCCGCAGCCCGCGACGATGGACGACTACGTGCGCACCGGCCGCGACAACGGCGGCGTGCACATCAACTCCGGCATCCCCAACCACGCCTTCTACCTCTTCGCCAAGGAGCTGGGCGGCAACGCCTGGGAGCGGGCCGGACAGGTCTGGTACGACGTGCTGACGGGGGGCGAGCTGCGCGAGGACGCGTCGTTCACGGACTTCGCGACGCTGACGGTGAAGGCCGCCCGCGAGCGCTACGGCGACGCGGACGAGCTGGAGGCGGTGGGCAAGGCATGGGAACAGGTCGGGGTGCGCACGCTGTAGTTCCGTACTAGACACGGTCCCATGCGGATTCAGGTGAGGCGCACAGGAGGCTTCGCGGGCATCGAACGCCACGCGGAGGTCGACACCGCGGGACGCTCCGACGCGGCCGAGTGGCACGCCCTGGCGGAGCGGGCCGTCGCGGACGGCCGGGGCACCCCGCCGGTGGGGGTGCCGGACGGCTTCAGCTACCAGATCACCGTGGACGGGAAGACGGTCTACGCGTCCGACCCCCGGCTGACGGACGAGCAGCGCAGGCTGATCTCGCGGGTGCTGAAGGAGGGCGCGTAACGCCGTCGCCGCGCACGGGCGTCGACTTCCATTACCGCGGGTACGGACGATCCGCGCATGGCGACGAACCCGGTACCCCGCTTCCCGGACGGCTTCCTGTGGGGCGTGTCGACCTCGGCGCACCAGATCCAGGGCGCGGCGGAGCTGCGCGAACGCTCGGTGTGGGACGCGTTCACGGACGAGCCGGGGCGGGTGAGGGACGGCTCGACGGCGGCGGTGGCCTGCGACCACTGCCACCGCCACCGCGAGGACGTGGCGCTGCTGGCCGGCCTGGACGCGTACCGCTTCTCGCTCTCCTGGGCGCGGGTGAACTCCCCCGGCGGCCTCGGCCTCCACGACCGCCTGGTGGACGAGCTGTGCGCGGCGGGGATCCGCCCGGTGCCGACGCCGTTCCACTGTGGTCGCTGCTGGACAACTTCGAGTGGGCCGAGGGCTAGCGCGGCGCTTCGGGCCGGTGCGCGTGGACTTCGCCACCCCGGCCCGCACGCCCGAGGCGTCCTACCGCTGGCACCGGGACCTGGTCCGCGCCCAGCGGTGAGCGGCGGTCCCCGGCGGCGGGCGGCCCGGAAAAGCCCTCGGTGCGGCCGCCGGTGGAGTCGTACGCTGGAGACAGCAGACACACCCGTCACGCGGCACACGCCGCAGAGGAGGACATGCAGGCCTCGAGCGCCGGCCCATGACTCAGACACCCTCAGCTCACACCCCCGCGCAGGGGCAGGCGAGAGCACAGTTCACGGTCCCCGCCCGGCACCCCATGGTCACGGTGCTGGGGTCAGGCGACTCCCTCCTGCGCGTGATCGAGACGGCCTTCCCGGCGGCCGACATCCACGTCCGGGGAAACGAGATCAGCGCGGTCGGCGACGCCCATGAGGTCGCCCTGATCCAGCGCGTGTTCGACGAGATGATGCTGGTGCTGCGCACGGGGCAGCCGATGACGGAGGACGCAGTGGAACGCTCGATCGCCATGCTCAAGGCGAGCGAGAACGGGGAGAGCGACGGCCAGGAGACCCCGGCCGAGGTGCTCACGCAGAACATCCTGTCCTCGCGCGGCCGCACGATCCGTCCCAAGACGCTGAACCAGAAGCGCTACGTCGACGCGATCGACAAGCACACGGTCGTCTTCGGGATCGGTCCGGCGGGCACCGGCAAGACCTACCTGGCGATGGCGAAGGCGGTGCAGGCCCTGCAGTCCAAGCAGGTCAACCGCATCATCCTGACCCGTCCGGCGGTCGAGGCCGGCGAGCGGCTCGGCTTCCTGCCGGGCACGCTCTACGAGAAGATCGACCCGTATCTGCGCCCGCTGTACGACGCGCTGCACGACATGCTCGACCCGGACTCGATCCCGCGGCTGATGGCGGCCGGGACGATCGAGGTGGCGCCGCTCGCGTACATGCGCGGCCGGACGCTGAACGACGCCTTCATCATCCTGGACGAGGCGCAGAACACGAGCCCCGAGCAGATGAAGATGTTCCTCACCCGCCTCGGCTTCGACTCGAAGATCGTGATCACGGGCGACGTGACGCAGGTCGACCTGCCCGGCGGCACCAAGTCCGGTCTGCGACAGGTCCAGGAGATCCTGGAGGGCGTCGAGGACGTCCACTTCTCCCGGCTCACGTCCCACGACGTCGTCCGGCACAAGCTGGTGGGCCGTATCGTCGACGCCTACGAGCAGTACGACAGCAGGAACGGCACCGAGAACGGCGGCCACAACGGCGGCCGGACACCGACAAGCGGTGCCAAGGCCAAGGGGAAGTAGACCAGCACGACCATGTCGATCGACGTCAACAACGAGTCCGGAACCGAGGTCGACGAGCAGGCGATCCTCGACATCGCCCGCTACGCGCTCGCGCGGATGCGCATCCACCCGCTCTCCGAGCTCTCGGTGATCGTCGTGGACGCCGACGCCATGGAGCAGCTCCACGTCCAGTGGATGGACCTGCCCGGCCCCACGGACGTCATGTCCTTCCCGATGGACGAGCTGCGGCCCCCGTCGAAGGACGACGACGAGCCGCCGCAGGGGCTGCTCGGCGACATCGTGCTGTGCCCGGAGGTCGCCGCCAAGCAGGGCGCCGACGCGGCGACGCGGCACTCCATGGACGAGGAGCTCCAGCTCCTCACCGTCCACGGGGTGCTGCACCTGCTCGGCTACGACCACGAGGAGCCCGACGAGAAGGCCGAGATGTTCGGCCTCCAGGCGGCCATCGTGGACGGATGGCGTGCGGAGAAGGGCCTGACCGGCCCGTCCCCGGCCCCGACCGTCTCATGAGCCTCCCGCTCGTAGCCGGAGCCGTCGCCCTGGTGGTGGTCGCCTGGCTCGCCGCCTGCGCGGAGGCGGGCCTCGCGCGGGTGTCCGGCTTCCGCGCCGAGGAGGCGGTGCGCTCCGGGCGGCGCGGCAGCGCCCGGCTGGCCAAGGTCGCCGCCGACCCGACGCGCTACCTCAACGTGGCGCTGCTGGTCCGCGTCGCCTGCGAGATGGCCGCCGCCGCGCTGGTCACGTACGCCTGCCTGAAGCAGTTCGACGGGACCGGTGAGGCGCTGGTCGTCGCCATCGCGGTGATGGTGCTGGTGTCGTACGTGGCCGTGGGGGTCTCCCCGCGGACCATCGGGCGCCAGCATCCGGTGAACACGGCGACGGCCGCGGCGTACGTGCTGGTGCCGCTGGACCGGGTGATGGGCCCGATCCCGTCGCTGCTGATCCTCCTCGGCAACGCGCTCACCCCGGGCAAGGGCTTCCGCCGCGGCCCCTTCGCCTCCGAGGCGGAGCTGCGGGCGCTGGTCGACCTGGCCGAGAAGGAGTCGCTGATCGAGGCCGAGGAGCGCCGCATGGTGCACTCGGTGTTCGAGCTGGGCGACACGCTCGTGCGGGAGGTCATGGTGCCGCGCACCGACCTCGTGGTCATCGAGCGCTACAAGACCATCCGCCAGGCCCTCACCCTCGCCCTGCGCTCCGGCTTCTCCCGGATACCGGTCACGGGTGACAGCGAGGACGACATCGTCGGCATCGTGTACCTCAAGGACCTCGTCCGCAAGACGCACATCAGCCGTGAGGCGGAGGGCGACCTCGTGTCCACGGCGATGCGCCCGGCGTTCTTCGTGCCCGACACCAAGAACGCCGGCGACCTGCTGCGCGAGATGCAGAAGGAGCACAACCACGTCGCCGTCGTCATCGACGAGTACGGCGGCACGGCCGGCATCGTCACCATCGAGGACGTCCTGGAGGAGATCGTCGGCGAGATCACCGACGAGTACGACCGTGAGCTGCCGCCCGTGGAGGAGCTGGGCGAGGGCCGCTACCGGGTCACCTCCCGCCTGGACATCGGCGACCTGGGCGAGCTGTACGGGCTGGAGGAGTTCGACGACGAGGACGTGGAGACCGTCGGCGGTCTGCTGGCCAAGGCGCTCGGCCGGGTGCCGATCGCCGGGGCCACCTCGGTGGTCGAACTGCCCGACGGGCGCGGGCTGCGGCTGACGGCGGAGGCCGCCGCGGGCCGCCGCAACAAGATCGTCACGGTGCTGGTGGAGCCGGTGCCCGCCGCGCGGTCCGGCGACCGGGAGGCGGTGGAGTGACTCCCGGGCGGCTGCGCGCGTTCTGCCTCTCCTTCGACGCGGCGGTGGAGGACTTCCCCTTCAACCCGGAGACCTCGGTCTTCAAGGTGGGCGGCAGGATGTTCGCGCTGACCGCCCTCGACGCGCGCCCGCTCACGGTCAACCTCAAGTGCGACCCGGACGACGCGATCCGGCTGCGCCGCGAGCACGAGGGGCTGATCGTGCCCGGCTGGCACATGAACAAGCGGCACTGGAACACGGTGGCCGTGGACGGCGGGCTCCCGGACCGCCTCGTCCGGGAGCTGATCGAGGACTCCTACGACCTGGTCGTCGCGGGTCTGCCGCGCGCGGAACGGCTCCGCCTGGACCGGCCCTGAGGCCCCGCCGCCGGACGACGTACCCGGTGGCGGGATGGGCGCCGCGGTGCCTCCGTATGCTCTGACCATGACCGACATCACCGCCCTCGGCCCCGAGGACCGCAAGATCGTCACCCTGGCCCGCTCCGCCCGCGCCCGCAACGGCGTCCTGGAGGGCGCCGCCGTACGCGACGAGACCGGCCGCACGTACGTCGCCGGGACCGTCGGCCTGGCCTCGCTGAAGCTCAGCGCGCTCAGGACCGCGGTGGCGATGGCGGTGGCGTCCGGGGCGACGTCGCTGGAGGCGGCGGCCGTGGTGACCGAGGCGGAGTCGGCGTCGGCCGAGGACCTGGCGGCCGTCGGCGACCTGGGCGGCGCGGGGACACCGGTGTTCCTCGCCTCACCGGACGGGACCGTGCGTGCCACGGTGGACGCTGGCTGACGCGGCCCCTCCCGCCGGCCCGTGCACGGCGGTGGTACGGCGGGGCTCCGGGGATCAGGGACAATGGGCGCCATGAGCGTTCGTACCCAGTCATCCGAAAAGCCGGCCGAGGCTGTCCACCGGGCCGGCTTCGCCTGCTTCGTGGGCCGCCCCAACGCCGGCAAGTCCACTCTCACGAACGCTCTGGTCGGGCAGAAGGTGGCGATCACCTCCAACCGCCCGCAGACCACCCGGCACACCGTGCGGGGCATCGTGCACCGGGAGGACGCCCAGCTCATCCTGGTCGACACCCCGGGGCTGCACAAGCCGCGCACCCTGCTGGGCGAGCGGCTGAACGACGTCGTGCGCACGACGTGGGCCGAGGTGGACGTCATCGGCTTCTGCCTCCCGGCGAACGAGAAGCTGGGCCCCGGTGACCGCTTCATCGCCAAGGAGCTGGCCGGGATCAAGAAGACCCCGAAGGTCGCGATCGTCACCAAGACCGACCTGGTGGACGGCAAGACCCTCGCCGCGCAGCTCATCGCCATCGACCGGCTCGGCGAGGAACTGGGCATCACCTGGGCGGAGATCGTCCCGGTGTCGGCCACCGCGAACAAGCAGGTCGGCCTGCTCGCCGATCTGCTGACCCCGCTGCTGCCCGAGGGGCCCGCGCTCTATCCCGAGGGCGACCTCACCGACGAGCCCGAGCAGGTCATGGTGGCCGAGCTGATCCGCGAGGCCGCGCTGGAGGGCGTGCGCGACGAGCTGCCGCACTCCATCGCCGTGGTGGTGGAGGAGATGCTGCCGCGCGAGGACCGGCCCGCCGACAAGCCGCTCCTGGACATCCACGCCAACGTCTTCATCGAGCGTCCCAGCCAGAAGGGCATCATCATCGGCCCCAAGGGCAAGCGCCTGAAGGACGTCGGCATCAAGTCCCGCAAGCAGATCGAGGCCCTGCTCGGCACCCCGGTCTTCCTCGACCTGCACGTCAAGGTCGCCAAGGACTGGCAGCGCGACCCGAAGCAGCTCCGGCGGCTCGGCTTCTGAGGCTCCCCGGCCCGGCCCGGCCCGGCCGGACGGACGCGGTCACGCCGGGCGGCGGAAGCCGATCGTGGGGACCGCGCGGCGCAGCGGCCACGGCCTGACCGGCTCGTCGGGGACGAGGTCCGCCAGGAACGCGTACCGGCGCAGCGCCGCCGGGTCCTGGCCCGGCACCGACTGGACCTTGCGCCACCAGGTCGCGATCTCGGACCACCCCGGCGCCGACAGCGATCCGCCGAACTCCTGCACCGACAGGGCCGCCGTCAGCCCGGCGAAGGCCAGGCGGTCGGCGAGCGGCCAGCCGGCCAGGGTGCCGGTGACGAACCCGGCGACGAACACGTCCCCCGCGCCGGTCGGGTCCAGGGCCTCCACGGCGATGGCCGGGACCTCGGCGCTCTCCCCCGTGCGCCCGTCCACCGCGTAGGCACCCTCCGCGCCGAGCGTGACCACGGCGAGCGGTACGTGCGCGGTCAGGGCGTGCGCGGCGGCGCGGGGACAGGTGGCGCCCGTGTAGCGCATGGCCTCCTCGGCGTTCGGCAGGAACGCCTCGCAGTGCTTGAGGTCGGCCAGCCCGGACAGGTCCCAGGCGCCGGTGTCGTCCCAGCCCACGTCGGCGAAGACGCGGGTGCCCCGCGCGGCGGCCTGCGCGATCCAGGGGGCGCTCACGCCGGGTGTGAGGGAGGCGACGGCGGCACGCGCACGGGGCGGGCAGTCGGGGGACGGCTCCTCGGGCGGGGGCTCGTGGCCGTGGGAGACCATCGTGCGCTCCCCCTCGTACGCCATCGAGACCGTCACCGGCGAGTGCCAGCCGGGCACGGTGCGCGAGGGGGTCAGGTCGATGCCCTCGCCCTGCGCGAGGGCGTCCCAGCAGTAGTCGCCGTAGTGGTCGTCGCCGAAGGCAGCGGCCAGCGAGGTGCGCAGGCCGAGGCGGGCCAGCGCGGTCGCCATGTTGGCCACGCCGCCCGGGCTCGACCCCATGCCGCGGGCCCAGGACTCGGTTCCGCGCACGGGGGCGGAGTCGAGTCCGGTGAAGATGAGGTCCAGGAAGACCGTGCCGGTCAGGTAGACGTCCCAGGGCGGGTCCTGGGGGGTGCGCAGGGCGGCCAGCGGATCGGCCTGCGCGTGCCGGTGCGAGCCGTCGCCCGGCGGGGGGCGGTGGGTCCGCTCGTCGGCGGACACGGAGGTCATGACGGTCACGTCGGACGCGGTGGACACGGAGGACGCTGTCACGGTGCGCTCCCTGGCATGGTGCGGATCAGGCCAGTGTGCACCACGCCGCGGGCAACCCGGCGCCGTCGCGCCCCGTGGTGCCGGACCACCGCGCGGGGCGGCGTCGCCGGCCGTTCACGGCCCCGCTCACGGGCGTGGACGCCCACTGCTACCCAGTCCCCGAGATCACAAACTCATGTGTGATTCAGTTCACACCCCCTCGCCTGTTTCGGTGCTCCTCGCGCTTGATACAAATTGCGCGCGCGTTCCTGTCCGTCGACGGTCGTCGCCCCCTCCCCCTCCCACGTCCCTTTCGCATGCCCTGGGAACGCCCGTGTTCGCCCGCCGCACCACCCCCTGGCCCCTCGTCGCCCTTTTCACGGCCGGGTACCTGCCCGCCTATCTGCTGCCCACCACCGTCGGCAGACTCGGCACCAGCCTCTCCCTGACCGCCACTCAGGCGGGCGCCGTCGGCAGCGCGCTGCTGCTGAGCTCGGCGAGCGCGGGCTTCGTGCTGGCCTCCCGGCTGCCGCGGATCGGCGCCCGGACGGCCGCCCGGGCCGGGCTGGCCCTGGCCGCGCTCGGCTACGGCACCGCCGCGCTCACCACCACCGTCTGGCTGGTCGTCGCCGGCGCGGTCGCCGGAGGCTTCGGGTCGGGTACGGCCACCACGGTCGCCGCCACCCGGATCGCCGCCGAACGCGACCCGCACCGGGCCTCCACCATGGGCCTGCTGAGCGTGTCCGCGCTGGCCGGCGCGGTGTACCTGACGGTTCCTCACCTCGGTCCGGCGCACGGGCTGCCGCTGGCCGCGATCGCGCTCACCGTGCTCGCCGTGTGGCCGCTGACGGGCCGTCTGCCGGGCGGGACGGCCGCCTCCCCGGCCGCGCACGAGACCACGGCGCCGCTCCCCCGCCGCCGCTCCGGCCCGGTCCTCGCGGCCACCGTGCTGTGCTGGTCCATGGCGCAGAACTCGCTGTGGGGCGTCAGCGGCCGGATCGGTCTGACGCAGGCGCACCTGGGCGACGCCGCCCTCGGTGCCGTCTTCGCCGTGGCCCTCGGCGCGGGACTCGTGGGCGTGCTGGCGGCGGGCCTGCTGGGCTCGCGGCTCGGCCGTGCCGTGCCCATCGGGGCGGGCACGGTGCTCATCGCCTGCTGCATCGCGCTGAGCGCGTCCGCGACCTCACCCGCGTCCTTCGCCACCGGCGAGATCGCCTGGAACACCCTGTACCCGGTGGTGCTGTCGTACCTGATCGGTCTCGCGGCCTCGCTGGACCCGCGCGGCCGGTGGGCGGTGTTCGTCGGTTCGGCGTCCTCGCTGGGGACGGCGGCCGGCCCGCTGACCGGCAGTGTGCTGTCGGCCGAGGCCGGCTACCGGGGCATGGGCCTGATCCTGGGCGCCGGGCTGCTGCTGGTCGCCGTGCCGATGACGGCCGTCGCCCTGCACACCGGCGGACGTCCGCTGCTGCCCGGCGCGGTCCGCCGCCGCGGCGGCACCCCGGCCGCCCTGGTCGCCGCCACCACCGGCACGCCCAGCGGTGCCGTGCCCGAGGTCGGCGCCGCGGAGCAGCCGGTCGTGGAGATCCCCGTGGACGCCCCCGCCGCCGCGGTACAGCGCGCCTACGACACGGCCGGACCCCGGCAGGCCGCGGCCACACCGGGGTCCGGGACGGGCTGACGCCCTCGGGTGCCCCGCCTAGGAGGCCGGGAACGCGTAGGCCTCGACCTCGGCCAGGCAGCGGGCCCGCAGTTCCTCGTCGTCCTCCAGGAAGGAGGCGAGGAAGGAGTTGCGGGCCAGCTCCCGCAGCCGCTCGCCGGTGAGCCCGAGCGCGTCGCGCACGGCGTCGAAGTTGTCGCCTGCGTAGCCGCCGAAGTAGGCCGGGTCGTCGGAGTTGACCGTGCACATCAGTCCGGCGTCCAGCATGGCCGGCAGCGGGTGGTCGGCGAGGGTGTCGACCGTGCGGAGCCGGACGTTGGACAGCGGGCACAGGGTCAGCGGTACGCGGTCGCGCACCAGCCGCTCCACCAGCGCCGGGTCCTCCATCGAGCGCAGACCGTGGTCGATCCGCTCGACGCCGAGCACGTCCAGGGCCTCGGTGACGTACTCCGGCGGCCCCTCCTCGCCCGCGTGCGCGACCCGGCGCAGGCCGAGGGCGGCCGCGGCCTCGTACACCTCGCGGAACTTGGCCGGCGGATGCCCGACCTCGGCGGAGTCCAGGCCGATGCCCGTGATGCGGTCCAGGTACGGCTTGGCGGCGTCGAGCGTTTCGAGGGCCGACTCGGCGGACTCGTCGCGCAGGAAGCACATGATCAGCCGGGTGGAGACGCCGTGCTTCTCCCGGCTGCGGCCGAGCGCCCGCCACAGCCCCTCCACCACGGTGCCCATCTCCACGCCCCGGGCCAGGTGCGCCTGCGGATCGAAGAAGATCTCCGCGTGCCGCACGCCCTGCTCCGCGGCGCGGGCCAGGTAGGCGTCGGCCAGGTCCTCGAAGTCCCGCTCGGTGCGCAGGACCGCCATCAGCGCGTAGTACAGGTCCAGGAAGGACTGGAGGTCCTCGAACCGGTACGCCTCGCGCAGCGCGTCCGTGTCCGCGTAGGGCAGCTCCACACCGTTGCGGGTGGCGAGCTCGAAGGCCAGCTCGGGTTCCAGCGTGCCTTCGACGTGGAGGTGCAGTTCAGCTTTGGGAATGGGCATCGGAGCATCGTACGGCCGTCTCAGCGGCGCTTCGGAACCGGCACCCTCAGGAGGTCCCGGGCCACGGTCAGCTCCCCCTCGTAGCCGGCCGCCCTCGCCTGCCGCTCGAACTCCTCGGGGTCCGCGTAGCGCTGGCTGAAGTGGGTCAGCACGAGATGGCGTACGCCCGCCTCCCGCGCGGCCCGCGCGGCCTGGCCGGCGGTCAGGTGGCCGTGGTCGGCGGCGAGCGTGGCGTCCTCGTCCAGGAACGTGGACTCGATGACCAGCATGTCGCAGTCCTCGGCCAGTTCGCGCACCCCCGCGCACATCCGGGTGTCCATGACGAACGCGAACCGCTGGCCCCGGCGCACCTCGCTGACCTCGTCCAGTCGGACCCCGCCGAGGGAGCCCTCGCGCTGGATGCGGCCGACGTCGGGGCCCGTGATGCCGTGCGCGGCCAGGCGCTCGGGCAGCATGCGGCGGCCGTCGGGCTCGGTGAGCCGGTAGCCGTACGACTCGACGGGGTGCGAGAGGCGCCGGGCCTCCAGCGTGTAGGCGGGGGTGACCGCCAGGGGGCCGTCCGCGTCGACCGGCGCCTCGGTGATCCCGACCGTCTCGCGGTAGGCGGTGGCGTACCGCAGACGGTCGAAGAAGCGCTGCCCCGAGCGGGGGTAGTGCGCGGTGACCGGGTGCGGGACCTGGTCGAGGTTGATGCGCTGGATCACTCCGGCGAGGCCGAGGCTGTGGTCGCCGTGGAAGTGCGTGACGCAGATCCGGTCGAGGTCGTGGGCGGCGACCCCGGCGCGCAGCATCTGGCGCTGCGTGCCCTCGCCGGGGTCGAACAGGATGCCCTCGCCGTCCCAGCGCAGCAGATAGCCGTTGTGGTTGCGGTGCCGGGTCGGGACCTGGCTGGCGGTGCCGAGGACGACCAGTTCGCGTACGGACACGGTGTCTTCGCCCGGTCTATCCGGGGGGCCACTCGAGGCCGCGGCCGCCGAGGACGTGGGCGTGGGTGTGCCACACGGTCTGGCCGGCGCCGGTGCCGGTGTTGAAGACGATGCGGTAGCTGTCGAGCTGCTCCTCGTCGGCGACGGCCTGGGTCTCGCGCAGCACGTCCGCGGCGAGTTCCGGGGCGGCGGCGGCGAGGGCGGCGGCGTCGCGGTAGTGGGCCTTGGGGACCACCAGGACGTGGGTGGGCGCCTGGGGGTTTATGTCGCGGAAGGCGACGGTCGTGTCCGTCTCGCGGACGATCGTCGCGGGGATGCGGCCTGCGACGATCTTGCAGAACAGGCAGTCGTCCTGTGGCTCGCCGGGCATGGGGCGGCTCCTTACGGTGGTGATCTTCTGGGGGCATCGTAGCGAGGCCGTGCGGGGCCGGGGCGGTGTCGGGCGGGCTTGCCGGCGCCCGGGGGTGCTGGGCGTTTCGGTGGCCGTCGGGTGGGTGCGCCCGCCGGCACCGGCAGGGTGCCTCCCCGCTCTCGGCTCCTCGAGCGGGGAGGCGTCACTGCCCGCAGCCAGGCGGCCGCGCGGCTAGGACGGGAGCGCGGGCGGGGTTTTGGCCGGGCTGGTCTCCAGGGCCGCCAGGGCCAGGCGGATGGCCTCGTCCAGTTGGGGGTCCCGGCCGGCCGCGTGGTCCTGGGGGCGGTGGGGGACCTCCACGTCCGGGTCGACGCCGTGGTTCTCCACGCCCCAGCCGAGGCCCTCCAGCCAGAACGCGTACTTGGGCTGGGTGATCAGCGTGCCGTCGACCAGCCGGTAGCGGCTGTCGATGCCGATGACCCCGCCCCAGGTGCGGACGCCGACGACCGGACCGATGCCCAGAGCCCTGATCGCCGCGTTGACGATGTCGCCGTCCGAGCCGGAGAACTCGTTGGCGACGGCGACGACCGGTCCGCGGGGCGCGTCGAGGGGGTAGCTCTGGGCCCTCATGCCGCGCGGCAGGTCCCAGCCGACGATGCGCCGGGCCAGCTTCTCCACGACGAGCTGGGAGGTGTGGCCGCCGCGGTTCTCGCGGACGTCGACGACCAGTCCCTCCCTGGCCACCTCGACGCGCAGGTCCCGGTGGATCTGGGCCCAGCCGGGCGCCTGCATGTCGGGGACGTGCAGGTAGCCGAGCCGGCCGCCGGACTTCTCGTGGACGTGGGCGCGGCGGTCGGCGACCCAGGCGTGGTAGCGCAGCGGCTCCTCGTCGGCGAGGGGGACGACGACGGCGTGCCGCAGGTCTCCGCCGCCGGCCGGGGAGACGGTCAGCTCGACCGGCTTGCCCGCCGTGCCGACGAGCAGCGGGCCGGGCCCGGTGACCGGGTCCACGGACCGTCCGGCGACCGCGACGATCGCGTCCCCGGCGCGCACGGCGACCCCGGGCGCGGCGAGCGGGGAGCGGGCGTCGGGGTCGGAGGTCTCCGAGGGCAGGACACGGTCGACGCGCCAGGCGCCGTCCGGGTGGCGGGAGATGTCCGCGCCGAGCAGGCCCTGCCGGGCACCGCCGCCGTGTCCGCCGCGCGGGGTGACGTAGGCATGCGAGGTGCCCAGTTCGCCGTGCACCTCCCACAGCAGGTCGACCAGGTCGTCGTGGGTGGCGACGCGGTCCAGCACGGGCCGGTAGCGGTCGAGCACGCCGTCCCAGTCGACGCCGTTCATGTCGGGGCGCCAGAAGTTGTCCCGCATGACGCGGCCGGTCTCGTCGTACATCTGGCGCCACTCGGCGGCCGGGTCGACGAGCTGGCGGACCCGGCCCAGGTCGACGGTGATGTTGGTGTCGCTGTCCTCGTCGCCGGAGGCCCGCCGGTCGCTGGGGACGACCTTGAGGCGTCCGTCGGTCCACAGCAGCACCCGCTTGCCGTCGCCGCTGACCTCGAAGTGGTCGGCGTCGGGGGCGAGGTGCTCGACGCGCTGCTGGACGAGGTCGTAGCGCTCCAGCTCGGTGTGCGGGTCGGGGTCCTCGGGATTGGCTCGGGAGGCGCCGAGGACGCCGATGAGCGGGTGGCGCAGCCACAGCACCCCGTCCTTGGCGGCGCGCAGCCCGGAGTAGCGGGCGGCCTCCACCGGGAAGGGCACGATGCGGTCGGCGAGGCCCTCGATGTCGATGCGGGTGGTGGGGGTGCCCTCGCTGTCGGGGGTCTCGTCGCGGTCCGGGGTCTCGAAGGGGCGGCCGTGGCGCTGCGGGCCGAAGGGCGAGGGGGTGGTCGCCGCGAGGGTGATCAGGTAGGGGCGGGCGCCCTCGACGAAGGCCAGGTCGAAGACGTGCTCGTCGTAGACCGGGTCGAAGGAGCGGGTGGAGAGGAAGGCGAGGTGCTTGCCGTCGAGGGTGAAGGCGGGCGCGTAGTCCTTGAAGCGCAGCGGGGTCGCCTCACTGACCGACAGGTCGGTGGTGCTCGCGAGCTTGAGCTGGCGCAGCGGGGACGGACCGGGGTGCGACCAGGCGAGCCAGGCGGAGTCGGGCGAGAAGACGAGGCCGGTGGCGTCTCCGTCCTCGCTGCGGTCGACCTCGCGGACCTCGCCGGTCTCCCGCTCGACGAGCAGGATCCGGCCGTCGTGCGAGGCGACGGCGGCGCGGCTGCCGTCGGGCGCCATGGCGAGGGACAGGACGCGGCCGAGCTGCCCGGCGGCGAGGCGGCGCGGGACGGCACCGGGCACGAGGCCGGTGGCGGGCGCGAACTCCAGCGCGTCGTCGCCCTCGGCGTCCGTCACCCACACCACCCATTCCTCGCCGTCGGCGCGGAAGGCGCGCGGCAGCCGGGCGCGCACGCCGGGCGTCGCCTCCAGGGCGCGGGCCGGTCCCGAGCGGTGGGTGACCCAGTGGACGCCGCCGCGTACGGAGACCGCACTGCCGCGCGCGGTGTGGTCGGGGGACGCGGAGCCGAACCAGCGGGCGGCGTTGACGGGGTAGGGCTGGAGGTCGGTGCGGGAGCCGCCGAGGCGGATGTCCAGGCGGCGCGGTTCGGCGCCGTCGAGGTCGTCCAGCGTCCACAGTTCACCGGCGCTGGAGTAGACGACGCGGGTGCCGTCGGTGGCGGCGTGCCGGGCGTAGAAGCCGCCGAGGGGGGTGTGGCGGCGCAGGTCGGTGCCGTCGGCGAGGGAGGAGTAGAGCGCGCCGGTGCCCTCGTGGTCGGAGAGGAAGGCGATCCGCTCGCCCACCCAGAACGGGTACTCGATGTTGCCGTCGAGGTCGCCGTGCAGCCGTACGAACTCGCCGTCGTCCTCGGCGTCGATCCACAGCTTGCCCGCGGTGCCGCCGCGGTACCGCTTCCACCAGGCCGCCTCGCGGCCCATCGGCGCGGACAGCAGCACGGTGCGCGGGCCGTACGCCACGTCGCCGACGGGGCCGTGGGGCAGGGTGCCGGCGGGTCCGCCGTCGAGCGGGACGGCCCGGGCCGTGCTGCGGCGCAGGCTGGCCTGCCCGTACGCGCTGAGGGCGAGCACCCGTCCGTCGGGGGTCCAGCCGCGCACCTGTGTCTTGAGGTTGCCCCAGTGGGTGAGGCGCCGGGAGGGGCCGCCGTCGACGGGGGCGATGTGCACCTCGGGGGCGCCGTCGCGGGTGGAGGTCCAGGCGACGGTGGTGCCGTCGGGCGAGACGCGCGGGTGGTTCACGGGCACGTTGTCGGCGCTGACCCGCCAGGCGCGGCCGCCGTCGAGCGGGGCGAGCCACACGTCGTCCTCGGCGGTGAAGGCGACCAACTCGCCGTGCGGGTGCGGAAAGCGGAGGTAGGCAGGCGCTGCGGGCTGAGTCACCCCACCACCCTATGCAGGGGCGGGTCCGGCCGACAGAGGTTCCGATCAGTTGCCGCCCCGGCGCGCGGGAGCCCGACGGCGCGCCGGGTGCGGCTACTTGCCCTCCACGGGCCGGCAGTGCGGGTCGCCCGGGCACCAGATGGTGCGGGTGACGGTGACGGTGGGGCCCGGCCGGTCCCGGGCGGGGCCCTCGCCGGGAGGGGGCGTGGTCGCGTCGCAGTCGCCGAGGCCCTTGACGTCGAACCACCGCTTGCCGTCCACCTTCGCGGTGAGATCGCCGCGCACGCAGGCGCCGTTGACGACGCGGGTGACCTTGCCGTCGACGGTGATGTCCGCCCCGCCGTCGGTCTTGCCCTCGCAGTGGACGGAGGCGACGGCGCTCTCGCCGGCCGAGGCGGTGCGGCCGGAGTCGCCGTAGGAGGCGGTGCAGGTCAGCCACCGCACGTCGGCGTCGCGCCGGTCGAGTTCACGGGTCACGGTCTGGTCGGTCGTGTACGCCACGGACGCGGAACTGAGCCCGCCCGGGTCGCAGGCGGCGAGTCCGCCGACGGCGACGACCGCGCTCCCGGCCGCCAGCACCACCCGCCGGCCCCGCGGCCGGTACCGAATCCGCCTCAACGCCCACATGTACGGCAGCCTGCCACCGGTGCGGGGGCTCGCGGTAGGGCGCATACGGCCACTCCGGCTACCGTGGGCGGATGCGCGGCGACCGTCGTACGAGAAGGCTCGTGGTGGACGGGACGGCCGTCCACCTGTGGTCGGTGCGGCACCGGCACAGGACCGACGGGCCCTGCGCGGAGGTGCTCACCCTGCGCCGGGACGGGACGGCGACGCGCCTCGTCTTCCAGGGCGGCGAGGGGCGGTTCGTCCCGGACGGCTTCCCGCACTCGGGCCAGGTGGCCGTCGCAGACGCGGCGCTCAACCTGCACCAGCCCAGTGTCGTACGGGGCTTCGTCGACGAGGCGGCCCGGCGCGGCCTGCTGGACGGGCCCGCGGAGCTGGACGGCTGGGAGCTGTTCCCGGCGGTCGCCGCCGCCCGCGCCGCGGACGGCTGACCCGATCCGTCAGGACCAGCGGCCGGTGCGGGCGAGGAGGACGGCGGCCGCGGCGGTGCCCGCGGTGGAGGTGCGCAGGACGCTGCGTCCCAGCCGGTAGGGCCGCGCACCGGCCTCGGCGAACAGCGCCAACTCCTCCGGGGACACGCCCCCTTCGGGACCGACGACCAGCACGATGTCGCCGGACGCGGGGAGTTCGGCGGCGGCCAGCGGCTCCTCGCCGCTCTCGTGGAGTACGGCGGCGAAGTCCGCGTCGGCCAGAAGTGAGGCAACCCGCTTGCTCGTCGCCGCGTCCGCGACCTCGGGGAAGCGGACCCGGCGGGACTGCTTGCCGGCCTCGCGCGCCGTCGCCCGCCACTTGCCGAGCGCCTTCTGGCCGCGGTCGCCCTTCCACTGCGTGACGCACCGGGAAGCGGCCCACGGCACGATCGCGTCGACGCCGACCTCGGTCATCGTCTCGACGGCCAGCTCGCCGCGGTCGCCCTTGGGCAGAGCCTGGACGACGGTGATGCGGGGCCGCTCCTCGGGCTCCTCGTGGACGCGGTCCAGGCCGGCGACGACCAGGCGGTCCTTGCCCTCGGCGGCCTTCACCGCGCCCTCGGCCCAGCGTCCGCGCCCGTCGGTGAGGACGACGTCCTCGCCGGGCCGCAGCCGCTTCACGGAGACCGCGTGCCGTCCCTCGGGGCCGTCGAGGACGTACTGGCCGCCGGGCAGGTCGCCGGGCAGCAGCGAGTCGACCACGAACACCGGAGCCGTCATCGCTCCGTACCTCCCGTCACGTACCGCGTCAACGCCGCCTGGGCGGACGCGAGTTCGGCCACCAGAACCTCCACCAGCTCACCTGCGGGCAGTTCGCGGGCCATCCGGTGGCCCTGTCCCGCCCACAGCGCCACGCCCTGGGCGTCCCCCGCCTTCGCCGCCGCCTTGCGCAGCGGCGCCGTGAGGTGGTGCACCTCCGGGTAGGCGGCGGGGGCGTAGGGGCCGTGCTCGCGCAGGAACCGGTTGACCAGGCCGCGGGCGGGGCGGCCGGAGAAGGCGCGGGTCAGTTCGGTGCGGACGAACAGCGGGTTGGTCAGCGCCTGCTTGTGCAGGGCGTGCGCCCCGGACTCGGGGGTGGCGAGGAAGGCGGTGCCGAGCTGGGCCGCGCCGGCACCGGCGGCGAGCACGGCGGCGACCTGACCACCGCGCATGATGCCGCCGGCGGCGACGACGGGCAGGCTCACCGCCTCCCGGACCTGGGCGACCAGCGACAGCACCCCGATCCCGGCGGCGTCGGTCTCCGGCTGGTCGCGGTGGGTGCCCTGGTGGCCGCCGGCCTCGACGCCCTGCGCGATCACCGCGTCGGCGCCGGCCCGCTCGACGGCCCGGGCCTCCTCGGGGGTGGTCGCCGTGACCAGCACGAAGGTGCCCACGCGGTGCAGGGAGTCCACGGCCTCGCGGCTCGGGACGCCGAAGTGGAACGAGACCACGGGCACCGGGTCGTCCAGCAGCACGGCGAGCTTGGTGTCGTAGCCGTCGTCCCGTCCGCAGTCGGGGTCGCCCAGCTCGGTCTCGTACCAGGCGGCCTCACCGGCGAGCTGCTCGGCGTAGACGCCGACGGCGGAGGGGTCGGCGGTCTCCGGCTGCGGCATGAAGAGGTTGACGCCGAAGGGGCGGGAGGTCAGCCCCCGCACCTGCTTGATCTCCTGGTACATCCCGTCCGCGGTCTTGTACCCGGCGGCCAGGAAGCCCAGCCCTCCCGCCTCGCAGACCGCGGCGGCGAGCTGCGGCACGGAGACGCCGCCCGCCATGGGAGCCTGCACGATCGGGTAGGGGAAGAGATCGGTCAGCGCGGAGGACATGACCGCATGGTGTCACGTCCTTCGGACGAGTCCGAATCCGGGCTTCCGTCGGCATACGCCAGGAGCATCCGCATCCCGCGGGCCCGGGGGACGGCCCCGGGCCCCGGCACCCGTCAGCGCCCGTTGAACGCGTCCTTCAGTCGGGAGAACAGGCCCTGCTGGCCCGGCTGGAACTGGCCCTGGGGCCGTTCCTCGCCGCGCAGCTTGGCCAGCTCGCGCAGCACGCGTTCCTGGTCGGGGTCGAGCTTGGTGGGGGTGGTGACCTCGACGTGGACGATGAGGTCGCCCCGGCCGCCGCCGCGCAGATGCGTGACGCCCCGGCCGTGCAGCGGGATCGACTGGCCTGACTGCGTGCCCGGGCGGATGTCGACCTCCTCCATGCCGTCGAGGGTCTCCAGCGGCACCTTCGTGCCGAGGGCCGCCGCCGTCATCGGGATGGTGACCGTGCAGTGCAGGTCGTCGCCGCGGCGCTGGAACGTCGGGTGCGGCAGCTCGTGGATCTCCACGTACAGGTCGCCGGCGGGGCCGCCGCCGGGGCCGACCTCGCCCTCGCCCGCGAGCTGGATCCGGGTGCCGTTGTCGACACCGGCCGGGATCTTGACGGTCAGGGTGCGCCGGGAGCGGACCCGGCCGTCGCCCGCGCACTCCGGGCACGGGGTCGGCACGACCGTGCCGAAGCCCTGGCACTGGGGGCAGGGGCGCGAGGTCATGACCTGGCCCAGGAAGGACCGGGTGACCTGCGACACCTCACCGCGGCCGCGGCACATGTCGCACGTCTGGGCGGAGGTGCCCGGGGCCGCGCCCTCGCCGTTGCAGGTGTTGCAGACGACGGCCGTGTCGACCTGGATGTCCTTGGTCGTGCCGAACGCGGCCTCGTCCAGTTCGACCTCGATGCGGATCATGGCGTCCTGGCCCCGGCGGGTGCGCGAGCGCGGTCCGCGCTGCGACGCCGTGCCGAAGAAGGCGTCCATGATGTCCGAGAAGTTCCCGAAGCCGCCCGCGCCGAAGCCTCCGGCACCGCCGGCACCGCCGGCCTGGGACAGCGGGTCGCCGCCGAGGTCGTAGACCTGCTTCTTCTGCGGGTCCGACAGCACCTCGTAGGCGGCGTTGATCTCCTTGAACCGCTCCTGGGTCTTCGGATCGGGGTTGACGTCCGGGTGCAGCTCGCGCGCGAGCCTCCGGAACGCCTTCTTGATCTCGTCCTGGGAGGCGTCGCGGCGCACGCCGAGTACGGCGTAGTAGTCCGTGGCCACCTACGACTCCGCCAGGATCTGTCCGACGTACCGTGCCACTGCGCGTACCGCTCCCATCGTTCCCGGGTAGTCCATGCGGGTCGGACCGACCACGCCGAGCTTGGCAACCGCCTCGCCGCCCGAACCGTAGCCCACCGACACGACGGACGTGGAGTTGAGTCCTTCGTGGGCGTTCTCATGACCGATACGGACGGTCACGCCCGGATCCTTCGCCTCGCCGAGCAGCTTGAGGAGCACGACCTGCTCCTCCAGCGCCTCCAGGACGGGCCGGATCGTGAGGGGGAAGTCGTGCCCGAAGCGGGTGAGATTGGCGGTGCCGCCGATCATCAGCCGCTCCTCGTTCTCCTCGACCAGCGTCTCCAGGAGAGTGGAGAGCACGGTGGAGACCGTACCGCGGTCCTCGGCCTCGAAGGCCTCGGGCAGGTCCTCGACCAGGCTCGGCACGTCCGCGAACCGGCGGCCCGCGACCCGGCTGTTGAGCCGTGCCCGCAGGTCCGCGAGCGACGTCTCGCCGAACGGCGCCGGGCAGTCGACCATCCGCTGCTCGACCCGCCCGGTGTCCGTGATCAGCACGAGCATCAGGCGCGCGGGCGCGAGGGAGAGCAACTCCACGTGCCGCACGGTCGAGCGGGTCAGCGAGGGGTACTGCACGACGGCGACCTGCCGGGTGAGCTGCGCGAGCAGCCGCACCGTGCGGGCCACCACGTCGTCGAGGTCGACGGCGCCCTCCAGGAAGTTCTGGATGGCGCGCCGCTCGGGCGCGGTCATCGGCTTGACGCCGGCCAGCTTGTCGACGAACAGCCGGTAGCCCTTGTCGGTCGGGATGCGCCCGGCGCTGGTGTGCGGCTGGGCGATGAAGCCCTCGTCCTCCAGGGCCGCCATGTCGTTGCGCACGGTGGCCGGGGAGACGCCGAGGTTGTGCCGCTCGGTGAGGGCCTTGGAGCCGACGGGCTCCTCGGTGCCGACGTAGTCCTGGACGATCGCGCGCAGCACCTTCAGCCTGCGTTCACTGAGCATCGCGCACACCTCCAGAAGTCGTCCGCCCGGTGTTCTCCCTGGCACTCACCGTGTACGAGTGCCAGACTTCCCCGGCCCAGTGTACGGCCGTCGGGTACGCCCCCGGCAAGGCCGGGGCACCGCCGCGTGCCCGGGGGCCGTACGGCGCTAGCGTCCCGGTCATGACGACGACTTGGGAAGAGCTGGGCTGGGAGCGACTGGCGGCCGGGGTGGGCCGGTGCCGCCTGCCGGTGTGGGACTGCACGGCGGGGCTGATCGCCGGCACCGACGCGGCGCTGGTGGTGGACGCGGGGTCGAGCCTCGGCGAGGGCGCGCGGCTGCGCGGCGCGGCGCAGGCGCTCGCCGGGCGCCGTGTGACGCATCTCGCGCTGACCCACGCGCACTTCGACCACGTGCTCGGGGCGGCGGCGTTCGCGGGCGCGGAGGTGTTCGGCGCGGCGGGGGCGGCCGCGGTGCTCGCGGAGGGCCGGGAGGAGCTGCGGGCGGACGCGGTGGCTCACGGTCTGGACGCGGGGGCGGCCGAGGAGGCGGCCGGCGCCCCGGTCGCCGTCCACCACGAGGTGCGCGGCGAGCGGACGCTCGACTTGGGCGGCGGCAGGCACGCGGTGCTGGCCGACGTGGGTCCCGGACACACGGGGCACGACCTCGCGGTGCTGGTGCCGGGCGAGGTGACCGTCGTCTTCTGCGGGGACCTGGTCGAGGAGTCCGGCGAACCGCAGGCGGGCCCCGACGCGGTGCCGTCGCGCTGGCCCGCCGCCCTGGACCGGCTGCTCGGCCTCGGCGGCGAGGACGCGCTGTACGTGCCCGGTCACGGAGCGGTGGTGGACGCCGCGTTCGTCAGGGCCCAACGGGACGCCCTGGCCGCCCGGTTCGGCGTGTCGCGGTGATCACCGCGGGGGCGTTCCTCGTATCGTCGGCAGAATGCGCCAGTACTCCGCCGACCTGACCCCTCCGTGGAAGAAACCGCAGCCGGTGCCCGAGGTCCCGGCCGAACCGGGCCTGGTGGTCGAGGAGCCCGGCACCGGGTTCTGCGGCGCCGTGATCCGCTGCGAGGCGGGCACGGTCACGCTGGAGGACCGCTTCGGCAAGCACCGGGTCTTCCCGCTGGAGCCGCGGGGCTTCCTGCTGGAGGGCCGCGCGGTGACCCTGGTCAGGCCGGCCGCGGGCCCGCTGCGGCCCACCCGCACGGCGTCCGGCTCGGTCGCCGTCCCCGGCGCACGCGCGCGCGTCGCCCGCGCCGGCCGTATCTACGTCGAGGGCCGGCACGACGCCGAACTGGTCGAGAAGGTCTGGGGCGACGACCTGCGCGTCGAGGGCGTGGTCGTGGAGTACCTGGAGGGTGTGGACGACCTGCCGTCGATCGTCTCCGACTTCGCGCCGGGCCCGGACGCGCGGCTGGGTGTCCTGGTGGACCACCTGGTGCCGGGGTCGAAGGAGTGGCGCATCGCGGAGGCGGTGACGAGCGAGCACGCGCTCGTGGTGGGGCACCCGTACATCGACGTCTGGGAGGCGGTGAAACCGTCGTCCCTGGGCATCGACGCCTGGCCGCGGGTCCCGCACGGCCAGGACTGGAAGACGGGGGTGTGCCGCGCGCTGGGATGGCCGACGGAGAACACCGGCGCGGTGTGGCAGGCGATCCTGGCCCGGGTCCACTCGTACAAGGACCTCCGGCCGGAGCTGCTGGGGCGGGTCGAGGAGCTGATCGACTTCGTGACGGCCCCGCCGGGCGCGTAGCCGCGGGCGGTCGTGGCACAGGGCGGCACGGTGGGCGCGGCGGTCCCGCGACGGGCCGCGCACCTCGCCCCGCGTCGGCCCGCACGCCGGGCGTCAGTCCACCAGGTCCCGCACCACCGCGTCCGCCAGCAACCGCCCCCGCAGGGTCAGCACGGCCCGCCCCTCCCCGTACGGCCCGTCCTGCAGCAGCCCCTCGGACAGCGCCCGGCGCGAGGCGGCGAGGCCCTCCTCGCGGAGCAGGGACAGCGGCACCCCCTCCCGCAGCCGCAGCTCCAGCAGGATCCGCTCCACCCGCCGGTCCTCCTTGGTCAGGACCTCGCGCCCGGCCCCCGGCGACCTCCCCGCCGCCAGCGCCGCCGCGTACGCGCCGGGATGCTTCACGTTCCACCACCGCACCCCGCCCACGTGCGAGTGGGCGCCCGGCCCCGCGCCCCACCAGTCGGCGCCCCGCCAGTACAGCTCGTTGTGCAGGCAGCGCCCCGCCTCGGAGGTCGCCCAGTTCGACACCTCGTACCAGTCGAAGCCCGCCGCGGACAGCGTCTCCTCGGCGATCAGGTACCGGTCGGCGTGCACGTCGTCGTCGGTCATCGGGACCTCGCCGCGCCGGACCCGCCGGGCGAGCTGCGTCCCCTCCTCCACGATCAGCGCGTACGCCGAGACGTGGTCGGGTCCGGCGCCGAGCGCGGCGTCGAGGGAGGCGCGCCAGTCGTCGTCGGACTCGCCGGGGGTCCCGTAGATCAGGTCGAGGTTGACGTGCTCGAACCCGGCCGCGCGGGCCTCGGCGACGCACGCCTCGGGGCGCCCGGGGGTGTGGGTGCGGTCGAGGACCTTCAGGACGTGCTGCCGGGCGCTCTGCATGCCGAAGGAGATCCGGTTGAAGCCGCCCTCCCGCAGCGTGGCCAGGTACGCGGGGTCGACCGACTCCGGGTTGGCCTCCGTCGTCACCTCCGCGTCCGCCGCAAGGCCGAACTCGTCCCGGACCGCGCGCAGCATCCGCACCAGGTCGCCGGCGTCCAGCAGGGTGGGCGTGCCGCCGCCGACGAAGACCGTGCGGACCTCACGGGGGTCGTCGCCGAGGACCTCGCGGGCGAGGCGGACCTCGTCGGCGAGCGTCTCGGCGTAGTTGTCGCGGGAGGCGAGCACGCCGCCGGTGCCGCGCAGCTCGGTCGCGGTGTAGGTGTTGAAGTCGCAGTAGCCGCAGCGGGTGGCGCAGTACGGGACGTGCAGGTAGAAGCCGAGGGGGCGGTCAGCGGCCCCGGCGAGCGCGGACGCGGGCAGCGCGCCGTCGGCGGGGACGGGCTCGCCGTCGGGGAGTGCGGAGGGCATGCGTTCCATTGTCCCGTACGCCCGGCGTTTCCCGGCCCGCGCGCCCGGAGCGCTACTCGGCCTGGAGCACCATCAGCGCGAGGTCGTCCTCCGGCGGCCGGGGACCGAACTCGTGGACCAGCCGCCGGATGCGCTCGGCGACCAGTCCGGCGTCCAGCCCCGCGCACCCGGCGAGCGCTGCGGCGAGCCCGTCGCCGTCGTCGAACTGGCGGGAGCCGCTGCGCCGCTCGGTGACGCCGTCGGTGACGCACAGCAGGGTGTCGCCGGACCGCAGCTCGAAGGTCTCGCTCGTGTACGTCGCGTCCTCGACGACCCCGAGCAGGGTCTGCGGCTGCGCGACCGCGCCGACGGTGCCGTCCGGGGACAGCAGCAGCGGCAGCGGGTGGCCGGCGGAGGCGAGGGTGCAGCGGACGACGCCGTCGCCGACGGGGACGAGTTCGCCGTAGAGCAGGGAGAGGAAGCGGGTCTGCGGTCCGTCGCCCGGGGCAACCGGTCGGCCGCCGACGGCGACCAGGGCGCGGGCGGCGGCGTCCGCGGCCTCGGTGGCGTCGTCGAGGAGGAGCTGGTTGAGGCGGTCGAGGACGTCGGGGACGCCGTATCCCTCGCGGGCCAGCAGCCGCAGCCAGGGCCGGGCGAGCCCGATGACGACGGCGGCCTCGGGGCCCTTGCCCTGGACATCGCCGACGGTGAAGCACCAGCGGCCGTCGCCGGCCGGGAAGAGGTCGTAGAAGTCGCCGCTGGGGCCGCCCTTGTCGCAGGGTTCGTAGACGAGGGCGCTGCGCACTCCGGGGATCTCGGCGACGGCGCCGGGCAGCAGGCCGCGCTGGAGGACGGCGCTGATGGTGGCCTGGCGGGCGTACTGGCGGGCGGCGCCCACGGCGAGCGCCACCCGGCGGCTGAGGTCCTCGACCAGACCGCTGATCTCCTCGGGGAAGGCCGGGACGCCGGCCCGTCCGATGACGAGGGTGCCGAGCGGCCGGCCGCCGGCGACCAGGCGGTAGGCGAGCGCGGCGCCGTGCTCGGCGTGCGGGCCGAGCGCGTCGCCCGGCCAGGGGTGGGAGACGGGCCCCGAGCGCCACGGGTCGCGCGCGCGGGGCGGGTCCTTCTCCAGGGCCGTCCGCAGTTCGTCGACGCGGCTCTCGCAGGCGTGCCAGACGCGGGCCAGCCGCGCTCCGAGGGAGGCTCCGGGGTCGTCGCCCCAGGCTCCGCCCCGGCCCAGGGACTCGTCCTCCAGCCACACGGCGCACCAGTCGGCGAGCCGGGGCACGACGAGCTGGCCGGTGAGGGAGGCGACCAGTTCCTCGTCGAGCTGTCCGGCCAGCAGGTCGGAGGCCTCGGCCAGGAAGGACAGGGCGCCGCGGCCCAGCCAGTCCCGGTCGCGGACGCCACGCCGGCCGGGCTCCTGCGCGCCGTCCCCCCAGTCCGGCCACTGCGGGCCGTCGCCCCCGTCGGGTCCGTCCGCACACGCGCCGTGCGCCGGGACGGCCGGGGTGTGCGCGGCGTCCGGGTGCGCCGTGCCCGACGGGACGACGGGAGTGCCGGCCCCGTCCGGGCGCATGGTCCCCGCCGGGGCGGGGGTGCCCGCCGCGTCCGGGCGCGCGGTCCCCGCCGGGGCGGCCGGAGCGTCCGGTGCTTCCGCCGCGGGGCCCGGCAGGGCGGGCGGGAGGCCGTGCCGGACGGAGCCGCGTTCCCCGGCGTGCGCCTCGATCCGCTCGTCGTCCTCGCCGCCCGCCGCGGGCAGCCGCGCCCACACCGTCTTCGCGCCCGGCCGGTAGGTGATGCCCCAGGCCTCCGAGAGGGAGGCGACGAGACGCAGGCCGCGTCCGTACTCGGGGATCTCGTGCGGCGTGACGGGCTCGCCGCCCCTCGGCGCGCGGGAGGGGCGGTGGTCGGTGACCTCCACGACGAGCGTGCCGCTCTCCTCCAGGCGGCAGGTCACCTCGACGTCGGTGCCGGCGTGCACGACGGCGTTGGTGACCAGCTCGCTGACGACCACCAGCGCGTCGGCGGCGAGGTGGCCGGTGAGCTGCCGGGAGCCGGGCAGGCCGAGCTCCGCCCAGTCGGCGAGCGCGGCGCGGACCATCGCGCGGGCGGCGCCCGGCGCCAGGGAGCTGCCGAGCAGGACCACGTGCGCCCGCGCGCACTCCGGGGCCGTCACCCCGGCGGCGGGCGCGGGCGCGCCGATGGCGCAGGAGACGGTTTCCCGTTGCGTCGGAATGGCACCCATGGACGGCTCCCCGGGCAGGTCGTGCGATGGCTCGCAGTCGTTGCCGACAGAGTGGCAGACCGAGACCAGCCATAAGCACCGAGTTACCGAAGTGAGCCGCCCCGGAGGAGATCCGCGCCAGGCACATGCTCGAACACGGCCACGGAACGGACATGTTCGAGCATGTGCCGTGCACATTGCGTCCCCGAGGGGGCGCTACGCCTCGCGCGCCCCCTCGTACATCTCCTCGATCAGATGCTTGTACTCGCGCTCCACCACCGGCCGCTTCAGCTTCAGGCTCGGGGTGATCTCGCCGTGCTCGACGTCGAGGTCGCGGGGCAGCAGGCGGAACTTCTTGATGGTCTGCCAGCGCTGGAGACCCTCGTTGAGCTGCTTGACGTAGCCGTCGACCAGCTCGACGGTCGCGGGCGCCGCGACGACCTCCGCGTACGTCCTGCCCTCCAGGCCGTTCTCCTTGGCCCAGTCCATGATCGCCACCTCGTCGAGCGCGATGAGCGCCGTGCAGAAGTTCCGGTCGGCGCCGTGGACCAGGATGTTGGAGACGTACGGGCAGACCGCCTTGAACTGGCCCTCGACCTCGGCGGGCGCGATGTACTTGCCGCCGGAGGTCTTGATGAGGTCCTTCTTGCGGTCGGTGATGCGCAGGTAGCCGTCGGGCGAGAGCTCGCCGATGTCGCCGGTGTGGAACCAGCCGTCGGACTCCAGCACCTCGGCGGTCTTCTCGGGCAGCTTGTGGTAGCCCTCCATGATGCCGGGGCCGCGCAGCAGGATCTCGCCGTCGTCGGCGATGCGGACCTCGGTACCGGGCAGCGGCTTGCCGACGGTGCCGGTGCGGTAGGCCTCGCCGGGGTTCACGAAGGACGCGGCGGAGGACTCGGTGAGGCCGTAGCCCTCCAGGATGTGGATGCCGGCGCCGGCGAAGAAGTAGCCGATCTCGGGCGCGAGGGCGGCCGAGCCCGAGACGCAGGCGCGCAGCCGGCCGCCGAAGGCCTCGCGGATCTTGGCGTAGACGAGCTTGTCGGCGACGCCGTGCTTCGCGGTCAGGCCGAAGGGGGCGCTCGCGGTGCCGGTGCGCCGGAAGTTGTCCTGGGTGACCTTGGCGTACTCGCGGGCGACGCCGGCCGCCCACTGGAAGATCTTGTACTTGGCCCCGCCTCCCGCGCGGGCCTTGGCGGCGACGCCGTTGTAGACCTTCTCGAAGATGCGCGGCACGGCCGCCATGTAGGTCGGCTGGACGACCGGCAGATTCTCGATGATCTTGTCGACGCGGCCGTCGACGGCGGTGACGTGGCCGGCCTCGATCTGGCCGGAGGTCAGCACCTTGCCGAAGACGTGCGCGAGCGGCAGCCACAGGTACTGCACGTCGTCCTTGGTGACCAGGCCGGTCGCGGCGATCGCCTTCGCCATGTACGACCAGTTGTCGTGCGGCAGGCGCACGCCCTTGGGTCGTCCGGTGGTGCCGGAGGTGTAGATGAGGGTGGCGAGCTGGTCCTTGGTGAGCGCGCCGACCCGCTCCTTGATGAGCTGGGGTTCCGCCTCCAGACGTGCCGCGCCCCGGCGCTCCAGCTCGTCGAGGGTGAGGATCCAGTCCTCGCCGGTGTCGGCGCCGCTCGCGTCGATCACCACCACGTGGGTGAGGTCGGGCAGCTCGGCCCGCTTCCGGCGGGCCTTGGCGAGCTGGGCTGCGTCCTCGGCGATGAGCACCCGGCTCTCGGAGTCGGACAGGATGTACGCCGACTCCTCGGCGTTGGTCTGCGGGTAGACCGTGGTCGTCGCGGCCCCGGCGCACATGATGCCGAGGTCGGCCAGGATCCACTCGATGCGCGTGGAGGAGGCCAGCGCCACGCGCTGCTCCGGCTCGACGCCCAGCTCGATCAGGCCGGCCGCGATGGCGTAGACCCGCTCGGCGGCCTGCGCCCAGGTGAGCGACTTCCAGTCGTCCGGGCCCTCACCGGAGGCCGGCGGCACCGGGTAGCGGTACGCCTCGGCGTCCGGCGTGGCCGCCACCCGCTCCAGGAAGAGTCCCGCCACGGAAGGGGGACGGTTCTCGATCAGTGTCTGTGTGTCGCTCACGACATCCTCCGGGCCCGCGACGGTGCGGCTGGCTCAGTGCGGCTGGTTTCACTCTCGGGCGGTTGTTCAGATGCTTGTACTGATGATCAGGCTGCTGCCCGGCCGCCGCTCGGGCTGGTGCGCCCGGCGCCTTCCGGGCCGTTGTTTAACTCACGAGTAACTAGGGGGCAGGCATCAGAGTAGAGGGCGACCGGCCCGCGCGTAAGTCTCCGCGCCCCGCCACTTCCTCCGCGGACCGCCCGTGACATGCGGAAGGGCCCGGCGCGCTTTCGCACGACGGGCCCTTCCTGGTCCGGTTTGCCCGGACCGGGCGCGACGGTCCGCGGTTACTTCTTGGCCTTGCCCGACCCCGCGCTGTCGTCACTGGACAGGACGGCGATGAAGGCTTCCTGCGGGACCTCCACGGAACCCACCATCTTCATCCGCTTCTTGCCTTCCTTCTGCTTCTCCAGCAGCTTCCGCTTGCGGGAGATGTCACCGCCGTAGCACTTGGCGAGGACGTCCTTGCGGATGGCGCGGATGGTCTCGCGGGCGATCACGCGGGAGCCGATGGCGGCCTGGACGGGCACCTCGAAGGCCTGCCGCGGGATCAGCTCCTTGAGCTTGGCGACGAGCCGCACGCCGTACGCGTACGCCTGGTCCTTGTGGGTGATCGCCGAGAAGGCGTCCACCTTGTCGCCGTGCAGCAGGATGTCGACCTTGACCAGGCTGGAGGTCTGCTCGCCGGTGGGCTCGTAGTCCAGGGAGGCGTAGCCGCGCGTCTTCGACTTGAGCTGGTCGAAGAAGTCGAAGACGATCTCCGCGAGCGGCAGGGTGTAGCGGATCTCCACCCGGTCCTCGGAGAGGTAGTCCATGCCGAGCAGGGTGCCGCGCCGGGTCTGGCACAGCTCCATGATCGCGCCGATGAACTCGGTCGGCGCGAGGATCGTGGCGCGCACGACCGGCTCGTACACCTCGTTGATCTTGCCTTCGGGGAACTCGCTCGGGTTGGTGACGACGTGCTCGCCGCCGTCCTCCATGACCACCCGGTAGACCACGTTCGGCGCCGTGGCGATCAGGTCGAGCCCGAACTCGCGCTCCAGGCGCTCGCGGATCACGTCGAGGTGCAGCAGGCCCAGGAAGCCGACGCGGAAGCCGAAGCCGAGGGCCGCGGACGTCTCCGGCTCGTAGACCAGGGCGGCGTCGTTGAGCTGGAGCTTGTCGAGGGCCTCGCGCAGCAGCGGGTAGTCGGAGCCGTCCAGCGGATACAGGCCGGAGAAGACCATCGGCCGCGGGTCCTTGTACCCGCCGAGCGCCTCCTCGGCGCCCTTGTGCTGGGTGGTGACGGTGTCGCCGACCTTGGACTGGCGGACGTCCTTCACGCCGGTGATCAGGTAGCCCACCTCGCCGACGCCGAGGCCGTCGGCGGCGAGCATCTCGGGCGAGTTGGTGCCGATCTCCAGCAGCTCGTGCGTGGCGCCCGTGGACATCATCCGGATGCGCTCGCGCTTGTTGAGCTGGCCGTCGATGACACGGACGTAGGTGACGACGCCCCGGTACGAGTCGTAGACCGAGTCGAAGATCATCGCGCGGGCGGGGGCGTCCTTCACGCCCACCGGCGCGGGGATCTCGGCGACGACCTTGTCCAGCAGCGCGTCGACGCCGAGCCCGGTCTTGGCGGAGACCTTGAGCACGTCGGAGGGGTCGCAGCCGACCAGGTTGGCGAGCTCCTCGGCGAACTTCTCGGGCTGCGCGGCCGGCAGGTCGATCTTGTTCAGCACGGGGATGATCGTGAGGTCGTTCTCCATCGCCAGGTACAGGTTGGCGAGGGTCTGCGCCTCGATGCCCTGGGCGGCGTCGACGAGGAGGATCGTGCCCTCGCACGCGGCCAGCGACCGCGACACCTCATAGGTGAAGTCGACGTGCCCCGGGGTGTCGATCATGTTGAGGATGTGCGTGTTGCCCTTGTCGTGGGTGGGGGCCCACGGCAGACGCACCGCCTGGGACTTGATCGTGATGCCGCGCTCGCGCTCGATGTCCATGCGGTCGAGGTACTGGGCGCGCATCTGCCGCTGCTCGACCACGCCGGTGAGCTGGAGCATCCGGTCGGCGAGCGTGGACTTGCCGTGGTCGATGTGCGCGATGATGCAGAAATTGCGGATCAGAGCCGGGTCGGTACGGCTCGGCTCGGGCACATGGCTAGGGATCGCGGGCACGCAGGGTCCTGATTCTTGAGGCGTCCGCAGTGTCTGCGGTCTCGGGTCGGATCGATACGTAGCCTCCATGGTCCCACGGGCGGGGACCATGGAGGGGTTTGGGAGGGGTTGGGGACGGGTTTGGGCCCGTCAACGGGCCGCTGGTAGTGTGGGTGGCTGTGTCTCATGCCCTCTCAGCGCGAGGCACTCCTCAAGAAATCACCGGCCCGGGACCCGTGCGGCCCCGTGCCTGAACCTGAAAAGGCTCATTCGTGGCGAACATCAAGTCCCAGATCAAGCGGAACAAGACCAACGAGAAGGCCCGGCTGCGCAACAAGGCCGTCAAGTCCTCTCTGAAGACCGCGATCCGCAAGGCTCGTGAGGCCGCTGCCGCGGGCGACGTCGAGAAGGCCACCGAGTACCAGCGCGTCGCCGCGCGTCAGCTCGACAAGGCCGTCTCCAAGGGCGTCATCCACAAGAACCAGGCCGCCAACAAGAAGTCGGCGCTGGCGCAGAAGGTCGGCGCTCTCAAGGGCTGAACCCCTTATCTGGTCTGATCGCCGGGAGGAACCAGGGCGGGCCCTCTCTCATCCGCCCCCGACCGGCACCCCGGATCCATGCGCGGCCTGCGTTCGCCACGCGGGCATGGATCCCCGAGCTTGATCCGAAGGCCCCGGTGCCCGTCCTCCCCAGGACGGGTGCCGGGGCCTTCGGCATGGGCGGGTCCCGGGGGCGGGGCGGGCGGGGTTCGCCACGGGCGGCTGCGCGGTCCTGCGCGGGGCGAGGCGGACGCCGGGCCGTGGCGGTGGCCGGCTTCACGGCGGGGCGGGTCCGGGGTGGGGCGCGGTAGTGACCTGGGCTGGGCTCGGGCGGCTTCCCGGCTCGGTCACTTGCGGGCGTGGCCCGCTTCGGGACCGGTCGGCTTCGGGCTCGGCCCGCTTCCCGGCTCGGTGGCCGTCCGGGACCGGCGCGCGTCCGGCTCGGCCCGCTTCGGGACCGGTCGGCTTCGGGGGTGCGCCGCCGCTGACCTACGCCCGTCCCCGTGAACGCGCCGCCCTGGCGATGGTCACCACGGCCTTCTCCAGCGCGTACTCCGGGTCGTCGCCGCCGCCCTTGACGCCGGCGTCCGCCTCGGCGACGGCGCGCAGGGCGACGGAGACGCCGTCGGGTGTCCAGCCGCGCATCTGCTGCCGGACACGGTCGATCTTCCACGGCGGCATACCGAGCTCGCGGGCGAGATCGGCGGGGCGTCCACCCCGGGCGGACGACAGCTTGCCGATGGCCCGGACGCCCTGCGCCAGGGCGCTGGTGATCAGTACGGGGGCCACCCCGGTCGCCAGCGACCAGCGCAGCGCCTCCAGCGCCTCGGCCGCCCGTCCCTCGACCGCCCGGTCGGCGACCGTGAAACTGGAGGCCTCGGCGCGCCCGGTGTAGTACCGCCCGACGACCGCCTCGTCGATCGTCCCCTCGACGTCCGCGACGAGCTGGGTCACCGCCGACGCCAGCTCGCGCAGGTCGCTGCCGATGGCGTCGACCAGCGCCTGGCACGCCTCGGGGGTGGCCGACCGCCCGGCGGTGCGGAACTCGCCCCGTACGAACGCCAGCCGGTCCGCGGGCTTGGTCATCTTCGGGCACGCCACCTCACGGGCCCCCGCCTTGCGCGCGGCGTCCAGCAGGCCCTTGCCCTTGGCGCCGCCCGCGTGCAGCAGGACGAGGGTGATCTCCTCGGCGGGTGCTCCCAGGTACGCCTTGACGTCCTTGACCGTGTCGGCGGACAGGTCCTGCGCATTGCGTACGACGACGACCTTGCGCTCCGCGAAGAGCGAGGGGCTGGTCAGCTCGGCGAGCGTGCCGGGCTGGAGCTGGTCCGGGGTCAGGTCGCGTACGTCCGTGTCGGCGTCGGCGGCCTTCGCGGCGGCCACCACCTCCCGCACGGCACGGTCGAGCAGGAGGTCCTCCTGGCCCACGGCGAGGGTCACCGGGGCGAGAGGGTCGTCATTCGCAGTCTTCCTGGCCATCGCGTCAAGCATCGCACGGGCCACTGACAACGAATGCCGCCCCGCCGCCCGCACGACGGGACCCACGGATCCGGCGGCCGGGCGGGCCGCGCGGCGGTGGAACGAGCGGCTACGGCTCCTCGCGCCAGCCGTCCCACTCGCGCGCGAACTCGTCGAGCGCGCCGGCGTCCAGCCGTTCGTCCTCGTCCCGGACGACGACCAGCCACTGGGCGTCCTCGGCGTCGTCCTCGCCGGCCAGGGCGTCCCGGACGAGCCGCGGCTCCTCGTCGAGCCCGAACCGCTCCCCGAGCGCCTGGGCCGCCTCTTCCGCGGCGTCGCGGTCGGGCAGCACCAGCACATGTCTCACATCGCTCACGCGCCCCATTGTCGGCCACCGCCCGGACGGCGAACCGCCAGGTCAGCCCTTCCGCACGATCTGGACGTCGAGGTCGATGCGGATGCTGGGGCCGACCACGGCGATACCGCGCGCCAGCATCGTCTGCCAGCTCACCGTGAAGTCGTCGCGGTGCAACTCGGTGGTGGCGCGGCAGGCCGCGCGGACCTCGCCCTCCATGCCGTTGCCGAGGCCGAGGTACTCGGTGTCCAGCGTGACCGTGCGCGTCACGCCGTGCAGCGACAGGGCGTCGGTGACGGCCCACCGGTTGCCGCCGCGGTGCGTGAACCGGTCGCTGTAGAACTCCAGGGTCGGATACCGCTCGACGTCCAGGAAGTCCGCGGACCGCAGATGGTCGTCGCGCATCCTCACGTTGGTGTCGATGGACGCCGCGTCGATCACCACGTGCATCGCCGACCGCTCCATGTCGTCCGCGATGCGCACGGCTCCGGCGAAGGAGTTGAACCGGCCGTGGATCCGGGCCAGGCCGATGTGCCGCGCGGTGAACGCGATCGAGGAGTGCGCGGGCTCGATCTCCCAGTCGCCCGGCGCCGGCAGCTCCGGGGGCGGGGCCACCTGGAGCGTCACGTCACCGAGCGAGGCGAGGGAGTCCTCGAGGACGGTCGCGGAGGCGCGGTAGGGGGTGTAGCCCTCGGCGGACACCGCCAGGCGGTACTCCCCCGCCGGCACCGTCGCCACGAACGACCCGAAGGGGTCCGTGCCGCCGCCGACCACCTTGCGCCCCATGGCGTCGCTGACGGTGAACTCGGCCCGCGGCACCGGCTCGCTGACCGGGTCGAGCACCCGGCAGCTCAGCACCCCCGCACGGGGCGGGGTCCGCACCGCCGCCAGAGGACCCGTCCGTTGCATCCGCTTCGTTCGGCTTTCCAGCCAGCGGCCGATCATCTGCGACACCCTCTGTGCGAAGTGAAACACTCTTAAACGACATCGCATTCGATCACCGATGGGGCTTTCGAGGCAACACGGGGTCAGATCACGGGAAACCGGCGCATGTGCCGGCAGTTCTCACGAGTGGGCGCATGTGGAACGGATTGGCCGCTCCGAGCGGCATTTCCCACAATTGCGGCACCGCCGCCGCACCGCTCCACCGCCTCAGCCGCCCGCCACGCGCAGCGCGCCCCGCGTGCCCGCCACGGCCAGCGCTCCGTCCCGGTCGGTCCGCAGCACCCTCGCACCCTGGGCACGCAGCGCCGCCACCGTGCCCGGATTCGGGTGCCCGTACGGGTTGTCCTCGCCGCAGCTGATCAGCGCCAGCCGGGGCGCGACCCGCCGGACGAGGCCGGGATCCTGGTGGGCGGAGCCGTGGTGGGCGACCTTGAGCACGTCGACCCCCTCCAGCTCCGCCGCCACCGGTGACCTCGCCAGCTCCCGCTGGGCCGGCGGTTCGAGATCGCCGAGAAGCAGCAGGCGCAGGCCCGCCGTTTGCACCAGCAGAGTCACGCTGGCGTCGTTGGGGCCCTCCGCTCCGGGCGGAGGATGGGGCACCGGGCCGGCCGGCGGGGCGTGCGCGGTCGTCGGGGCCGACGGGGCGTGCGCGGTCGCCGGGGCCGGCGGCGGCCACACCACCTGCCAGGACAGCCCTCCCACCCTCCGCCGCTCGCCGGTGACGGCGTGCCGCAGGGGGATCCGCCGTGCCGCCGCCTGTTCCCCGACGAACGCGGCCTGTTCCGCGGGCTCCTCGTAACCGGTCGTCTCGATGGCGCCCACCGGGCGTCCCCGCAGCACGCCGGGCAGCCCCGCCACGTGGTCGGCGTGGAAGTGGGTGAGCACGACCAGCGGCACCCGGGTGATGCCGAGCGAGCGCAGACAGCGGTCCACGAGCACCGGGTCGGGACCGGCGTCCACGACCACACCCGCACCCGGTCCCGCGGCGAGCACCAGGGCGTCCCCCTGCCCCACGTCGCACACCGCCATCCGCCAGCCCGGCGGCGGCCACCCCGTGAGCATCCGCGGCACCGGTCCCGGCTGCACCACCGCCAGCACCAGCAGCAGCGCGCAGACGGCGCACCACCAGGGGTGCCGCAGCAGCCGCCGCCCGACGAGCAGCACGCCCGCCGTGACGAGGGCGAGCAGCGCCGCCCCGGTCCAGCTGCCCGGCCAGTCCACTCCCGCGCCGGGCAGCGCGGCCCCGGTACGGGCGATCCCCGCGATCCAGCCGGCCGGCCACCCCGCGCACCACGCGAACGCCTCGGCCACCGGCATCGCCCACGGCGCCGTCGCCAGGGCGGCGAACCCCAGCACCGTCGCCGGCGCGACCGCGAACTCCGCGAGCAGGTTGCACGGCACCGCCACCAGGCTCACCCGGGCCGACAGCACGGCGACGACCGGCGCGCACAGGGCCTGCGCGGCACCGGCGGCGGCCAGCGCCTCCGCGAGCCGGGGCGGCACCCGGCGCCGGCGCAGCGCCGCGCTCCACCGTGGCGCGAGGGTGAGCAGGGCACCGGTGGCCAGCACGGAGAGCAGGAAGCCGTAACTGCGGGCCAGCCACGGGTCGTACAGCACCAGCAGCAGTACGGCCGTCGCCAGCGCCGGGACGAGGGACCTGCGGCGTCCGGTGGCCAGCGCGAGCAGCGCGACGCCTCCGCAGGCGGCGGCCCGCAGCACGCTCGGATCGGGCCGGCACACGACGACGAAGCCGAGCGCGAGGGCGCCGCCGAGCAGCGCGGTCGTCCGCAGGGAGAGGCCGAGGCGGGGCGCCAGTCCCCTGCGTTCGCTGTGCTGGGCCAGCCCGGGCGGACCGAGCAGCAGAGCGAGCAGGATGGTGAAGTTCGCCCCGGACACGGCCAGGGTGTGGGCGAGGTCGGTCTCCTTGAACGCCTCGTCCAGCTCCGGGGTGATCCGGGAGGTGTCCCCGACGACCAGGCCCGGCAGCAGGGCGCGCGGGTCCGCCGGCAGCCCGTCGGTGGCCTCCCGCAGCCCGGCGCGCAGCCGCCCGGCCAGCCGTTGCGCACCCGACGGCCCCTCCACCACGTCCGGCGCCGCCCGGCCCCGTACCCGCAGCACGGCGGCGACCCGGTCCCCGCTCCGCCTCGGCGGCGCCGCCCGCGCGACGACCCGCAGCCGGGTGCTCGGCAGCAGGGCGAGCCAGCGCTGGGCGGCCGGTCCGGCACGGGGGGCCTGGGACGGTCCGCCGTCGGAGGGACGGGACGGTCCGCTCCCCGGGGCCGGCGGCCCTTCGCTCGTGGCGGACTCCCGCCCGCCCGTTCCCCCCGGCTCCGCGTCGACGAGCACCAGTACCGGCGTCCGCGTGGCCACCATCCTCCCGTTCCTCTCCGTGACCCGGCGTACGTCGGCCTCGATCAGCACGGTCGGCGGCGCCGCACGCTCCCCGAGGACGCGGGGCCGGGTGAGCCGGGGGTCAGCGGTGATCTCCACCTCGGCGGTGACGGTGGCGTACTGCCGGGCCGACGCGGGCACGGGGCCGCGGCGCAGGTCGGCGCCGTGCAGCGCGGCCGAGGCGGCGGACGCGGCCACACAGAGGAGCACGGCCGCGACCGCCACGGGCGCCCTTCGGGCCGCGGTGCGCCGACGCCCCGTCAGGAGGAGCGCGCAGGCCGCCGCCAGGCAGCCGAGCACCACGGCGACGGCCCACCGCGGCGCCAGGTCCACGGCGAGCGCGGCCGTCGCCCAGGCCGCCAGGGCGGGCGGCACGAGCCGCAGGTCCGTGGGGCCCTCCCGCCGGGGCCGGGCGGCGCCGAGCCGGTGCCCGGAGGCGGCGTGCACGGGTGCCCGCGCGGGGACCGGACCGCCGGTGTATCCAGCCCCGCCCGCCCGGCCCTCCCCCGCCGAGGTGTCCGCCGCCCGGTCGTCCACGCCCGCGCCGGCCGCCGCGCCCCCGGACGCGCTCATGGCCTCACCAGGTCCCGCAGATCGGCGAACCGGCGCTCGCCGATGCCGTTGACCTCGCGCAGTTCGTCCACCGACCGGAAGCCTCCGTGCCGCGTGCGGTAGTCGACGATGTGCTGGGCCAGGACGGGGCCGACGCCCGGCAGCGTGTCGAGCTGCTCCACGGTCGCCGAATTGAGGGAGACCGGGGCCGCCGGGCTCGCCCCCGCCACCGTGCCGGCCGGTGCGCCCGGTCCGCCCGCCGCCGTGCCGCCCGGGCCGGGGCCCGGCGCGCCGACGACGATCTGCTCGCCGTCGACGAGGAACCGGGCCCGGTTCAGTCCCTCGGTCTTCGTGCCGGGCCGCACTCCCCCGGCCGCACGCAGGGCGTCCTCGACCCGCGAACCGGCGGGCAGTCGGTGGACGCCGGGCTCGCGCACCCTGCCTCCGACGTCCACGACGATCTCGGCGCCGGCCGAGGCCGTCGCCGCGGCCCCGGGCGCACCGGGCCCCGTCCCCTCCCCCTCCGAAGTCCCGCCCTCACCCCGCGCCTCCCCGGCGGGGGCCTGCCGCACCACCTCGGGAGCCGCGACCGTCTCCGTACGCCCGGCCCAGAAGTGCTGCGCGGCCAGGACCGCGGCGACGACCAGCAGCACCGTGAGCGCGGCCACGCTGCGCCGCTCCATCCCGCACCGGTTCTGCAGCCACACCGGCATCCGCTCCCGCAGCGCCGCCCCGGCCCGCTCCCGCCGGGTCGGGGCGAGGAGTCCGACGTCGTCGTCGGCGCCACCGGAACGCACCGGACCCACCGGCGAGCCGCCCACGCCCGGCCCGTCGCCGGGATCACCGGCACCGCCCCCACCGGGCGGCGCCTCCGCCCCCGGCTCCCCCCACGCCCCGGCCCGTTCACGGGACAACACGTCCGCCCGTTCACCGGACGGCGCATCCGTCCGTTCACCGAACAGCGCGTCCGCCCGCCGACGGACCTCCGCCGCCGACGCATGGCGGTGCCTGCCGTGTGTGCGTGGTCGACGGCGGGGACGGCGGACACGGCCGTCGGACGCCGGTCCACGGCCCGGGCCGCTGCTCGCGGCCGCCGTGCGGGGGTGTGATCGAAGAGCCATGCGCCGAGGATCGGACACCTCGGCCCCACCGCGATGATCATGGTCCATTCCCGTGGAGGGCCGAAGCGTTGTGGAAAACTCCGCCCCCCGCGCGGGTGACGCAAAGACCCGGCGCCTTCCGGCGCCCTCCTCGCGCCCCTACCGCGCAGAGACCACGACCCCCAGCAGCCCGGGCCCCGTGTGCGCGCCGATCACCGCGCCGACCTCGCTCACATGCAGGTCGGCCAGCCCCGGCACTCTCTCCCGCAGCCGGTCCGCCAGCACGGACGCCCGTTCGGGGGCGGCGAGATGGTGGACGGCGATGTCGACCTGAGCGCTGCCTGCCCGGTCCGCGGCGATCTCCTCCAGGCGGGCGATCGCCTTCGTCGCCGTGCGCACCTTCTCCAGTGGTTCGATGCGTCCGCCGGCGAGCTGGAGCAGCGGCTTCACCGCGAGCGCGGAACCGAGCAGGGCCTGGGCCGCCCCGATCCGGCCGCCGCGGCGCAGGTAGTCGAGGGTGTCGACGTAGAAGTAGGCGGCCGTCTGGGAGGCCCGCTTCTCCGCCGCGGTGACGGCCTCGTCCACCGTGCCTCCCGTCTGCGCCGTCTCGGCGGCGGCGAGCGCGCAGAACCCGAGGGCCATGGCGATCATCCCGGTGTCCACGACCCGTACCGGGACCGGTGCCCGGCGCGCGGCGACGACCGCGGCGTCGTAGGTGCCCGAGAGTTCGGCGGACAGGTGGAGGGAGACGATGCCGTCGGCGCCCGACTCGGCGATCCTCCGGTAGGTCTCGGCGAAGACTTCGGGGCCGGGGCGCGAGGTGGTGACCGGGCGTCGCTTCTGGAGGGCCTGCGCGAGCGAGCGGGTGGAGATCTCGGTGCCCTCCTCCAGGGCCCGGTCCCCCAGGACCACCGTCAGGGGCACCGCGGTGATGCCGTGCCGTTCCATCGTCCGGGCCGGGAGGTAGGCCGTTGAATCCGTGACGATAGCGACATGGCGGGACATGAGCTGGAGGTTACCTGGCGTACTGCCCGGAGGGCAGACCGGGCCCGACGACCGTGCGGCACCGGGCCGCGAGGACGCCCGTCAGGCCGTGTTCTCCGGGCGGGCCTGCTTCTGCCAGGGGTGCACGGGCCGCGGGCCGGGCGGGGTGATGGCGGGCCGCGTCGGATCCTGGGCCTCGTCGTGCCGCGGGGCCCGCGGCCGGCTGCGCCCGTCGGCCGGGGTGTCGGCGGCCGGCGCCTCGGGCCAGGACGCCGGGGCCGGCTCCGTCTCCGTCCAGTGCCGCAGGGCACCGGCCTCGACGTCGATCTGCGCGCTGAGCGAGTCCAGGTCGTCGTCGGCGAAGCGGCGGGCGCGGTCGCGGGCCGCCCAGCGCAGCGACTCGGCCGACCGGGCGATGCGCTCGGTGCGCTCGCGCAGCTCGGGCAGGCGCTCGGCGACCGTGGCCCGGTCCGGGTCGGACTCCAGGCGCCTGAGCTCGGCGTCCAGTTCGAAGCCGTGGGCGCTGAGCCGGTCGAACAGGGCGAGGGACTCCTTGAGGGACGCGTCCTCGGCCACGCCCGCGTGCAGCGCGTCCTGCGTGGCGCGCATCGAGGTGCGCAGCGTCAGGCGGAGCTGCGCAAGTTCGGCCGCGGGGCCGGTCTGGACGAGAGACTTGGCCCGCAGGGTGTGGTCCTCGACCGTGCGGCGGGCCTGCGTGATGCCCCGGTCCACGCTGCGCTTGGCCACGCCGACGGCCTTCACCGTGGCGTAGACGCCCAGCACGACGGCGAGCACGAAGAGCAGGGCGAAGACTGCGATCACTGCTTCCACGAAGCTCCTCCTCGAACCGTCCGGTCGCCCGGCGGCAGGCCACGGCGCCCGCCGCGCCGCTCTTCCACGGTAAACGCAACGGGCAGGCCCAGGGTTCCGCCGGAACCCCGAACCTGCCCGTAGGGGACTACCCCGAACCGCCGACCGGTCACCCGGACCGCCGGCCCGTCACGCCGGGACGATGTTCACCAGCTTGGGTGCCCGCACGATGACCTTGCGGATCCCGGCGCCGTCCAGCGCGGCCACGACCTTCTCGTCGGCCAGCGCCGCCTTCTCCAGCTCCTCGTCGGAGATGGACGGGGCGACCTCCAGCCGGGCCTTGACCTTGCCCTTGATCTGCACGACACAGGTCACCGTCTCGTCCACGACGTACGCCGGGTCGGCGACCGGGAAGTCATGGTGGACGACGGAGTCGGTGTGACCCAGCCGGCGCCACAGCTCCTCGGCGACGTGCGGGGCCAGCGGCGCGACCAGCAGCACCAGCGGCTCGGCGACCGAACGGGGCAGCGCGCCGCCCGTCTTGGTCAGGTGGTTGTTCAGCTCGGTGACCTTGGCGATGGCGGTGTTGAACCGCATGGCCTCCAGGTCGCCGCGCACCCCGTCGATCGCCTTGTGCAGGGCGCGCAGGGTGTCCTCGTCGGGCTCGGCGTCGACGACCGTGACCTCGCCGGTGTTCTCGTCGACGACGTTGCGCCACAGCCGCTGCAGCAGCCGGAACTGGCCCACCACCGCGCGCGTGTCCCACGGCCGGGAGACGTCCAGCGGCCCCATGGCCATCTCGTACAGGCGCAGGGTGTCGGCGCCGTACTCGGCGCAGATCTCGTCCGGGGTGACCGCGTTCTTCAGGGACTTGCCCATCTTGCCCAGCAGCCGGGAGACCTTCTCGCCCTGGTACCAGTAGGCGCCGTCGCGCTCCTCGACCTCGGCGGCCGGCACGGCGATGCCGCGGCTGTCGCGGTAGACGTAGGCCTGGATCATGCCCTGGTTGAACAGCTTGTGGAACGGCTCGGCCGAGGACACGTGTCCCAGGTCGAACAGGACCTTGGACCAGAAGCGCGCGTACAGCAGGTGCAGCACGGCGTGCTCGGCGCCGCCGACGTACAGGTCGACGCCGCCGTGCGGCAGGCCCTCGCGCGGGCCCATCCAGTACCGCTCGTTCTCCGGGCCGACCAGACGCTCGCTGTTGTGCGGGTCCAGGTAGCGGAACTCGTACCAGCAGGAACCGGCCCAGTTGGGCATGGTGTTGGTCTCGCGGCGGAACCGGCGGGGGCCGCGCCCGTCGCCCAGGTCCAGGGTGACGTTGACCCAGTCCTCGTTGCGCGACAGCGGCGTCTCGGGCTGCGTGTCGGCGTCGTCCGGGTCGAAGGTGCGCGGCGAGTAGTCCTCGACCTCGGGCAGCTCCAGCGGCAGCATCGACTCGGGCAGGGCGTGGGCGACGCCGTCCTCGTCGTAGACGATCGGGAAGGGCTCGCCCCAGTAGCGCTGGCGGCTGAACAGCCAGTCGCGCAGGCGGAAGTTGACGGTGCCCTCGCCGGTGCCGGTGCGCTCCAGCCACTCGGTGATGCGCGCCTTGGCGTCGGTGACGCCCAGGCCGTCCAGGGAGATCTCACCGTTCGACGAGTTGACGATCTTGGCGTCGTAGGAGGCGAAGGCGTCGTCCCACGTGGCCGTGTCGGTGCCGCGGCCGTCCGTCGGCTCCACGACGCAGCGGACGGGCAGCTCGAAGGCGCGCGCGAAGGCGAAGTCACGCGTGTCGTGCGCCGGGACGGCCATGATCGCGCCGGTGCCGTAGCCCATCAGGACGTAGTCGGCGATGAAGACGGGGACCCGCTCGCCGTTGACCGGGTTGACGGCGAACGAGCCGGTGAAGACGCCGGTCTTGTCCTTGGCCTCGGCCTGCCGCTCGACGTCGGACTTGGAGGCGGCCTGCGCCCGGTACGCGGCGACGGCCTCGGCGGGAGTGGCGTGACCCCCGGTCCACACCTCGTGGGTGCCCTCGGGCCAGGCGTCCGGGGTGAACTTCTCGACCAGCGGGTGCTCGGGCGCCAGCACCATGTAGGTCGCGCCGAACAGGGTGTCGGGACGGGTGGTGAAGACGGTGATGCGCTCGCCGTCGATGGGGAAGTCGACGCGGGCGCCCTCGGAGCGGCCGATCCAGTTGCGCTGCTGCAGCTTGATGGCCTCGGGCCAGTCCAGCTCCTCCAGGTCCTCCAGCAGCCGGTCGGCGTAGGCGGTGATGCGCATGTTCCACTGGCGCAGCTTGGCCTTGAAGACCGGGAAGTTGCCGCGCTCGGAGCGGCCGTCGGCGGTGACCTCCTCGTTGGCCAGCACGGTGCCCAGGCCGGGACACCAGTTGACCGGCGCGTCGGAGGCGTAGGCCAGGCGGTACTCGCCCAGCACGTCGGCGCGCTCCGACTCGCTCAGCTCGTTCCAGGAGCGGCCCCCGGGCAGCGCGCGCTCACCGGAGGCGAACTGGGCGACCAGCTCGTCGATGGGGCGGGCCTTCTTCGACTCCTCGTCGTACCAGGAGTTGAAGATCTGCAGGAAGATCCACTGGGTCCACTTGTAGTACTCGGGGTCGATCGTGGCGAACGACCGGCGCTTGTCGTGGCCCAGGCCCAGCCGGCGGAGCTGGACCTTCATGTTCTCCATGTTGGCCTCGGTCGACACGCGCGGGTGCGTGCCGGTCTGCACGGCGTACTGCTCGGCGGGCAGGCCGAATGCGTCGAAGCCCAGGGTGTGCAGGACGTTGTGGCCGGTCATCCGCTGGAAGCGGGCGTAGACGTCCGTGGCGATGTAGCCCAGGGGGTGACCGACGTGCAGTCCCGCACCGGAGGGGTACGGGAACATGTCCATGATGAACTTCTTGGGCTTGGCGACCAGCTCCGGGTCGCCCGCCAGGTCGCCCTCGGGGTTCGGCGCGGCGTACGTCCCCTCGGCGTCCCAGAAGTCCTGCCAGCGTGCCTCGATCTCGGCGGCCATGGCAGCCGTGTAGCGGTGCGGCGCGGCGTCCGCCGACACAGGGGCGGTCGCCGCGGGGTTCGTCTCGCTCATGATCCTCAAAGCTCCATCGATCGTCTGCGCCAGCGGCTGCGACTTTCCAGAAATGAAAAATCCCCTCGCACAGGAGGGGACGCCGCGCCGATTCCGGCCACCGGACTACGACCGGGGCCGGGACTGATCAGCGCGGCTCGCTAAGCAGAAGGCGTACGGCACGCATGGCGTCAGGGTACCGCAGTCGCCGATCGGGCCGCGACGCGCTTCACCGCCACCTTCTTTTGACAACGACGCGATCACTCAATCCTCGTACTCGCGGCGCTCGCCCTGCCCATCGAGGAGGACCGCCGCGCCGGGGCCCCACCCCCGCGCAACCTGTGTCCCTCCCCCGGGCCGGGGACACCGGGCGCGCGGACGCCGAGCGGAGACGACGGAACGAGAGAACCCCCCGGATCGATGATCCGGGGGGTTCTTCCTGTGGAGCTAAGGAGAATTGAACTCCTGACCTCCTGCATGCCATGCAGGCGCTCTACCAACTGAGCTATAGCCCCTTGTTTCCTTCGTTCCGCCCGGTTTCCCCGGCGGCGACGCCAACATTACACGGTCCACCGGGTCCAACACCAAATCGTTTCCAGTTTGCCCGATTTGCCCTCTTGTGACGGCCGCTACACCCTCCCGTGGAGGTCGGCGCTAGGCCGTCACGAAGGAGTAGAACCGCTTGAGCGTGCAGTGCTCCTCAAGGAGCCGGCCGTAGATCGGCTCGCCCTCGAGTTCGCGGTACGTCTCGATGGGGTCGCCCTTTATGATCAGCGCCCGCGCGCACTCCTCGCACCAGTACTGGTAGTCCGGGTTGACCGGCTCCATGTCCCGCACGATCGGGGTGCCGCTCCCGCACCAGTCGCACTTCCGCCTGTGTGCACCCATCGGTCAGCTCCAGGTGTGGCCGCAGGCCGTGCACACGTACGAGATGCCGCCGTTGTCACCGAGGACCTGGGCGACGTGCGCGGAACCGCAGGAAGGGCAGCGAAGACGGGTGGCCGTGTTCCGTGTCACCGCTCCGTCGAGGAGGTGACCGACCTCCTCGAGGATGCTCGCAGGCATCGCCACTCCCTCCCGTCGGGCCGCGGTCCCCTTCCGGCCGTTTGATTCTGCCACGACCTGGCCAATACGGTCAGCGACGCCTCGGTACCGGTCCGGACACGGAGTTCCCGGGTACGCCCGCGGGGGCGAGATCGCTCAACCGTCGGGGCAACGAAAAATCCCGCCCCCCGAAGGGGACGGGATTCGTCCGTGGACTGTGGAGCTAAGGAGAATTGAACTCCTGACCTCCTGCATGCCATGCAGGCGCTCTACCAACTGAGCTATAGCCCCTTGCTACCACCCGGCCGGGCCGTGTGGTGTTTCCCCCCGCTCGGCGGGGCGAACAAGAAGAACTTTAGCCTGCGACCTGCCAGAAAGTGAAATCCGGGTCCCCGGGACCCCGGCCGGGGGTCAGTCGTCGTCGCCGAGCACCGGTTCCGGCAGCGTGCCGGCGTTGTGCTCCAGCAGACGCCAGCCCCGGGCGCCCTCGCCCAGCACGGACCAGCAGCAGTTGGTCAGGCCGCCCAGGCTCTCCCAGGTCTGCGGCTCCAGCCCGAGGAGCCGGCCGATGGTGGTGCGGATGGTGCCGCCGTGGCTGACCACGACGAGCGTGCCGTCCTCGGGGAGCTTCTCGGCGTGCCGGAGGACCACGGGAGCGGCCCGGTCGGCCACCTCGGTCTCCAGCTCGCCGCCGCCCCGGCGGACCGGCTCGCCGCGCTTCCACGCCGCGTACTCGTCGCCGTACCGGGCGATGATCTCCTCGTGCGTCAGCCCCTGCCAGACGCCCGCGTAGGTCTCCCGCAGGTTCTCCTCCAGGGTCACCTCCAGGCCGGTGAGCGCGGCCAGCTCGGCGGCCGTGCTCGCGGCCCGGCCGAGGTCGGAGGAGACGATGGCGTCCGGCCCGAGGGCGACCAGCAGCCGGGCGGCGCGGCGGGCCTGGGCGACGCCTGCCGCGGTCAGCTCGACGTCCGTGGTGCCCTGGAAGCGGCGCTCCACGTTCCACGAGGTCTGGCCGTGCCGCCACAGGATGACGCGGCGGCCGCGGCCCTGCCCGCCGGCCGCCACCTCGCCGGTGGCGCTCACCGCCAGTCCCCGTCGGTCTCCGTCGCCTCCTCGGCGGCCTGGAGCCGGGCGTGCTCCTCCGCCTTGCCGCGGGTCTCCTTGGCGTCGGCGGGCAGCTCCAGCTCGGGGCAGTCCTTCCACAGGCGCTCCAGCGCGTAGAAGACGCGCTCCTCGCTGTGCTGGACGTGGACGACGATGTCGACGTAGTCGAGCAGGACCCAGCGGGCCTCGCGGTCGCCCTCGCGGCGGACCGGCTTGGCGCCGAGCTCCTTGTTCAGGCGCTCCTCGATCTCGTCGACGATCGACTTGACCTGGCGGTCGTTGGGGGCGGAGGCCAGCAGGAAGGCATCCGTGATCGACAGCACGTCGCTGACGTCGTAGGCGATGATGTCGTGCGCGAGCTTGTCGGCTGCCGCCTGCGCGGCGGTGTTGATGAGTTCGATGGAGCGGTCGGTCGCGGTCACTGCGTGGCTTTCGGTCGGCGGTCGGTTGACCTCAAGGGTCTCACGACCGCCGACGGGTCCCCACGGGATAACGCCGGCGCCGGACGGGCGCCGGCGCCCGGCTACGTCGCCGGCTCGTAGTCCCGGCCGAGGACCACCGAGACGTCCGCGTTCGCCGTGACCTTGCCCTGGGTGACGGAGCCGGCGGGCAGGCCCAGCGTCTTGGCGACCTCCACCGCGTTCTCCTTGCCGGCCGCGTCCGCGTACAGGACCTGCGAGGCGGACGCGGTCCCGGAGGCGGTGCCACCCTCCAGGAAGGTGAAGCCGCCGTTGAGGAGGGCGACGCGGGCCTGGCCGGCGCGGTCCTCGACGCCGGTGGCGTTGCGGACCGAGACGCTGACCGCCGCGTCCTTGTCGGGGCTCTTGGCGGTGCCGCCGAGGACCTCCTTGACGACCTTGTCGCCGGCCTCGGCGCCGAGCCGTCCGTCGCCGCCGACCGGCAGCAGCGTGGTGCCGAAGTCGCCGCCCTTGGCGAGTTCGGAGAGCCCGGCGAGGAAGGAGCCGAGGTCCTTCTCGGTGAGCGGTGGGTCCAGGACCAGGCCGAGGGTCTGGACGGTGGTCGTCGCGGCGTCCGGGTCGGAGGACATCTTGCGCAGCACCCCGTGCATGACCTGCCCGAACCGCTCGAGCTGGGCGTCGGCGGACTCGCCGGAGCCGCGGTGGGTGGCGTAGGCGACGGCCATCTTGCCGCCGAGGGTCTGCTTCTGTCCCTTGTGCACGAGGGGCGCGGCGCCCTTGTCCTTGGCGTCCGGGTCGGGCACGTCGGTGTCGGTGTCGATCTCGATGTTGCCGACGAGGTCCACCAGGATCTGGAGGAAGGGCGTGTCGAGCCGCCAGGTGCCCTCGATGTCGGTACCGAGGACCGAGTCGAGCGCGGTCCGGGTGGCGTCGGGCCCGGCGTCCTCCACGGACTCGGCGAGCGTGGTCGTGGTGCCGTCGTCGCCGGTCAGCGCGAGGGAGTTGGGCAGCAGCACGGTGGTGCCGCGCTGGGTGGTGGTGTTGTTCACGAGCAGGGCCGTGGAGGTGCCGCCGCCCGCGGTGTCGTGCAGGTGGACGGCGATCACGTCGCGTTTCTGGGCGCCCGCCGCCGTCGCCCCGCCGGTCTCGGTGTCCGACGAGGACAGGCCGGGCAGCTTCCCGGCGTACCAGAGGTAACCGACGCCGCCGACGGCCACGAGGGCGAGGGCGACGACCAGGGCGAGGACCCGGGTGCGGGCGCGGCGGCGGGCCTCCTCGCGGCGCTCGGTGCGGTTCTCGGTGAACTTGAGCCAGTCGATGACGTCCTCGGAGTCGTCTGTCGGCTCCTCGACGAAGGCGAACTGCTCGGTCCGGTACTCCTGTTCCGGTTCCGCGTGCTCCGCCGCCTCCGGCTCCTCGGACGGGCCGGGCTGCTGCGGGATGCGGGGCGCCTGCTCGGCGACGAGGGGCTGCCGGCCGCCCGTCGCGGCCTGGCCGAACGCGTCGTACGAGGACTGCGCGGCGCGGCCGTGGCCGTCGTACCGGTCGGGTCCTGCGGCGGGGGCGGGCTGCTGCTGCCCCGTGTCGTAGCCGCCCTGGGCGCCGTAGGGGTCGTAGGGCGCGGCGGTCTGCGGGGTGCCCGTGACGTACGGGTCGTGGCCGTAGCCCTGCCCGTACTGGCCCTGCTGTCCGTAGCCGCCCTGCTGTCCGTAGCCGCCCTGCTGCCCGTACTGGTCCTGCTGTCCGTACTGCCCCTGCTGCTGCCCGTACGGGTCGTACGTCTGCTGCGGGCCGGGGGTGCCCGGGAGCTGGGCCTGGCGGTACACCGGCCGGCCGTACTCGTCGTAGCCGACGAGTTCGTACTGGTCGGCCTCGCCGTTGCCGTATCCCGCGTCGTATCGGTCGTTCACCGGTGCCCCTCTCGGCTCAGTCGCCGCGGTAGAGCTGGCGCTTGTCGATGTAGCGCACGACTCCGTCCGGCACGAGGTACCAGACGGGCTCGCCCTGGGCGACCCTCGCACGGCAGTCGGTGGAGGAGATGGCGAGGGCGGGGACCTCGATCAGCGAGACGCCGCCCTTGGGAAGTCCGGCGTCCGACAGCGTGTGACCGGGCCGGGTGACGCCGATGAAGTGCGCGAGGGAGAACAGTTCCTCACTGTCGCGCCAGGTGAGGATCTGGGCGAGGGCGTCGGCGCCGGTGATGAAGAACAGGTCCGTGTCCGGGTTGAGCGCGCGCAGGTCGCGCAGGGTGTCCACGGTGTAGGTGGGGCCGCCGCGGTCGATGTCGATGCGGCTGACCGAGAACTGCGGGTTCTCCACGGTGGCGACGACCGTCATCAGGTAGCGGTCCTCCGCCGCGGAAACCGCGCGGTGGCTCTTCTGCCACGGCTCCCCGGTGGGGACGAACACCACCTCGTCGAGGTGGAACTGCGCGGCGACCTCACTGGCCGCGACGAGGTGCCCGTGGTGGATCGGGTCGAAGGTCCCGCCCATGACGCCGAGGCGGCGCTTGCCCGTTCGCGCCGGGCCGTTCCCCGGACCGGGCAGCGAGCGGTCGCGCGAGCCCCTGACCGCGCCGTGCGCCGGACCGGTAGGCATGTCCTGCTCTCCCATGCGTGCAGACCCTACCGGCCCGGCTCCGGAGCCCCGGCCGCCAGACCCCCTTCGTGCTCAGCGGTCGCGGTTGAAGCGGGTGGTGACCCACAGCAGGAGCAGCAGGATGAACAGCGCGGCGCCGCCGGTGAGGTAGGGGCTGAGGCTCTGGTGGTTGCCGCCGTGGCCCTCGCCCTCGGCAGCGAGGGTGACCAACTGGGCAGCAGTGCTGTGGAAGCTCATCTTCGGCAGGACCTATCAGGTGTGGGCGGGATAAGGACGTCCGGTCATCGTATGCGGGCGCCCCGCGGGCGATCACGCCGACTCCGCCGTTGGGGACGGTCCCCGGCCGGGGAACCTTCCGCCTGCCTCAGTCGTCCTTCCGCTTGTACCCCCGCAGCAGGAACCACGCGGTCAGCACACAGCCCACCACCATCACGATCAGGACGACCCGGAGCAGATTGCCCGCCCCTTGCTGCTCTGCCGCGGTCACCGCCTCGGCGAGCCATGCGGTGTGGGGGGTGTGCTCCATGACGGTGACTCCTTCGCTGTACTGCCCGTCCACGGTATCCCCGCCCAGGCTGGGCCCGGCTCCAGGGGCGCAAAGGACAGCACAAGGGTTCGCAAAAGGCCTTACTCACCTACAGGCCACATCCACGCACATGGGGGAAGACATGTCCGACGGCCACCAGCACAACGGGCACGGGAAGGTGCCGGGCAGGCAGCGCAGGCGCTTCCCGGGGATCTCCTCGCGTGCGTACGAGCATCCCGCCGACCGCAGTGCCCTGGTGGCGCTGCGCAAGCTGAGCGGTTTCGACACGGTGTTCAAGGCCCTGAGCGGCCTGCTGCCCGAGCGGAGCCTGCGGCTGCTGTTCCTGTCCGACTCGGTGCGCGTCTCGGACCGGCAGTTCGCGCACCTCAACGACATGCTGCGGGACGCCTGCTACATCCTGGACCTGGAGAAGGTCCCGCCGATGTACGTCAACCAGGACCCGAACCCGAACGCGATGTGCGTCGGCCTGGACGAGCCGATCATCGTCGTCACCACGGGTCTGGTCGAGCTGCTGGACGAGGAGGAGATGCGGGCGGTCGTCGGCCACGAGGTCGGGCACGCGCTGTCCGGCCACTCGGTCTACCGGACCGTCCTGCTCTTCCTGACCTCGCTCGCCGTCCGGGTCGCCTGGATCCCGCTGGGCAATGTGGCGATCATGGCGATCGTGACCGCGCTGCGCGAGTGGTTCCGCAAGTCGGAGCTGTCGGCCGACCGCGCGGGGCTGCTGGTCGGCCAGGACCTCCAGGCGTCCATGCGGGGCCTGATGAAGCTCGCGGGCGGCAACCACCTGCACGAGATGAACGTGGACGCCTTCCTGGAGCAGGCCGACGAGTACGAGGCCGGGGGCGACCTGCGCGACTCGGTGCTGAAGATCCTGAACGTGCTGCCCCGCTCGCACCCCTTCGCCACGGTGCGCGCCGCCGAGCTGAAGAAGTGGGCGGCCTCCCGCGACCACCAGCGGCTCATGGACGGCCACTACCCGCGGCGCGAGGACGACAGGGACACGTCGGTGCGGGACTCCTTCCGCGAGTCGGCGTCCAGCTACGCCACTCAGGTGCGCAGCTCCAAGGACCCGCTGATGAAGCTGGTGAACGACATCGCGGGCGGCGCCGGCGACCTGGGCGACCGGATGCGCCGGGGCTTCGGCGGCTTCACGTCCTCCCCGCCGAGGTCGCCCAAGGACCCGGACGGCACCCCGGGCGGTACGGGGCGCGAGGGCACGGACGGCGGCGACGGGCCGGGCGGCCCCTCGGCGCCGGACGACCGGCCGCCGCGCGACGGCGCCTGAGCCGGCCCCGCGCTCACGCCGCCGGCTGGGCGCCCGAGGCCAGGGTGCCGCAGACGGCCGCCCCGCCGCCGCTGGTGAACGGGTCGGTGACGGCGGGGCCGCCGCCCTTGGCGGTCTGGCCGGCGAGCAGTGGCCGCAGGTGGCCCGCCGAGTCCTCGGCGCAGGACAGCGGCCCGGCCTGGACGTAGGAGGCCACGAGCTGCGTCTGGTGCAGGCGCAGGTCGTCGCGGTCGAAGCGGAAGACCAGCTCGCGCCGGACGGTGAACAGGGACACCTCGGCGCGGGCGTCGCCGGCGGCCCGCAGCGGATAGACCATCGTGTGGTCGGCGGTGACCTCCAGGGTGGACGCGTCGCTCTCCACGGCCCGCAGGGTGCCGCGCACCCGGATCTCGTCGCCGGCGAGCTGGGCCCGGGCGCGGTCGAAGCGCACCAGCCATCCGGTGGGCGCGTGCCGGCCGTCGGCGGCGGGGTGGGCGAAACTCGCGTCGAACTGCTCGAGCTGATCGGGGTCGAGCAGCACCCGGACCGAGCGGACCTCGCCGCCGCCGAGCACGCCGGGGTCGAGCGCCGAGCGGACGATGTAGTTCTTGGCGGTGGTCAGCGCGTTCGTCACCTGGTCGTCCGAGAAGTGCGCGGTGCGCCGGGCGCCCGGCAGCGGCACACCCTCGGCCCCGGCCGCGAAGTGGGCGGCCGGGCTGCGCGCGTACAGGGCGGCGGCGTCCGCGGCGCCGGGGACCTTGCCCCGGGGGGCGAGCGGGACGACGGTCATCCGTGCCTGCTCGGCGGCCTGCTGGGCGGCGGGGCTCTGGTACGGGTGCCGTACGCCCATGTAGATCGCGGTGCCGAAGGCGAGGGTGATCAGCACGAACAGGAGGAGCACCTGCCGGGACACGCCCCGGCGCAGCGGCGGGCGGCGGCGTACGGCGGGCGCGTGGTCGGCCATGCGCTCGCGCGCGGAGAATTCCTGCAGGCGGGCAGCGCGCACGAACGACTCGTCGAAGACGACGGATCGGTATTCGTCCTCTCCGCCTCCGGGGGCGCCCTCGGGCCCTCCCGGCGGGTCGCCAGGGCCTGCCATATCTTCAGGGTAGGTCCGGGAGGAGCCCCGTAAACGCGGTGGTACGGGTCAAGTTGGGCCGGCTCGGCGCCGCCGGTGCGGCAGGTCAGGGGCTGCGCGGGATCACCGGGACGGCGGGCCCGGAGTGGCCGGCCGAGGCCGAGGGCGCCGTCGTGGCGCCCTGTTCCGAGCCCGTCGAGGCGGGCGCGGGCACCTGCTGGGGGCTGCCGCCCGAGGAGGCGCCGCGGTAGACCGCCGCGAAGGCCAGGGCGACCATGCCGACGCCCATCAGCAGGGCGAGCAGCCAGGCGACGGGCCGGTGCCAGCGGACCTGCTTGCCGGTGGCCGGCGGCGCGCCGTAGGGGCGGTCGAGGAGGTCGCGGTCGTCGTCCGGGTCGTCGAGGTCGGGATCATGGCCGAGATCGCCGTACCGGTCGTCGTAGCGCTCGACTCCGGCGCGGCCGCGGCGGGCCGCTTCCGCCTCGGTGGCCTCGGCACGGGCCTCGGCGGCGGCCAGGAGGCGTTCCACGGCGGTCGGCTCGTGCACCGCGGCCGCCCGTACGAAAGCCTCGTCGAAGACCACGGAGGCGAACTCTTCGTCCGACACCCCGCGGTCGTGGTCGTCGTCGGGCTCCCAGCCGTCCGGGAACGGCGTGCCCCCCACGTCCTCCGGCACGGGACCAGCCTAGACGCGGGGGGTCGATTTGGGCAGACGGCGGGGAAATTCATCCGGTGGGTGAGATGCCCCGATCGGTGCGGCTGCGCCCGGCAGGGGCGTGCCTCCCGCATATGCCCCTGCCCGAACCCCGTTCGCGCCCCCAAAACCCGTAACGCGCTCGGCGTGCCCCGGCGCACGGGGGTGCGCCCCGGCGCGTGCGTCAGCGCCGTACGTGCCCGTCGCCGGTGACGATGTACTTGGTGCTGGTCAGCTCCGGCAGCCCCATCGGGCCGCGGGCGTGCAGCTTCTGCGTGGAGATGCCGATCTCGGCGCCGAAGCCGAACTGGCCGCCGTCGGTGAAGCGGGTGGAGGCGTTCACGGCCACGGTCGTGGAGTCGACCAGTCGGGTGAAGCGCCGGGCGGCCTGCTGCGAGGTCGTCACGATGGCCTCGGTGTGGCCGGAGGTCCACAGCCGGATGTGCTCGACGGCCCTGTCGAGGGAGTCGACGACCGCGGCGGCGATGTCGTACGACAGGTACTCCGTCTCCCAGTCCTCGGGCGTTGCCTCGACCACGGTCGCCCGGGAGTCCTTGGCGTACGCCATGACCCGCTCGTCGGCGTGCACGGTGACCCCGGCCTCCCCGAGGGCGTCCAGGGCGCGGGGCAGGAACTCGGCGGCGATGTCCTGGTGGACGAGGAGGGTCTCGGCGGCGTTGCAGACGCTGACGCGCTGGGCCTTGGAGTTGATCAGGATGTCGACGGCCGTGTCGATGTCGGCCTGCGCGTCGACGTAGACGTGGCAGTTGCCGGTGCCGGTCTCGATGACGGGGACGGTGGACTCCTGCACGACCGTGTTGATCAGCGAGGCGCCGCCGCGCGGGATCAGCACGTCGACCAGGCCGCGGGCCCGCATCAGCTCCCGCACGCTCTCACGGCTCTCGCCGGGCACGAGCTGCACGGCGTCGGCGGGCAGCCCGGCCCCGCCGACGGCGTCGCGGACAACCCGGACGAGGGCGGTGTTCGACCGGTAGGCGGAGGAGGAGCCCCGCAGCAGCACGGCGTTGCCGGACTTCAGGCACAGGGCGGCGGCGTCGACGGTGACGTTGGGCCGGCCCTCGTAGATGATGCCGACCACGCCGAGCGGCACCCGGACCTGGCGCAGGTCGATGCCGTTGGGGAGGGTGGATCCGCGCACGACCTCGCCGACCGGGTCGGGCAGGGCGACGACGTCGCGCACGTCGGAGGCGATGGCGCGGACCCGCTCCGGGGTCAGGGTCAGCCGGTCGACGATGGCCTCGCTGGTCCCGGCGGCGCGGGCCTTGGCCACGTCCTGGGCGTTGGCCTCGACGATCTCGCTCGTGCGGACCTCCAGGGCGTCCGCGACGGCGAGCAGCGCGTCGTCCTTCGCGGCCCGCGGCAGCGGCGCGAGGTCGGCCGCGGCGGCCTTGGCCCGGTAGGCGGCCCGGGTGACCGGGGACATCGAGTCGTACGGCGAGAGCGTGGTCATGGGGGAAGGGTAGTGCGCCGGGCGGGGGCGTTCACTGGTCGTCCCACACCGCGAGATGGGTCAAAACGGGTGAACGCCGACGGGGGTCGCCGGGGCCGGTCCGTAGCCGGCGGCGATGCGCTGGTGGTAGGTCGCCCGGTCGATGACCTCCAGGCCGACGATCTCCCAGGGCGGCAGTCCCGCGGTCCGCCGGTGCTCGCCCCACAGGCGCAGGGCGACGGCGGCGGCGTCGTGCAGGTCGCGGGCCTCCTCCCAGTACCGGATCTCGGCGTGGTCGTCGGCGTAGCGGCTGGTCAGCAGGAAGGGGTGGTCGTGGGCGAGTTGCTCCAGGGCGCGGCGCACCTCGGACAGCGGGGCGCGGGCGCCGGAGACGCTGAGCGTGACGTGCCACAGCCGGGGGGCGTGCGCCGGGTCCTCGCCCCGGAAGCGGTCGCCGGCCGCGACGCTCGTCAGGGCGCGCTCCTCGCCGGCCGCGCCGCGGGCACCGCCACGCGCGCCGGCGCGAGGTCCGGTACCGCCCCGGGAGCCGGTACCACCGCGGGACGCCGGCGTCCCAGGGCGCACTCCGCTCACGACGGCCTCCTCCACGCGCACGGCTCGCCCGGTCGTCGGCCGGGCTTTCCCTGAGGAAAGTTGAGCAGGCCGCACGGGATCCCGTGGCGGTTTTGCGGAACGTCCACCACCGATTCGGGGACGTTTCGACCTATTACGGGTGCAGGATCACCAGATCGTCCCTGTGTACGACCTCACGTTCGTACGCCGGTCCGAGTTCGCGCGCCAGCTCCCGGGTGGAGCGGCCGATCAGCCGCGGGATCTCCTTGGCGTCGAAGCCGACCAGCCCCCGGGCGACCGCGTGCCCGGCGCCGTCGCGCAGTTCCACGGGGTCGCCCGCGGCGAACTCGCCCTCGACCCCGGCGATACCGGCCGGCAGCAGCGACTTGCGGCCCCCGACGACCGCGTGCACCGCCCCGTCGTCCAGGACGAGGGCGCCGCGCGGGGTGGAGGCGTGCTGGAGCCACAGCAGCCGGTCGGTGGAGCGCTTGCCGGTGGCGTGGAAGTAGGTCCCGGTGTCCCCGCCGGCCAGGGCGTCGGCCGCGTGGACCGCGCTGGTCAGCACCACGGGGATGCCCGCGGCGGCGGCGATGCGGGCCGCCTCGACCTTGGTGACCATGCCGCCGGTGCCGACCCCGGCCTTGCCCGCGCTGCCGATCTCGACGTCCGCGAGGTCGGCCGGGCTCCTCACCTGCGCTATCCGCGAGGTGCCGGGCTTGCCGGGATCGCCGTCGTAGACGCCGTCGACGTCGGACAGGAGCACCAGCAGGTCGGCGCGGACCAGGTGGGCGACGAGGGCGGCCAGCCGGTCGTTGTCGCCGAAGCGGATCTCGTCGGTGGCGACCGTGTCGTTCTCGTTGACGACCGGGAGGGCGCCCATCGCCAGGAGCTTGTCGAGGGTGCGGGAGGCGTTGCGGTGCTGGGAACGGCGGCTCATGTCGTCGGTGGTCAGCAGCACCTGGCCGACGCGGACGCCGTAGCGGGCGAAGGAGGCGGTGTAGCGGGCGACCAGCAGGCCCTGGCCCACGCTGGCCGCGGCCTGCTGCCGGGCCAGGTCGCGCGGCCGGCGGCGCAGCCCGAGGGGGGCGAGGCCGGCGGCGATGGCGCCGGACGAGACGAGGACGATCTCCTTGTCGCCGCCGCGCGCCTTGGCGAGGACGTCGACGAGCGCGTCGACACGGTCGGCGTCCAGGCCGCCCGCCGCCGTGGTCAGCGAGGAGGACCCGACCTTGACGACGATCCTGCGCGCCTGCGTCACCCCGTGCCTTGCCACTGTCACCTGCGTCGTCCTCACTCGGCTGTTCCCGCGCCCTGCTCCGGGCGGCGCGGCCAATCTACGCGAGCGGGGCCGACCGCCGCCCGCGCGTTTCGGGAGGTGGACACCGCCGCCCCCGGCGTGCGCGCGGCTTCGTGAAGTCACCGGTGTCCGCCGGCCCGGGGCCACCCCCTCGGCGGTCACGGCCTTCGGAAGTCCCCGGACCTCATGACTCCGGGATTTCCGTCGTGATACGCAGAGTCATCCACCGGCGACGGAAATATCGAGTCTGGCATAAGGGCAGAAACCAAAAAGGGCGCAACAAAACCGAACGTACGGAAGTTCGGTCCGGACGCCGGCCGGGCCGCCCTCGCCACCCCGCATTACGGTGGGTGCGTGCCCGCATCGGGTCGGCCCACCGCCCTCACGGAAGCTTCACGTGAATCCCTTAGGCTGATGCGGCGGCGCGCTCGGGCCGACCGGCGCCCGGACGCGCTCCGGCCCCAGCCCGCGCTCCCGTGGTCCAGTCTCGGAAACAGGTTTTCAGGATGCCCAAGCTCTCTCTCGTCGTTCCCGTGTACAACGTCCGGGGGTACCTCGCCGAGTGCCTTGACTCCGTGCTGAGTCAGGACTACACGGACTTCGAGATCATCGCGGTCGACGACTGCTCACCCGACGGGTCCGGCGCAATTCTCGATGAATATGCGCAACGGGACGACCGTATTCATGTGATTCATCTCATGGAAAATGTCGGTCTGGGGCGGGCGCGTAATGCGGGGCTGGAAAAGATTCAAGGTGAGTACGTGCTCTTCCTCGACAGTGACGACACACTGTCCGACGGGGCACTCAAAGCGATCGCGGACCGTCTCGAGGCCACCGGGAACCCCGAGATCCTGATCTACGACTACGCCCGCACCTACTGGGACGGCGGCGTCCGCCGCAACGCGCGGGCGGAGCTGCTGACGCACGACGGCCCCGACACCTTCTCCCTCGCCGACCGGCCCCACCTGCTCGACCTGCTCCAGATCGTCTGGAACAAGGCGTACCGGCGCGACTTCGTCACCCGGACCGGGCTCACCTTCCCGCCCGGGTACTACGAGGACGCCCCCTGGACGTTCTGTTCGATGATCAGCGCCGAGCGGATCGCCGTACTGGACCGCGTCTGCGTGTTCTACCGGCAGCGCCGTGAGGGCGGCAACATCCTCAAGACGGTCAGCCGCAAGCACTTCGACGTCTTCGACCAGTACCGCCGTGTCTTCGCATTCCTCGACGAGCACCCGGAACTCGACCGGTGGCGTGCTCCGTTGTTCCGCAAGATGGTCGACCACTACCTGACCATCCTGGAGCGCCCCGGCCGGCTGCCGCGCGACGCCCGTGCGGAGTTCTTCCACCAGGCCGCGGCCGACTACCGTGCGCGCCTGCCCCAGGACTTCGAGCCGCCGGCCGGCCGGCGCCGTCACAAGTACACGTTGCTCCAGCGCGACACGTATCCCGTCATGATGGGCACGCTGACCGCGCTGCGGGCCCGCCAGGGCGTCCGCAGGCGCACGCGCCGCACGATCAACCGGTCCAAGCGCGCCGCGATGAAGGTCTTCTACGGGTCGCAGCTACGGCTGCCGCTGGACGAGAACCTCGCGGTCTTCTCGGCCTACTGGAGCCGCAGCGTCTCCTGCAACCCCGCGGCCATCGACGCCGAACTGGCCCGTCTGGCCCCGCACGTCCGCCGGGTGTGGGCCGTGCGGCCGGACGCCGTGAAGCACGTACCCGAGGGCGTGGAGTACGTACGCGTGGGCTCACGGGAGTTCTGGGCCGCCGTGGCGCGCGCCAAGTTCTTCGTCAACAACGTGAACTTCGGGGACTCGGTGGTGAAGCGGCAGGGCCAGATCCACGTGCAGACCCACCACGGCACCCCGCTCAAGACCATGGGCCTGGACCAGCAGAAGTACCCGGCGTCCACCAAGATGGACTTCCGCAAGCTCCTCCGGCGCTGCGACCGCTGGGACTTCAGCATCAGCTCCAACCGGTTCTCGACCAGCGTGTGGGAGCGGGTCTACCCCAGCTCGTACACCTCTCTGGAAACCGGCTACCCGCGCAACGACATCCTCCTCACCGCCGGGGCCGCGGAGGTGCGCGCGGCCCGCGAGGACCTGGGGCTGCGCGACGGCACCACGGCGTTCCTCTACATGCCAACGCACCGCGAGTACCAGGACGGCTTCGTGCCCCGTCTCGACCTGGAGCGGCTCGCCGAGCAGCTCGGACCGGACGTCACGCTGCTGGTGCGCGGCCACTACTTCTACGGCGGCTCCTCCCGGCTCACCGAGCTGCAGTCGGCCGGGCGGATCGTCGACGTGTCGGCCCACCCGTCGGTGGAGCGGCTGTACCTGGCCTCCGACGGCCTGATCACCGACTACTCGTCGGCCATGTTCGACTACGCCAACCTGGACCGTCCCATCGTCGTCTTCGCCGACGACTGGGAGACGTACTCCATGGTCCGCGGCACCTACTTCGACGTGCTGCGGCAGCCTCCGGGCGCCGTGGCCACGACGCAGGAGGAACTGACCGACCTGCTGCGCTCCGGGGCGTGGCGCGACGAGCGGGCCGCCGAGGCCCGGGACCGGTTCCGGCGGCGTTTCTGCGACTTCGACGACGGGCACGCGGCCGAGCGGGTCGTGCGGCACGTCTTCCTCGGTGAGCCGCTCTCCGACCTGCCGCCGATCGTGCCGCTGGACGAGCGGGTGCCCGCTCCGCTCCCCGGCTCCGACGTCGCCGCGTCCGACCCGATAGCCGGGCCGGGGCCGACGCCCGGCGCGACGTCCCTGACGCCGCCGAGCGCGACGGCGCCGGCCGCGACCCCGGACTCCTCCGGCGCGAGTTCCTCGCCGACAACGGCCTGAGGGCTCCGCGCCCTCCCTCAAACCCGGGAACCGGGGGCGGGACAGATGTCCTCGCCCCCGGTTCTCCGTGGGTCCTCCCTGGTCAGAACGGGTCGAACCCGTCGAACTCCCGCTGCGCCTCGTCCCGTTCGGCGTCCCGGTCCCGGCGCCGCTGGGCGGCCGGGCGGGGCGCCTCGAAGCGGTGGTCCTCGCCACGGCGGCCGAGCATCTCGGCGCCCGCCGTCATCGAGGGCTCCCAGTCGAAGACGACCGCGTTCTCCTCGGGGCCGATGGCGACGCCGTCGCCGCCGCGGGCGCCCGCCTTGACCAACTGCTCCTCGACACCGAGGCGGTTGAGCCGGTCGGCGAGGTAGCCGACGGCCTCGTCGTTGTTGAAGTCGGTCTGGCGCACCCAGCGTTCGGGCTTCTCACCGCGCACCCGGAACAGGCCGTCCTCCTCGCGGGTGACGGTGAAGCCGGTGTCGTCCACGGCCTTGGGCCGGATGACGATGCGCGTGGCCTCCTCCTTCGGCCGGGCGGCACGCGCCCCGGCCACCAGCCCGGCCAGCGCGAAGGACAGCTCCCGCAGCCCGGTGTGGGCCACCGCCGACACCTCGAAGACCTGGTAGCCGCGCGCCTCCAGGTCCGGCCGGACCATCTCCGCGAGGTCCTTGCCGTCGGGCACGTCGATCTTGTTGAGGACGACGATCCGGGGCCGGTTGTCCAGGCCGCCGTACTCGCGCAGTTCGGCCTCGATGATGTCCAGGTCGGAGACCGGGTCGCGGTCGGACTCCAGCGTCGCCGTGTCCAGGACGTGCACCAGCACGCTGCACCGCTCCACGTGCCGCAGGAACTCCAGGCCGAGGCCCTTGCCCTGACTGGCGCCCGGGATGAGGCCGGGGACGTCCGCGACGGTGTAGACGGTCTCGCCGGCCGTCACCACGCCCAGGTTCGGCACGAGCGTCGTGAAGGGGTAGTCGGCGATCTTGGGCTTGGCCGCGCTGAGCACGGAGATCAGCGAGGACTTGCCGGCGCTCGGGTAGCCGACCAGCGCCACGTCGGCGACGGTCTTCAGCTCCAGCACGACGTCCCGGAGGTCACCGGGCTCGCCGAGCAGCGCGAAGCCGGGAGCCTTGCGCCGCGCGGAGGCCAGCGCCGCGTTGCCGAGACCGCCCCGGCCGCCCTGGGCGGCGACGAAGGAGGTGCCGTGCCCGACCAGGTCGGCGAGGACGTTGCCCGCCTTGTCGAGGACCACGGTGCCGTCGGGCACGGGCAGGACCAGGTCCTGCCCGTCCTTGCCGGAACGGTTGCCGCCCTCTCCGGGCTTGCCGTTGGTGGCCTTGCGGTGCGGGGAGTGGTGGTAGTCGAGGAGCGTGGTCACCGACTGGTCGACGGTGAGGATCACGTCGCCGCCACGGCCGCCGTTGCCGCCGTCCGGGCCGCCGAGCGGCTTGAACTTCTCACGGTGGACGGAGGCACAGCCGTGGCCTCCGTTACCCGCGGCGACGTGCAGCTCGACGCGGTCCACGAAGGTGGTCATGGAAAGTGCCTCCAGTTACTGCGCGAATGTCTCTTGGGTAACAAGCGAAAGGCGGACCCGCTTCCCGTGGGGGAAGTGAGGTCCGCCTCGCTGGAGTTTCCGATCAGGCGACCGGAACGATGTTCACGACCTTGCGGCCACGGTGGGTGCCGAACTGCACCGCACCGGCCTGCAGCGCGAACAGCGTGTCGTCGCCGCCACGGCCGACGCCCGCACCCGGGTGGAAGTGGGTGCCGCGCTGGCGGACCAGGATCTCACCCGCGTTGACGGCCTGACCGCCGAAGCGCTTCACGCCGAGCCGCTGGGCATTGGAGTCGCGACCGTTCCGAGTGGACGATGCGCCCTTCTTGTGTGCCATCTGTTCTCAGTCCCTTACTTCGCAGCCGCGGGGATCTCAGTGACCTTGATCGCCGTGTACTGCTGGCGGTGGCCCTGACGGCGGCGGTAGCCGGTCTTGTTCTTGTAGCGCAGAATGTCGATCTTCTGGCCCTTGTGGTGGTCCACGACCTCGGCCTGGACCTTGATGCCGGCCAGCACCCACGGGTCGCTGGTCACAGCGTCGCCGTCGACAACGAGCAGGGTCGAGAGCTCGACCGTGTCGCCGACCTTGGCGGTGGAAATCTTGTCAACCTCAACGATGTCGCCGACAGCAACCTTGTGCTGGCGACCACCGCTGCGCACGATGGCGTACACGCGGATCTCACTCTCTCGCTCGGGAACGGCACCCCCGCAGTCCAGCCGCCCGGCGGCACGCGCGAACGGCCTCTCCCGGTCGTGGCCCACGGCCGCACCCGGAAGGAAGAGGTTTACGGGGATGTGACGCGTCAGTCGACACGCCGACGGTCAAGATTACGGGCCCCGTCCACAGGGGTCAAACCGGGCCGCCCGCGTGAGGCCGAGGTGCTCCAGGACGGTGTACCGGCCGGGCCGGGTGAGCGGGGCGAACTCCACGGCCCGGACGAACTCGTCGTCGCCGAAGCCGATCTCCTCGGCAGAACTTGGCGCAGTCGACGACCCTGCCGCCGCCGAGGCCCACGACCGCGTCGTACCGGCCGGCGCTCAGGGCGTCGGCCGGCCGCACGGCGTCGTCCAGGGCGCCGCCGCCCGCCTCGAACCAGTCGGTGCCCGGCAGGGACGGCGACAGCCGCCGGCGCAGGACCGCGCCAAAGCCACCGCTGACGGCGACGGCCAGCCTGCCCGCGCGGGAGATCCGCCGGTCGGCGAGGACCTCCGCCAGGTCCGCGAGGGCGCCTCGCCGGATGTCGACGACGACCGGCGAGGGGATGAGCCGCGTCAGGACCGGCACGGGCTGCCTCCTCGCGGGCGCTCGACGGCACGCCTGTGGATGATGCGCGCGCGGGGGCTCGCACAAACGTGTGGCCCTGCCCGGAAGGACAGGACCACACGTTTTCCGACAGGGAGCGGATCAGCCCTCGTCGGTGGCGGCCGTGACGGAGGACGGAGCCTGCTGCCCGGCCGCCGCGGTCTTCTTCGACGCCGTCTTCTTGGCCGTGGCCTTCTTGGCGGTCGTCGTCTTCGCCGCCTTCTTGGCCGTGGCCTTCTTCGCGGTCGTCGTCTTCTTGGCCGCCGTCTTCTTGGTGGCGGCCTTCTTCGCCGTGGCCTTCTTCGCCGTCTTGCGGGCCGCCGCCTTCTTGGCCGGGGCGGCCTCCTCCGGCTCGGCGGCCTCGGCCGTCTCCTGCCCGGCCGGTGCCGGCTCGGCCTGCTCCGCCTCCGCCGGGGCCGACGGGACGACCACGACGGCCGCCTCCTCGGGCGCGGTCGAGGTGGTGGGCTTGCGCACGGCACGGCGGCGCGGACGGGCCGGGGCGGCGCTCTCGGCGGCCGGGGCGGCCTCAGGGGCCTCCTCGGCGGCCGGGGCCTCGGCCTGCGGCGCGGGCTCGGCGGGAGCGGCCTCGGGGACCGTCAGCACGGCGGCCTCGGCACCCGCGGGCGATCCGGCCGGTGCGGACACCTTCCGGGTGGCCCGGCGGCGCGTACGGCCCTTGGGCGCGGCCTCCTCGGCGGCCGGGGCCTCGGTGGCGGCCGGGGCCGGGGCGCCGGAGACCGCGTCCTCGACGGCGGCGGGCTCCGCCAGCACCTCGGCGGCCGGCTCCTGCACGACGGGACGCTCGACCTCTTCCGCGACGGTGACGTCCTGCGCGGTCGGGGCCGCCTCGGCCTTCGGGGCCTTCGGGGCACCCGCCGGGGCGGACGCCCGGCGGCTCGCCCGGCGCCGGCCACGGCCGCGCGCTGCGGCGGCCTCGGCCTCGGCGGCGCTGCTGTACAGCTCCTCGTCCGGGGTGAACTCGGGCGCCGGCAGGGCGACCGGCTCGGCCACCTCGGCGGCGACCTCGGCCTCGGCCTCGGCCTCCTGCTCCGCCGTCGGCGCCGTCTCCACGCCGGCCACGGCCTCGTGCTCGTGCTCACCGGCACCCGCACGCGCCCGCTTGCGGCGCTTGCCACCGCCGCCGCCTGCGGCCGCCGGCTGGTCGAGGTGGACGATGACGCCGCGTCCGTTGCAGTGGACGCAGGTCTCGGAGAAGGACTCCAGCAGGCCCTGGCCGACCCGCTTGCGGGTCATCTGGACCAGGCCCAGCGAGGTGACCTCGGCGACCTGGTGCTTCGTACGGTCCCGGCCCAGGCACTCCAGCAGGCGCCGCAGCACCAGGTCCCGGTTGGACTCCAGCACCATGTCGATGAAGTCGATGACGATGATGCCGCCGAGGTCGCGCAGCCTGAGCTGGCGCACGATCTCCTCGGCCGCCTCCAGGTTGTTCCTGGTGACCGTCTCCTCGAGGTTGCCGCCCTGGCCGGTGAACTTGCCGGTGTTGACGTCGACGACGACCATCGCCTCGGTCCGGTCGATCACCAGCGAACCGCCGCTGGGCAGCCAGACCTTGCGGTCCAGCGCCTTGGCGAGCTGCTCGTCGATCCGGTACGTGGCGAAGACGTCCACCTCGGAGGTCCACCGGGACAGCCGCTCGGCGAGGTCCGGGGCGACGTGGGAGACGTAGCCGTGGATGGTCTGCCAGGCGTCGTCGCCGCTGACGACGACCTTGGAGAAGTCCTCGTTGAAGATGTCCCGCACGACCCGGACGGTCATGTCGGGCTCGCCGTACAGCAGCGTCGGGGCGTTGCCGTTCTTGGCCTTCTTCTGGATCTCCTCCCACTGCGCCTGGAGCCGCTCGACGTCGCGGCGCAGCTCGTCCTCGCTGGCGCCCTCGGCGGCGGTGCGCACGATGACGCCCGCGTCCTCGGGGACGATCCGCTTGAGGATGGTCTTCAGCCGGGAGCGCTCGGTGTCGGGCAGCTTGCGGCTGATGCCGGTCATCGAGCCCTCGGGCACGTAGACCAGGTAACGGCCGGGCAGGGAGACCTGGCTGGTCAGCCGGGCGCCCTTGTGGCCGATCGGGTCCTTGGTGACCTGCACGAGGACGGACTGCCCGGACTTGAGGGCGGACTCGATGCGGCGGGGCCCGCCGGACATGCCGAGCGCCTCGAAGTTGACCTCGCCGGCGTACAGGACGGCGTTGCGGCCCTTGCCGATGTCGATGAAGGCGGCCTCCATCGACGGCAGCACGTTCTGCACCTTGCCGAGGTAGACGTTGCCGACGTACGAGGTGGCCTGCTCCTTGTTGACGTAGTGCTCGACGAGCACGCCGTCCTCCAGGACGCCGATCTGCGTGCGCTCGCCGTGCTGGCGCACGACCATGACGCGCTCGACGGCCTCGCGGCGGGCCAGGAACTCGGCCTCGGTGATGATCGGCACGCGCCGGCGGCCCTGCTCGCGGCCCTCCCGGCGGCGCTGCTTCTTGGCCTCCAGGCGGGTGGAGCCCTTGATGGACTGCACCTCGTCGGACGGCTCGGCCTTCGGCCGGGGCTCGCGGACCTTGACGACGGTGCGCTCGGGGTCGTCGGCGGACGTCTCGGCCTCGCCGGAGGCGTCCCCGGCGCGGCGGCGACGGCGACGGCGGCGACGGCTGCTGCTGGAGCCGCCGTTCTCGCCGGTGGCCTCCTCGGCCTCCTCGGCGTCCTCCTCCGCCTGCTCGGCGGTGTCCTCGGCGTCCTGGGCGGCCTGCTCCTCGGCGGCGTGCTCGAGGTCGCCGTCCGCGGGCTCGTCGGAGCCCTCGGCCAGGTCGCCCCGGCGACGGCGACGGCCGCCCCGGCGACGGCGGCGGCGCGAGCCGTACTCCTCGGAGCCCTCGGCGTCGTCACCGTGGTCGTCACCGGACTCGTCGCCCTCGGACTCGGCGTCGGCCTCGTCCTCGGCGGCGGCCGGGGCGGCGGCCGGGGCGGCGGTGCGCTCCTCGGCGGTCTCCTCGGGACCCGCGCCACGGCGACGGCGGCGACGGCGGGAACCGGCGGCCTCCTCCGGGTGGTCCTCGGTGGTCGCGGCGGCCGGGGTCACCTGCTCCGGCTCGGCCTCGGCGGCCTCGGCGGCGGCTTCCGCGGCGGCCCGCTCGGGCGTCTGGAACTTGGGCTCGGCGAAGACCGGGGGCTGGAACAGGGCGACGGCGGGACGCGCCGGGCGCTTGGGGGCGTCGCCCTCGTCGGACGCGGCGGCGGTGGTCCGGGCCGGCTCGGCGAAGCCGCCGGCGGCCTTGCGGGTGGACCGGCGGCGCGCACGGCGCGGAGCGGCCTCCTCGGCGCCCTCGGCGGGAGCGGGCGCCTCGGCGGGCGCGGGCTCGGCGGCGGGCGCGGCGGCCTCGGCGGCGGGCGCGGGCTCGGCCACGACCTCCGCCGTCTCCGCACCGGCGGGGGCACCGGCCGGTGCGGACGCGCGGCGCGTGGCACGACGACGCGTACGGCGCGGAGCCGCCTCCTCGGCGTCCCCGGCGGGCGCGGGCGCCTCGGCGGGAGCGGGCTCGGTGGCGGGCGCGGCGGCCTCGGCGGCGGGAGCGGGCTCGGAGGCCGGGGCGGCGGTCTCGGCCACGACCTCCGCCGTCTCCGCACCGGCGGGCGCGCCGGCCGGAGCGGACGCGCGGCGCGTGGCACGACGACGCGTACGGCGCGGAGCCGCCTCCTCGGCGTCCCCGGCGGGCGCGGGCGCCTCGGCGGGAGCGGCCTCGGTGGCCTCGGCGGCGGGCGCGGGCTCGGAGGCCGCGGCGGCGGTCTCGGCGGGCGAGGTCACCGTGCGGGTGGCGCGGCGGCGCGTGCGGCGCGGAGCGGCGTCCTCGGTGGCCGGGGCCGGCTCGGGCTCGGCCTGCGTCTCGGCGGCGGGGGCCGCGGGAACGACGGTCTCGGCGGCCTCGGCGGCCGTCGGCGACCCGGCGGGCGAGGAGGCACGGCGCACGGCACGGCGCCGCGGGCGGGCGGCGGGCTCGGGCTCGGCGGCCGGAGCGGCCGTCTCGGCCGCCTCCTGCGGCTCCTCGGCCGCGGCGGTCGCCTCGGTCGGAGCGACGGCCTCCGCCTGCGTGCCGGAGGCACCTGACGGCGGTCCCGCCGGGCGGGACGCGGCCCTGCGGCGGCGGCGCGGCGGCAGGGTGTCGCTGGGGGTGTTCGTCTCGGAGTCCGTCGAGGACGTCGCGGACTGCGCGGGTTCGGTCGGTTCGAGCATGCGGGGGTTTCTCCCGTCAGGCTCCCGGGCGCCGCGCCCGGTCCGGCGTTCGATCGTGTCGACCGCCGGTGACGTCCGCGGCTCGCGCGATGCGCGGTCGCCGCCGTCCGGGGCGCGGGCGCCGCTCGGGAGCTCTCCGTGTCTTGTCTCGCCGGTTCCGTACCCCTTGTCGTGCACGGCCTGGCGAAAGTCTTGTGGTCGGTGCGCTGCCCGACCCAGGTGGCTCCCGAGTTCGAGGGCGGCGCTACGACGCTCGTCCCTGCGCGGAACCTTCCTTACGCCGGCGCCTTCGCGGCGGCAGTCGCGGCGGCCGGTTGCGGCTCGGGCGCTGCTGCCTCGCGGTCGGGCGCGAGCGGGTCGGTCACCGTGCCGGTCTCTTCATCGAACAGCCCCTGCGCCAGCCTGGTCACCGCTGCGGGGACCGGCGGCGCCAGGTCGGCCACGGCGCGGAGACCGGACAGGACGTCGTCGGGTCGAACGGCAGGCGTCACGTGCCGAACAACCAGCCGCAGTATCGCACAGGGCCGGTCGGTCGGCCTATCAGCCGGCGAACCGTTCGTGGTGGTGGTCGCGTTCTCGAGGCTCACGACGGCGGAGCGGGCGTCGAAGGTGCGGACGCCGTTCTTGGTGCGGCGCTGGACCTCGACGGTCTCGGCCGAGTCGAAGGCCGCCACGGCGCGCTCGGCGTCCGCGGCCTCCACGCCGTCCAGCCGCAGCTCCCACACGGAGGCCGTCAGCCGGTCGGCGAGCCCGGAGGTCCGGGCCTCGACCGCCTCGACGATGTCGAGCCCGGCGGGCAGCGACTCGTCGAGGAGCAGCCTGAGCTGCTCCGGGTCGCGCGCTTCGGTGAGCGCGATCTCCAGGTATTCCGCCTCACTGCCCGTGCCGGTGGGTGCGGCATTGGCGTACGACACCTTCGGGTGCGGGGTGAACCCCGCCGAGTACGCCATGGGCACCTCGGCGCGGCGCAGCGCACGCTCGAAGGCGCGCTGGAAGTCACGGTGGCTGGTGAACCGGAGGCGGCCGCGCTTGGTGTAACGCAGTCGGATGCGCTGCACCGCGGGTACGGGCGGCGGGCCTTCGGGCTGTCGCTTGCCCAGTGTCGTTCAGTCCTTCGTGAGAGCGGTCGTACTGCTACCAAGAGTACGTGCCCCGGCCGCGGATGGTTCCCCCCGGCCCACCGCCCGCTTCCCGGCCGGGTCCCCGAACAGCGCCCGCCGCACGTCGGCACGCGCCTGTCGCGCCGACAGCCGGGCGGCGTCGAGGGCCCGGCGGACCGCCCGGCCGGCCCCGCGCGAGGCCTCGGCGAGGGGCCGCCAAAGCACGTCCCGCACCAGGTGCCCGGCCGGCGTCAGCAGGGTCCGGTACACCCAGCGCGCCGGGTCGGCGACGAGCCACCGCAAGAGGGCCGCCAGGCCCCGGCCGACGGCGAGGGAGAGGTGGCCGGCGATCCGCCAGGCGTGCGCGAGGGCGTCCCCGGTCTCGCGGCCGACGACGGCGAGGCCCCGGCCGACGGGCGCGAGCACCCACCGCCACAGGGCGACGGCGGGCAGCACCAGGAGGATCCGGGCGGTCCAGTACAGGGCGGTGCCGACCCCGGCGACGACCGCGGCCAGACCCCGGGCGACCGCGCGTGCGCACCAGGCCAGTCCCCTGCCGCACCGGGCGAGGACGTGCCCGACGGGTGTGAGGACCCACCGGTGGAGCCAGGCGGCGGGAAGGACGACGAGGTACCGCCCGAGCCAGGCACCGACGGCGTACAGGCCGCGCCCGGCGGCGGCGAGCCCCGCGCCGATCCCGAGGGCCGCCCACGCGAGCGCGTGCCCGACCGGCGTCAGCACCCAGCGGTACAGCCACACCGCCGGTACGACGAGCAGGACGCTCCCGAGCCAGGCGGCGCCCCTGCCCAGGGGCACGAGGACGTACCGCCACACGCCGACGGCCGGCCACACGAACAGGGCCCGCCCCAAGGGCCGCAGCACCGTGTCGCGCAGGAACCGGCCGGCGACGACGAGCGCGTCCCATGCCAGGCGCACCGGGACGACGACCACCAGGGCGACGATGCGGACGGGGATCCGGATCGCCACCGTGAGGCACCCCTCGGCCTCCGACTGCCGGACCGGCTCCCGCGGACCCCCGCCGTACGGCGTTTTCTCCAGACGCATACCTGGACGGACGCAGCCGGGGCGGGTCCGGATCCGGACCCGCCCCGATTCACCGCGCCGAAGCGCTACTTGACCACGGACAGCGGCAGCAGCTTCTTGCCGGTCGGGCCGATCTGGATCTCCGTGTCCATCGCGGGGCACACGCCGCAGTCGAAGCACGGGGTCCAGCGGCAGTCCTCGACCTCGGTCTCGTCGAGGGCGTCCTGCCAGTCCTCCCAGAGCCAGTCCTTGTCGAGGCCGGAGTCCAGGTGGTCCCAGGGCAGGACCTCCTCGTAGGAGCGCTCGCGCGTCGTGTACCAGTCGACGTCCACGCCGAAGGGCTCCAGGGCCTTGTCGGCGCAGTGCATCCAGCGGTCGTACGAGAAGTGTTCGCGCCAGCCGTCGAAGCGGCCGCCGTCGTCGTAGACGGCGCGGATGACGGCGCCGATGCGGCGGTCGCCGCGGGAGAGCAGGCCCTCGACGATGCCGGGCTTGCCGTCGTGGTAGCGGAAGCCGATGGAGCGGCCGTACTTCTTGTCGCCGCGGATCTTGTCGCGCAGCTTGGCCAGGCGCTCGTCGGTCTGCTCGGCGGAGAGCTGCGGCGCCCACTGGAAGGGCGTGTGCGGCTTGGGCACGAAGCCGCCGATCGAGACGGTGCAGCGGATGTCGTTGGAGCCGGAGACCTCACGGCCCTTGGCGATCACGCGGGTGGCCATGTCGGCGATCTGCAGGACGTCGTCGTCGGTCTCGGTGGGCAGGCCGCACATGAAGTACAGCTTCACCTGGCGCCATCCGTTGCCGTACGCCGTGGCGACGGTGCGGATCAGGTCCTCCTCCGAGACCATCTTGTTGATGACCTTGCGGATGCGCTCGGAGCCGCCCTCGGGGGCGAAGGTGAGGCCGGAACGGCGGCCGTTGCGGGTCAGCTCGTTGGCGAGGTCGATGTTGAAGGCGTCGACGCGGGTGGACGGGAGGGACAGGCCGATCTTGTCCTCCTCGTACCGGTCGGCGAGGCCCTTGGCGACGTCGCCGATCTCCGAGTGGTCCGCGGAGGACAGCGACAGCAGGCCGACCTCCTCGAAGCCGGTCGCCTTCAGGCCCTTGTCGACCATCTCGCCGATGCCGGTGATGGAGCGCTCGCGCACCGGGCGGGTGATCATGCCGGCCTGGCAGAAGCGGCAGCCCCGGGTGCAGCCGCGGAAGATCTCCACGGACATCCGCTCGTGGACCGTCTCGGCCAGCGGGACGAGGGGCTGCTTGGGGTAGGGCCACTCGTCGAGGTCCATCACCGTGTGCTTGGACACGCGCCACGGCACGCCCGAGCGGTTCGGCACGACACGGGCGATCCGGCCGTCGGGGAGGTACTCGACGTCGTAGAAGCCGGGGACGTACACCCCGCCGGTCCTCGCCAGGCGCAGCAGCAGCTCCTCGCGGCCGCCGGGGCGGCCCTCGGCCTTCCAGGCACGGACGATCGCGGTGATCTCCAGGACGGCCTGCTCGCCGTCGCCGATGACCGCGCAGTCGATGAAGTCGGCGATCGGCTCGGGGTTGAACGCCGCGTGCCCGCCGGCGAGGACGATCGGGTCGTCGATCCCGCGGTCCGCGGCCTCCAGCGGGATGCCGGCCAGGTCGAGCGCGGCCAGCATGTTGGTGTAGCCGAGCTCGGTGGAGAAGGAGAGCCCGAACACGTCGAAGGCCTTGACCGGACGGTGGCTGTCCACCGTGAACTGCGGGACGGCGTGCTCCCGCATCAGGGCCTCCAGGTCCGGCCACACGCTGTAGGTGCGCTCGGCGAGGACGCCCTCCTGCTCGTTGAGCACCTCGTAGAGGATCATGACGCCCTGGTTGGGCAGGCCGACCTCGTAGGCGTCCGGGTACATCAGAGCCCAGCGGACGTCGCAGGATTCCCAGTCCTTGACCGTGGAGTTGAGCTCTCCGCCGACGTACTGGATCGGCTTCTGCACATGCGGGAGCAGAGCTTCGAGCTGCGGAAAAACAGACTTCACAGACTCGGCGGCTTCGGCAGGCATCTCACGGAACCTTCGTGTGCTGACAGGGGTGACCATTCAGCGTAACCCGGCCGGCGAGGTCCCCCGCACCCCTCACGTCCGGTACGGGCCCGCACGGCCTCCCACACGCCGGGCAGCGCGGCCTCGTCCCGCGCGGCCCGGTGCTCCTCGCGGCCGTACAGCACCCCGTAGGTGAAGGTGCTCTCCCCCGCCGCGTGCGCCTCGCCGGCCAGCTCGCGCAGGGCCTCGCGGGTCATGACGCTGTCCTGGTGGTCGCCGAGCAGTTCCTGGAGCGACTTCACGGACCGGGCCAGCGCGCGTGCCGGGTCGCCGAGCGCCGCGCCGGCCGCCTCGGCCGCGTACCGCGTGCGCTTGGCCTGCTTGCGGGCCGCGTGCAGGGCGAGGTCGCGCTCGGGCCCCGGGGGCAGGGCGAGGGCCCGGCCGATCCGTGCGGACAGCCGCTTCACGTCCTTGCGCACGGCCTCGCCGAGCGCCCGGTCCGGCGGGTGGGCGGCCGGTCCCCGCAGCGGCGGGTCCGCGACCAGGGCGTCGAGCGCGTCGAGCAGGGCCAGGTGGCGGTCGCCGTCGAGCACGGCGGCCAGCCGGCGCCGGGAGGCTCCGTACCGGGCCCGCGACCAGGTCCGCAGGCGGGCGCGGACGGGTCCGGTGACCAGGGCGGGCGGCAGGTCGTCCAGGGCCGCGGCGAGGCGTTCGGTGAGCACCTCCTGGTCGCGTCCGGCGCCGAGTTCCGCGGCCAGCCGGGCGAGTTCCGCGCCCACGGGACCGGTGACGGCCGGGTCGAGGATCTTGGCGTAGGACCGGAAGGCGCCACGCAGCCTGCGGGTGGCGACGCGCATCCGGTGCACGGCGTCGGGCAGGTCGCGGCGCACGGCCGGGTCGAGGGCCACGAGGGCGTCCCGCTGGGCGCGCAGATGGGCGAGGACGTGGTCGCCGGCGGTGACGGGCGGCGGGGCCTCCGGCTCGCGGCGCTGCTCCGGTGCCGTCGCGGCGAGGGCGCGGGCCAGTTTGGACGCGTGCGCGCCGGGGCGCAGGCCGGCAGCGAGCAGCCGTGCGCCGACGGTGTCGAGGAAGGCGGGGTCGCCGCCCTCGGCGAGTTCGGCCTCGATCTCGGTCCACCGGACGGTGCGGGCGGCGCCGGTGAGCCGGTCGGCGCGCACCGCGTCGGCGCTGACCTCGGCGAGGAGGCGGCCGTCCGCGTCGACGAGGTGGCGGACGTCGCGGTCGGTGCGCAGGCGGACGACGGGCAGCAGCGGGCGGTCGCGGACGCGGGAGCGGACCAGGGCGGCGAGGGCGCCGGGGACGTCGTCGCCGAGCGGGGCGCGGATCTCGTCCCGTACGCCGGGGGCGACGGGGAGTTTGAGGTGCCAGCCCGCGTCGGAGCCGCCGGTGCGCCGGCGCAGGGTGACCGAGGAGGCGGCGAGGCGTCCGTCGGCGGTGTCGTAGTAGGTGGCGTCGAGGTGGGCGACGCCCCGGTCGACGACGGCCGCGACACCGGGGACGCCGGTCAGGTCGGGGAGACCGCCGCCGTCCGACTCGTACTTCCGCTCGATCTCGCGCTCGGTGTGCGCCATGGTCCGAATCTAGTGGCGGCGGCCGCCCGGGTCACGGGGTGCGGCCGCGGGCGGAGGAGCGGGCCCCGGGGCACTCGCCCCACCGCGCTCGGCTAGGCCGACATGGGCCGTTGCACCTTGATCGACTGAAGCAGCCCGACCGCCATCCACACGGCGAACATGGAGGAGCCGCCGTACGAGACGAAGGGCAGCGGCAGGCCGGTGACCGGCATGATGCCCAGTGTCATGCCGATGTTCTCGAAGGCCTGGAAGGCGAACCAGGCGACGATCCCGGCGGCCACGATCGTGCCGTACAGGTCGGTCGTGTCCCGGGCGATCCGGCACGCCCGCCAGAGCACCACACCGAGCAGGACGACGATGAGGCCGGCGCCGAGGAAGCCCAGTTCCTCGCCGGCGACGGTGAAGACGAAGTCGGTCTGCTGCTCCGGCACGAAGCGGCCCGTGGTCTGGGAGCCGTGGAAGAGCCCGGAGCCGGTGAGGCCGCCCGAGCCGATGGCGATGCGCGCCTGGTTGGTGTTGTAGCCGACGCCGGCCGGGTCGAGCTCGGGGTTGGCGAAGGCGGCGAAGCGGGCGATCTGGTAGTCGTCCAGGATGCCGAGCTGCCAGACGGCGAGCGCGCCGGCGGTGCCCGCGCCCAGGAGCCCGAAGATCCAGCGGTTGGAGGCACCGGAGGCGAGCAGGACGCCCAGCACGATGATGACCATGACCATGACCGAGCCGAGGTCCGGCATGAGCATCACGATCAGCATGGGCACGGTGGCCAGGCCGAGCGCCTGGAGCACGGTCCGGTGGTCGGGGTAGGGCCGGTCGCCGGCGTCCACGCGGGCCGCGAGCAGCATCGCCATGCCCAGGATGATCGTGATCTTCACGAACTCCGACGGCTGGAGCGAGAAGCCGCCGGGCAGCTTGATCCAGGAGTGGGCGCCGTTGATGGTCGAGCCGAGCGGCGTGAGCACGAGCAGGATCAGGAAGACCGAGGCCCCGTAGAGCACCGGTACGGCCGTGCGCAGGGCGCGGTGGCCGAGCCAGAGCGTGCCGACCATCAGGGCGAGTCCGATGCCGGTGTTGAGCAGATGCCGCGTCAGGAAGTAGTACGGATCGCCCTGGTTGAGCTCGGTGCGGTTGCGGGTGGCGGAGTAGACGAGCAGCGAGCCCAGCAGGGACAGCGCCACGGCCGACAGCAGTATCGGCCAGTCGAGCCGCCGGGCCATGGAGTCGCGGGCGAGCAGGCGGGTCCAGCCCGCCCGCTTCGGTCCGTATCCGGAGACCTGGAAGCTGTTGGCTCCGGTCATGCGCATACCCTCCGCTTCCGCCTGCGGGTCTGCCGGTTCCCGGTGTCGGGCGGGTTCACGGTGGCCTGCTGGTTCTGGTCCTGCTGCCCCGCGGGGGCGTTCCCGCCCTCCTCCGCGGCCTTCTGCTGCGACTGGAGGTCCTTCACCGGGTCCTTGGAGACCTTCGGGGAGGTGATGGTGCCGTCCGCCTTGATCTTCGGCAGGCTCTTGGCCGGCTGGGGCAGCAGCGCCTTCTTCCTGTCGATCGACCCGTCGCTCTGGACGCCGTACAGGGCGTTGTAGATGTTGCGGACGGCGGGGCCCGAGGCGCCGGAGCCGGTACCGCCCTGGGAGATCGTCATGACGATCGCGTAGTCCTTGGTGTACGTCGCGAACCACGAGGTGGTCTGCTTGCCGTAGACCTCGGCGGTACCCGTCTTGGCGTGCATCGGGATCTCGTCCTGCGGCCAGCCGCCGAACCGCCAGGCGGCGGTACCGCGGGTGGCGACGCCGGCGAGGGCGTCGTCCATCTTGGCCAGCGTGGTCTTGCTTATGGGCAGCTTGCCGTGCGCCGTGGGCTTGATCTCCTCGACCCGCTTGCCGTCGGGGCTGACGATGGCCTTGCCGATGGTCGGGTCCCACATGGTGCCGCCGTTGGAGAGGGCCGCGTAGACGGTGGCCATCTGGATGGGGGTGACGAGGGTGTCGCCCTGGCCGATGGAGTAGTTGATGGAGTCACCGGCGCGCATCTTGTTGCCCTCGAGGCAGTTCTCGTACGCGATCTTCTCGACGTAGGAGCCGTCCTTCTTGCCCGTCTTGCACCAGGCGTCCTTGTTGGCCTTCCAGTAGTCCTGCTTCCACTTGCGGTCGGGGACGCGGCCGGAGACCTCGTTGGGGAGGTCGATGCCGGTCTCCTTGCCGAGGCCGAACTCGTGGGCGGCCTTGTAGAAGTAGTCCTTCGGGTTCTTGGGGTTCATCCCGCCGTCCTTCTTCCACTGCTCGTGCGCGAGCCGGTAGTAGACGGTGTCGCAGGAGAGCTCCAGGGCGCGGCCGATGCTGATGGAGCCGTTGTCGGCGGACTCGAAGTTCTTGAAGACCTGGCCGCCGACGGAGTAGGAGCTGGAGCAGGCGTAGCTGCCGTCGAAGTCGTAGCCGGCCTCCACCGCGGCGGCCGAGGAGACCACCTTGAAGATGGAGCCGGGGGCGGCCTGGCCCTGGATGGCCCGGTTGAGGAGCGGGTAGTTGGAGTCCTTGCCGGTGAGCTTCTTGTAGTCCTTGGCGGAGATGCCGCCGACCCAGGCGTTGGGGTCGTACGTCGGGTTGGAGGCCATGGCGACGACGCGGCCGGTCTTGGCCTCCATCACGACGACGGCGCCGGCGTCGGCCTCGTAGGTGCGGCCGGTGTTGCGGTCCATCTCCTTGCGGGCGGCCTTCATCGCCTCGTTCAGCTCGTACTCGGCGACGCGCTGGACGCGGGAGTCGATGCTGGTGACGAGGTTGGAGCCGGGCTTGCCGGGGTCGGACTCGGCCTCGCCGATGACCCGGCCGAGGTTGTCCACCTCGTAGCGGGTCACGCCGGCCTTGCCGCGCAGCGCCTTGTCGTACTGGCGCTCCAGCCCGGAGCGGCCGACCTGGTCGGAGCGCAGGAAGGGCGAGTCGGTGTCCTGGGCCTTCTGGATCTCCTCGTCGGTGACCGGGGAGAGGTAGCCGAGGACCTGAGCGGCGTTGGACTTGCCGGGGGCGGCGTAGCGGCGTACGGCCATGGGCTCGGCGGTGATGCCGGGGAAGTCCTCGGCGCGCTCGCGGATCTGGAGGGCCTGCTTGGGGGTGGCCTCGTCCGTAACCGGGATCGGCTGGTAGGGCGAACCGTTCCAGCAGGGCTGCGGCGTCTTGGCGTCGCACAGCCGGACCTTGTCCATGACCTCCTGCGGCTGCATGCCGAGGACGCCGGCGAGCTTGGTGAGGACCGCCTTGCCGTCGTCCTTCATCTTCAGCAGCTCGGTGCGGGAGGCGGAGACGACGAGGCGGGTCTCGTTGTCGGCGAGCGCCACGCCGCGCGCGTCCAGGATCGAGCCGCGGGTGGCGGGCTGGACGACCTGCTGGACGTGGTTGCCGGAGGCCTCCTTGGCGTACTCGTCGCCCTGCCGGATCTGGAGGTACCAGAGGCGGCCGCCGAGGGTGCCGAGGAGGGAGAGGACGAGGATCTGGATGACGACGAGGCGGGTCTGGACGCGGGTGTTCCGGCCGGTCTCGGGGATGTTAGTCATGGGCGCAGCCCATTCCGTTGAAGGTGGTGGCGGGCGACGGGTGGGAATGCGTCACTGCGGCTGCTGCCCCCTCGCGAAGTGTGTGCTGCTCGTCGTGTGCTGCCGCTCCGTCACAGCCGCTTGACCCCCTTGATGCGTCCGGCCCGGGCCACCCGTGCCCGCGCCGCCTTCACGCGCAGCCCGCCGCGCTGCTGCCCGATGCGCAGTCCGGTGCCCGAGGACAGCCAGCCGGAGGAGATGTCGGTGCCCTGGGCGGGAGAGCCCGCGTCGGCCAGCGGGTCGTTCTCGGCGCGCCGGGCGAGCGCCATGATGCCGGGGACGACGAAGGGCGCGAGCAGCAGGTCGTACAGCGCGGCCGTGAACAGCAGGCCGGGCAGGCCGACGTGGCGGGCGGCGGTGTCGCCGACGAGGGCGCCGACGCCGGCGTAGAGCAGGGTGGTGCCGACGGCCGCGGCGACCACGACGACCATCGGACCGGTGGCCGACCTGAGCCGGCCGTTGTCGGGTTTGGCGAGCCCGGCGAGGTAGCCGATGACGCACAGCACCAGGGCGTAGCGGCCGGCGGCGTGGTCGGCGGGCGGGGCGATGTCGGCGAGGAGTCCGGCGCCGAAGCCGACGAGGGCGCCGCCGACATGGCCGTAGACCAGGGCGAGGCCGAGGACGGTGAGCAGCAGCAGGTCGGGGACGGCGCCGGGCAGGTGGAGACGGGCGAGGACGCTGACCTGGATCACCAGGGCGACGACGACCAGGGAGACGGACAGCAGGATCCGGTTGACGCGCATGGGGTGAAAGCTCCTACTGCTCGGGCTGCTCGGTCTGCGGCTGTCCGTCGGCGGGGGCCTCGGCGGACGGCGTCACGGTCACCGTCACGGTGGGCGTGGGTTTCGGCTGCGGCTTGTCCGGGAGCACCGTGTCGCGCGGGTCCTTCCGCGGGGCCTGGACGACGACGCCCACGATGTCGAGCTTGGTGAAGGAGACGAACGGCGTGACGTAGAGCGTGCGGGTCAGGTCGCCGCCCGAGGGGTCGACGCGGGTGATGGTGCCGACCGGGACGCCGGGCACGAAGGGCTTGTCGGCCTGGGAGCCGAAGGTGACCAGGCGATCGCCCTTCTTCACGTCGGCCTTGCCGTTGAGGAGTTCGACGCGCAGCGGGCGGTCGCCCTGGCCGGAGGCGAAGCCGAGTTCGTCCCCGGCCTCCATGCGGGTGCCGACGGTGAAGTCGGGGTCGTTGGCGAGCAGCACGGTGGCCGTGTCGGGGCCGACGGTGGTGACGCGTCCGACCAGGCCGTCGCTGTTGAGGACGGTCATGTCCCGTTCGATGCCGTCGTTGGCACCGGCGTCGATGGTGACGGTCCAGGAGAAGCCCTGGGCCGCTCCTATGGCGATGACCTGGGCGCCCTTGATGCCGTACTGTCCGGCGCCGGCGAGGCCCATCATCTTGTCGAACTGCTTGAGGCGGCTGCGGCCGCGCTCGTCGCTGCCGAGCTTCGCCTTGAGGGCCGCGTTCTCCGTCTCCAGGGCTGCGAGCCGGTCGTGCCGGTCGCCCGAGTCACGGATCGCGGAGACCGCGTTGCCGACCGGGTCGACCGCGGACGACACCCCGTTCTCGATCGGACCGAAGACGGTGGCGGCGGCCTGTCGGGCACCGTCGACCGGTGAGTCCTCCCCGCCGCGGATGTCCACCGTGATCAGTGCGAACGCGACGGCGATCAGCAGCACCAGGAGCAGCCGGCTCTCTTTCGTGTCCCTCACGTGCGACGGCCGTGCCTTCCTCGTCGGAATTCGGGAATTACGTTGCGATGTTCAGGAATTCTCGGGATTCAAGGCGGACGCCCCACGGCGTCCGATGCGGGCGCCTTGGGCGGCTCGTGTCCCGTTCTTGTGTCTCTATATCAACGATCCGCCGCACGAGAGGAGATCGTCTCGTACGGCGGAACCGAAGTGTGACGTCATCTGCGGGGCTGGGCGTCCAGCACCTGCTGGAGCGCCTCGAACTCCTCGACGCACTTTCCGGAGCCGAGCGCCACGCTGTCCAGCGGGTCCTCGGCGATGTGGATCGGCATACCGGTCTCCCGGCGCAGCCGCTCGTCGAGACCGCGCAGCAGCGCGCCGCCGCCGGTCAGGACGATGCCCCGGTCCATGATGTCGCCGGACAGCTCCGGCGGACACTTGTCGAGGGTCGTCTTGACGGCGTCGACGATCGCGTTGACCGGTTCCTCGATCGCCTTGCGCACTTCGGCGGCCGAGATGACGACGGTCTTGGGCAGTCCGGAGACGAGGTCCCGGCCGCGGATTTCGGTGTGCTCGTCGGAGTCGAGGTCGTACGCGGAGCCGATCGTGATCTTGATCTGTTCGGCGGTGCGCTCACCCAGCAGAAGGCTGTACTCCTTCTTCACGTGCTGGATGATCGCGTTGTCCAGTTCGTCACCCGCGACGCGGATGGACTGGGCGGTGACGATGCCGCCGAGCGAGATGACCGCGACCTCCGTGGTGCCGCCGCCGATGTCGACCACCATGTTGCCCGTGGCCTCGTGGACCGGCAGGCCCGAGCCGATGGCCGCGGCCATGGGCTCCTCGATGATGTGCACCTGCCGGGCACCGGCCTGGGACGACGCCTCGATGACGGCGCGGCGCTCGACGCCCGTGATGCCCGAGGGCACACAGACGACGACCCGCGGACGAGCCAGATAACGCCGCTTGTGGATCTTCAGGATGAAGTAGCGGAGCATCCGCTCGGTGATCTCGAAGTCGGCGATCACGCCGTCCTTCAGCGGACGCACGGCGACGATGTTGCCCGGCGTGCGGCCGATCATCTTCTTCGCTTCGGCGCCGACCGCGAGGATGCCACCGGTGTTGGTGTTGATCGCGACGACGGACGGCTCGTTGAGTACGATCCCGCGACCCCTGACGTACACCAGCGTGTTGGCGGTCCCGAGGTCGACAGCCATGTCACGGCCGATGAACGACATTGAGTTCCCCATCAGGATTCGACTGGCCTTCCCAGGAGCTTTTGAGGGCTTTTCAGGTCGGCGAGGTGGGTGCAGTGACGCGTGGAGGCTTCCATCGTAGACGCGCTTTCACGAACACTGCGCGAGGGTCTTCGCCATTGTCAGCAGATGACGCGGCGCCTCGCTTGTGGAGACGGGCCAACGGTGGCATCCGTTCCCCCGATCAGGCGCGCATATGCCACAGGGCGGTCGCTTTTACGCGACCGCCCCGCTCCACCGTAGGCCATTCGCCTGACGAAGTGTCAGAAAAAAGTCCGTCCGGCGTGTTGCGGCACGGGATCAGGCCCGGCCCGGGAAGAAGATCTTCAGCTCGCGCTCGGCCGACTCCTCGGAGTCGGAGGCGTGGATCAGGTTCTCCCGGACGATGACGCCGAAGTCGCCGCGGATGGATCCCGGGGCCGCGGCGATCGGGTCGGTCGGGCCGGCCAGGGCGCGCACGCCCTCGATGACCCGCTCGCCCTCGACGACCATGGCGACGACCGGCCCGGAGGACATGAACGCGACCAGCGGCTCGTAGAACGGCTTGCCCTTGTGCTCGCCGTAGTGCTGCTCCAGGGTGTCGATGTCCAGGGTGCGCAGCTCCAGCGCGGTGATCTGCCAGCCCGCCTTGCGTTCGATACGGCTGATGATCTCGCCGGTCAGGCCACGACGGACGGCGTCGGGCTTGAGGAGGACGAGGGTGCGCTGGCTCACGAGGGCTCCTTGGGCTGTACGAGTGTGCGGTGGTACAAGGTGATGACTGAGGTTACCGGGCGTGTCGCGACGTCCGTCACGCAGCGTCAGCCGCGGCGGCCTCGGCCTGGGCCGCGAACCTCGCCTTCGCCTCGTCGATCTTCCGCCCGTAGTGCACCGATGCCCACCACAGGGCGGCGAACACCGCGCCCAAGAAGAACATCGTCGGCACGAAGACGCCGGAGGCGATCAGGGCGATCTGCAGGGCCCAGCCGAAGGCGACACCGCCCGGCCGGGTCACCACGCCGCACAGCAGCACGCACAGGAACATCGCGACACCGCTGACCGTCCACACGGTGCCCATGGACAGGTCGGGGTCCTTCATGGCGACGAGTCCGGCGAAGCCGATCACGAAGAACTCGCCGATCAGGGTCGAAGCGCAGAGCGTACGCACGGTTTCTCAGCCCCTCCCCAGGAGCAGTCGGGCCTCACCGACGGTGATGACGGAACCGGTGACGAGCACGCCGCCGCCGGCGAACTCGCCCTCCTCCTCGGCCAGCGTGATCGCGGCCTCCAGGGCGTCCGGCAGCCTCGGCTCCACCTGGACGCGGTCCTCGCCGAACACCTCGACGGCGATCGCGGCCAGCTCGTCGGCGTCCATGGCGCGGTGGCTGGAGTTCTGGGTGACGACGACCTCGGCGAAGACCGGCTCGAACGCCTCCAGCAGCCCGCGCACGTTCTTGTCGCCGCTCGCGCCGACCACTCCGATGAGCCGGCTGAACTGGAACGCCTCCCCGACCGCCTCCGCGGTGACGCGGGCGCCCGCCGGATTGTGCGCGGCGTCCAGCACGACGGTCGGCGAACGCCGTACGACCTCCATCCGGCCCGGCGAGGCGACGGCGGCGAAGGCCTTGCGCACGGTGTCGAGGTCCAGCGGCTCGGGGCGCTCGGCGCCGACGCCGAAGAACGCCTCGACCGCGGCCAGCGCGACCGCCGCGTTGTGCGCCTGGTGGGCGCCGTGCAGCGGCAGGTAGACCTCGGGGTACTCGCCGCCCAGCCCGCGCAGGGTCATGAGCTGGCCGCCGACGGCGACCTGCCGGGCGACCACACCGAACTCCAGCCCCTCGCGCGCCACGGTGGCGTTCACGTCGACGGCCTTCTTCAGCAGCACCTGCGCCGCGTCCACCGGCTGCTGGGCCAGGATCACGGTGGCGTCCTGCTTGACGATCCCGGCCTTCTCGCCGGCGATCGCGCCGGGCGTCTCACCGAGTCGGTCGGTGTGGTCCAGGTCGATGGGGGTGATGACGGCGACGTCGCCGTCGATCACGTTGGTGGCGTCCCAGGAGCCGCCCATCCCGACCTCGACGACGGCCACGTCCACGGGCGCGTCGGCGAAGGCCGCGTAGGCCATGCCGGTCAGCACCTCGAAGAAGGACAGCCGGTACTCCTGCTGCGCGTCCACCATCTCGACGTACGGCTTGACGTCCTCGTACGTCTCGACGAACCGCTCGGCGGAGATCGGCGCGCCGTCCAGGCTGATGCGCTCGGTGATCGACTGCACGTGCGGCGAGGTGTACCGGCCGGTGCGCAGCTCGAAGGCGCCGAGCAGGGCCTCGATCATGCGGGCGGTGGAGGTCTTGCCGTTGGTGCCGGTGATGTGGATGGACGGGTACGAGCGCTGCGGCTCGCCCAGCACGTCCATCAGCGCGGCGATCCGGGCCACGGAGGGCTCCAGCTTGGTCTCGCCCCAGCGGGTGGCGAGCTCCGCCTCCACCGAGCGCAGCGCCTTGTCCACCTCGGGGTCCTCGGGGCGCGCCGGCACGTCGGCCTGCGGCGGCCCGCCCTGCGTGCGCAGGGTGCGGCTGCCGGCCTCGATGACCGCGAGATCCGGGTCGCGTTCGGTCTCGGCGGCGACGATCTCTTCGAAGGAGCCGACCGGGTCGGACTCCTCGTTACTGTCACGCGGGGGGAGCTCACTCACGAACCCCAGTCTACGGAGCACCACCGCCCTCCGTGGCCGCGGGCAGCCCGTAGGCCCGTGGGCGCGGGCCGTCGTGCCCCGGGGCGGCACGGGTGGGCGGCGGGGCACCCCCGCTCGAGCGGAGCCGGGACGGGGGAGGCGCCCGCCCGCGCCGGGCCCGCACAGCGCCCCCACGGCGCCCGAAGGCCCCGGAGCCGGACAAGCCCCGGGGCCTTCACGCACGTACGGCGGCGTCCGGACTACGCCTGCGGCAACCGCTCGAGCTGCGCGGCGATCCGCGCGATGTCGTCCTCCGCCTTGGCCAGTCGCCCCCGGATCTTGTCCACGACATGATCCGGCGCCTTGGCCAGGAACGCCTCGTTGCCGAGCTTGCCCTCGGCCTGCGCCTTCTCCTTCTCGGCGGCGGCGAGGTCCTTCGCCAGCCTCTTCCGCTCCGCCGCGAAGTCGATGACCCCGGACAGGTCCAGCGCGACCTCGGCCCCCGCCACGGGCAGCGTCGCCGTGGCCGTGAAGGACTCCCCCTCCGGCTGGAGCCGCAGGAGCTGCCGGATCGCCGCCTCGTGCGGGGCGAGCGCCGTGCCGTCCACCGTCAGCCGGGCCGGCACCCGCTGCCCCGGCTGGAGGCCCTGGTCCGCCCGGAACCGCCGCACCTCGGTGATGACGGACTGGACCGTCTCGATCTCGCGCTCGGCGTCCGCGTCCCGGAAGCCGCTGTCGGCCGGCCACTCGGCGACGACGACCGACTCGCCGCCCGTGAGGGTGGTCCACAGCGTCTCGGTGACGAAGGGGACGACCGGGTGCAGCAGCCTGAGCGTGACGTCCAGGACCTCACCGAGGACCCGCTTGGAGACCTCGGCGGCCTCGCCGCCCGCCTGGAAGGTGGTCTTGGACAACTCGACGTACCAGTCGAAGACCTCGTCCCACGCGAAGTGGAACAGCGCGTCGGACAGCTTGGCGAACTGGAAGTCGTCGTAGTACGCGTCCACCTCGGCGACGACCGAGTTCAGCCGCGACAGGATCCACCGGTCGGTGGCGGACATCGCCGACGGCTCGGGCAGCGGGCCGTCGACCGTGGCGCCGTTCATCAGCGCGAAGCGCGTGGCGTTCCAGATCTTGTTGGCGAAGTTGCGCGAGCCCTGGACCCAGTCCTCGCCGATCGGGACGTCCACGCCCGGGTTGGCACCACGCGCCAGGGTGAAGCGCAGGGCGTCGGAGCCGTACTTGTCCATCCAGTCCAGCGGGTTGACCGCGTTGCCGAAGGACTTCGACATCTTCTTGCCGAACTGGTCGCGGACCATGCCGTGCAGGGCGATGGTGTGGAACGGCGGGGTGCCGTCCATCGCGTACAGGCCAAACATCATCATCCGGGCGACCCAGAAGAAGAGGATGTCGTAGCCGGTGACCAGGACGGAGTTCGGGTAGAACTTCGCGAGCGACTCGGTCTGTTCGGGCCAGCCCAGCGTGGAGAAGGGCCACAGGCCGGAGGAGAACCAGGTGTCGAGGACGTCGGTGTCCTGGTGCCAGCCCTCGCCCGTGGGGGCCTCGTCGTCGGGGCCGACGCAGACGACCTCGCCGTTCGGGCCGTACCAGACGGGGATGCGGTGGCCCCACCACAACTGCCGCGAGATGCACCAGTCGTGGAGGTTGTCGACCCAGTCGAAGTACCGCTTCTCCATCTCCTGCGGGTGGATCTTGACCCGGCCGTCGCGGACCGCGTCGCCCGCGGCCTTGGCCAGCGGGCCGACCTTGACCCACCACTGCATGGACAGGCGCGGCTCGATGGTGGTCTTGCAGCGCGAGCAGTGGCCCACCGAGTGGACGTAGGGCCGCTTCTCGGCGACGATCCGGCCCTCGGCGCGCAGCGCGGCGACGATGGCGGAGCGGGCCTCCAGCCGGTCCAGGCCCTGGAAGGGGCCGTGGACGGTGATGACCGCGTGCTCGTCCATCACGGTGAGGGACGGCAGGTCGTGCCGCTGGCCGATCTCGAAGTCGTTCGGGTCGTGCGCGGGCGTCACCTTGACGGCGCCCGTGCCGAACTCGGGGTCGACGTGCTCGTCGGCGACGACCGGGATGGAACGGTCGGTCAGCGGGAGCTTGATGAGCTTGCCGACGAGGTGCTTGTAGCGCTCGTCGCCGGGGTGGACGGCGACCGCCGTGTCACCGAGCATCGTCTCGGCACGGGTGGTGGCGACGACGATGGTCTCGTCCCCGTCGCCGTACTTCATGGAGACGAGCTCGCCGTCGTCGTCCTGGTACTCGACCTCGATGTCGGAGATCGCGGTCAGGCAGCGCGGGCACCAGTTGATGATGCGCTCGGCGCGGTAGATCAGCTCGTCGTCGTAGAGCCGCTTGAAGATGGTCTGGACGGCCTGGGACAGGCCCTCGTCCATCGTGAAGCGCTCACGCGTCCAGGCGACGCCGTCACCGAGGCGGCGCATCTGGCCGGAGATCTGCCCGCCGGACTCGCCCTTCCACTTCCAGACGCGCTCGACGAAGGCCTCGCGGCCGAGGTCGTGGCGGGACTTACCCTCCTTGGCCAGCTCCCGCTCGACGACGTTCTGCGTGGCGATGCCGGCGTGGTCCATGCCGGGCTGCCACAGCGTCTCGTAGCCCTGCATCCGCTTGCGGCGGGTCAGGGCGTCGATGAGCGTGTGCTCGAAGGCGTGCCCGAGGTGCAGGCTGCCCGTGACGTTCGGCGGCGGGATGACGACGGTGAACGGCGGCTTGTCGCTCTTCGCGTCCGCCTCGAAGTAGCCCCGCTCTACCCAGCGCTCGTACAGCGGCCCCTCTACGTCGGCCGGCGCGTACTGGGTCGGCAGTTCGGTGTCGGGCGCTGGTGGCTGCTGCTGAGCGTTCTCGGTCACGCGCTCAGTTTAAGGGCGTCACGACCGTGTCCCGAAACGCCTTTCCTTTGTAACGGTGCGGGCCCCCGGTGACCTGCGCACGCCAGGTCTGCGTCAGGATGTCAGCACCACGTAAACATCTGGAGGGGAACCCAGGAATGAGTCAGAACCAGCCGGGCCCGTACGGCGGGCAGCCCCAGCAGCCCGGGCCGTACGGCCAGCCGGGACCGTACGGCCAGCAGCCGCAGGCCCCCCAGCCCGGCTACGGCTACCCCCAGCAGACGCCTCCCGCGCAGCCCGGCTACGGCTACCCGCAGCAGGCACCCCCCGCCCAGCCGGGTTACGGCTACCCGCAGCAGCCCGGGCAGGGCGGCGTCCCGCCGCAGGCCCCCTACGGCCAGCAGCCCTACGGCATGCCCCAGCCCCCGGCCCCGGCCGGCGGCAAGAAGAAGACGGGCCTGATCATCGGCGCGGTCGCGGTCGTGGCGGCGATCGGCGTGGGCGCGTACTTCGTGATCGGCGGGGGCGGTGGCAGCAACGCGGGCGGCATCCCCGACGACGGCCCCCACAAGCTGACGACCCCGGCCACGGTGCTCGGCGAGTACAAGAAGTCCGAGAGCGACAGCAACACCATGGACGAGAGCGACATGAAGGACGCCGAGAACTGGGGGGTGAAGAACCCCAAGGACGTCAGCGCCGGTTACGAGGCGAAGAACGAGGAGAACCCGCTGGCCTCCAAGATGCTCTCGTTCGGCGGCGTCTACGGCACGATCGACGACCCGGAGAAGGCCGTCGACGCGATGTTCGCCCACATGAAGAAGGAGAGCCAGGAGGGCGGCGAGGACGAGGACGTCTCCCTGGTCGGCGACCCGAAGGAGTACAAGCCCTCCTCCCTCGACGGCGCGGTCATCAAGTGCCAGGAGGCCAAGGTCGACAACTCCGACGGCGGCGCCAACGAGCCGAAGTCGATGACCATGACGTACTGCGTCTGGGGCGACCACAGCACGCTCGGCTTCGTCATGCCGATGAACCTGCTGGACATCGCCGGGGGCAAGACGACCGACCCCGGCGAGGCGGCCGAGATCACGGCCAAGCTCCGCAAGGAGGTCCGCGTCAAGGCCTGACGCGGCGGGTGCGGAACGGAAGGGGCCCGGTCGGTCGACCGGGCCCCTTCCGTGTGTGTACGGCGACGGCTACGCCGTCTTCTGCTCGCCCGGGCCGCGGCCCCGCGAATCCCGGGGAATGAGCGTCGGGTTGACGTTGGAGAGGACCACGTCGGCCGTGATGACGACGCGGGCCACGTCCTTGCGGGACGGGACCTCGTACATGACGCCCTGGAGGACTTCCTCCATGATGGCGCGCAGGCCGCGGGCGCCGGTCTGGCGCAGGATGGCCTGGTCGGCGATGGCCTCGAGGGCCTCGCGCTCGAAGTCCAGCTCCACGCCGTCGAGTTCGAACAGGCGCTGGTACTGCTTCACCAGCGCGTTGCGCGGCTCGACCAGGATCTGGAGCAGGGCCTCGCGGTCCAGGTTGTGGACCGAGGTGATGACCGGCAGCCGGCCGATGAACTCCGGGATCATCCCGAACTTCACCAGGTCCTCGGGCATGACCTGCTCGAACTGGTCCTTGGACTCGATCTCCCGCTTGGAGCGGATCGTCGCGCCGAAGCCGATGCCCTTGGCGCCGGCCCGGCCCTCGATGATCTTCTCCAGGCCCGCGAAGGCACCGCCCACGATGAACAGCACGTTCGTCGTGTCGATCTGGATGAACTCCTGGTGCGGGTGCTTGCGTCCGCCCTGCGGCGGGACGGAGGCCGTGGTGCCCTCGAGGATCTTGAGCAGGGCCTGCTGGACGCCCTCGCCGCTCACGTCGCGCGTGATCGACGGGTTTTCACTCTTCCGCGCGACCTTGTCGATCTCGTCGATGTAGATGATCCCGGTCTCGGCCTTCTTGACGTCGTAGTCGGCGGCCTGGATCAGCTTCAGCAGGATGTTCTCGACGTCCTCGCCGACGTACCCCGCCTCGGTGAGCGCCGTGGCGTCGGCGATGGCGAACGGGACGTTCAGCATGCGGGCGAGGGTCTGGGCGAGCAGGGTCTTGCCGGAGCCCGTGGGGCCCAGCAGCAGGATGTTGGACTTCGCCAGCTCGATGGCGTCCTCACGGCCCTGGGCGCCGCCGTTCTCGCCTGCCTGGACGCGCTTGTAGTGGTTGTACACCGCGACGGAGAGGGCCTTCTTGGCCGCCTCCTGGCCCACCACGTAGCTCTCGAGGAACTCGTAGATCTCGCGGGGCTTCGGGAGCTCCTCCCAGCGCACCTCGCTGGTCTCGGCGAGCTCTTCCTCGATGATCTCGTTGCAGAGATCGATGCACTCGTCGCAGATGTACACACCGGGCCCTGCGATGAGCTTCTTGACCTGCTTCTGGCTCTTGCCGCAGAACGAGCACTTGAGCAGATCGCCGCCGTCACCGATGCGTGCCACGGTGTGCTTCCCCTTCGCCTGGGAGACGCCCGGACGTCGACGCGTCAACGTCCGGCTGACTCCTGGTGCTGCCTTATGTCCGACGGTACCTTGCCGGGCCCCCCGTCCGGGCCCCCCTTGGCACGGTTCGCTTCGGCGTGAACCGCGCCGAACCGTGCCAAGGGGCGGCAGACGTTACCGCCTCCCGCCTAGCGCAGGGAGGAGTTGTCCATCTTCCGGGTGGTGATGATCTGGTCGATCAGGCCGTAGCTCAGCGCGTCCTCGGCCGTCAGGATCTTGTCACGCTCGATGTCCTCGCGGATCTTCTCGACCGGCGTGGTGGAGTGCTTGGCCAGCATCTCCTCGAGCTGCGCGCGCATTCGCAGGATCTCGTTGGCGGCGATCTCCAGGTCGGAGACCTGACCACGCCCGGTCTCGCTGTACGGCTGGTGGATCAGGACGCGGGCGTTCGGCAGCGCCATGCGCTTGCCGGGCGTGCCGGCGGCCAGCAGCACGGCCGCGGCGGAGGCGGCCTGGCCCATGCAGACCGTCTGGATGTCCGGCTTCACGTACTGCATCGTGTCGTAGATGGCCGTGAGCGCCGTGAAGGAGCCGCCGGGGCTGTTGATGTAGACCGAGATGTCGCGGTCCGGGTCCATCGACTCCAGGCACAGGAGCTGCGCCATGACGTCGTTGGCGGAGGCGTCGTCGATCTGCACGCCGAGGAAGATCACGCGCTCCTCGAAGAGCTTCGCGTACGGGTCGTACTCGCGCACACCCTGGGAGGTGCGCTCGACGAAGCGCGGAATGACGTAGCGGGACTCGGCGGTCGCGCCGGTGTACTCGGCACGCGAGCGGTCGTACAGGCCGCTGCCGGGGAAGTCGTTCACAGTGTCTCCTGTAAAGAGGCTGAGGCGGTCGGCTCGGGGCGGGGGAAGGCTCAGGCGCCCGTGCCGCCGCCACCCGGCATACCGGCGGCGGTCGCGATGACGTCGTCGATGAGGCCGTACTCCTTGGCCTCGAAGGCGTCGAACCAGCGGTCGCGGTCCGAGTCGCGGGTGATCTGCTCGACCGTCTGGCCGGTGTGCTGGGCCGTGAGCTCGGCCATGCGCTTCTTGGTGTGCAGCAGCCGCTCGGCGTGGATCTTGATGTCCGACGCGGAGCCGGCCAGGCCGGCGGAGGGCTGGTGGATCAGGATCTCGGCGTTCGGCAGGGCGAATCGCTTGCCGGGGGTGCCCGCGCTGAGCAGGAACTGTCCCATCGAGGCCGCGAGACCCATGGCGATCGTCACCACGTCGTTCTTGATGTACTGCATGGTGTCGTAGATCGCCATGCCGGCCGTGATCGAACCGCCGGGGCTGTTGATGTACAGGAAGATGTCCTTGTCCGGGTCGGAGGCAAGGAGCAGAAGCTGCGCGGTGATCTTGTTGGCAATGTCGTCGTCGACCGGCTGGCCGAGGAAGATGATCCGCTCGCCGAGCAGCCGGTTGTAGACCTGGTCGCCGAGGCCGCCACCGATGGAGGGCTCGCCGGCGGCTGAGGGCATCAGATTCGTCACGTATCCACCTGCTCGTCTTACGACGGCGCCGGGCCGTCTCACGTTTCCCTGCGGGGCTGGAAGCCGATTCGGAGACTCCCCTGCCCTCGTATTCATGGACCCTAACGCGGTGGGCCTGCGCGGCCATCCCGGTTCCGCGGGTGTTCGCCGGGGGCGTAGCGCTCCGCGGGGCGCGGGTGCGGCATCCCGCCGTGCGGGTGCGCGCTCGTCGCCGGGGCGCGGATGCGGTGTGGTTGCCCGCGCGGTGCCCGCGCCCCTCGCGGGGCCCGTCCACCGTATGCGGAACGGGCCCCGGCACTGATCGTCCGGGGCCCGTTCTGCGTCCGTCTGAGGGAAGCGCCGGGGGATCAGCCCTCGGTCTTCTCCTCGGCCTTGTCGTCACCGGACTCGGTGGACTCGGCGGCGGCCTCGGCGGCCTCCGTCTCCTCCTCCTCGTCGTCCAGGTCGACGATCTCACCGTTGGTGTCCTTGACCGTGGCCTTCTCGACCACGGCGGCCAGGGCCTTGCCGCGGGCGACCTCGCCGACGAGGAGCGGGACCTGGCCCTGCTCGACGACGGCCTGGGCGAACTGGTCGGGGGACATGCCGGAGGAGGCGGCGCGGCGCATGAGGTGCTCGGTGAGCTCCTCCTGGCTGACGTTGAGGTTCTCCTGCTTGACCAGCTCGTCGAGGACGAACTGGGTCTTGATGCCCTTGACCGCGGCTTCGCGGGTCTCGGTGTCGAACTCCTCGGCGGTCTTGCCCTGGAGCTCGAGGTACTTCTCGAGGGTCAGGCCCATCTGGCCGAGCTGGTGGTGCTCGAGGTTGTGCTTACGGGTGTTGATCTCGTCCTCGAGGAGCTTCTCGGGGACCGGGACCTCGACCAGCTCGAGCAGCTTGTCCAGCACGCGCTCCTGCGCCTGCGTGGCCTGGTCGTACTGCTTCATGTTGGCCAGGCGCTTGCGGCTGTCGGCCTTGAGCTCGTCCAGGGTGTCGAACTCCGACGCGAGCTGCGCGAAGTCGTCGTCCAGCTCGGGCAGCTCGCGCTTGGCGACCTGGGTGACCTTGACGGTGACCTCGGCCTCCTTGCCGGCCGCCGAGCCGCCCTTGAGCTCGGAGGTGAAGGTGGCCTCGCCACCGGCCTCCAGGCCCTTCACGGCGTCGTCGATGCCGTCCAGCAGCTCACCGGAGCCGATGGTGTACGAGACACCGTCGGCCACGCCGTCCTCGAGGACCTCGCCGTCGACCTTGGCCTTGAGGTCGATGGTGACCACGTCGCCCTCCTCGGCGGCGCGCTCGACCGGGGAGGTGGAGGCGAAGCGCTCGCGGAGCTGCTCGACCGACTTCTCCACGTCCTCGTCGGTGACCTCGACGGCGTCGACCTCGACCTCGATGCCGGAGTAGTCCGGGATCTCGACGGTCGGGCGGACGTCGACCTCGGCGGTGAAGTTCAGCGTCTCGCCGTCCTTCAGCTCCGTGATGTCGACCTCGGGCTGGCCGAGCGGGTTCAGCTCGGCCTCGTTGACCGCGTCGGTGTAGAACTTCGGAAGCGCGTCGTTGACCGCCTCCTCCAGGACCGCACCGCGGCCGAACCGCTGGTCGATGACCCGGGCCGGGATCTTGCCCTTGCGGAAGCCCTTCACCGTGACCTGCTGGTTGATCTTCTTGTACGCCGCGTCGAGGCTGTCCTTGAGCTCCTCGAAGGGCACCTCGACAGTGAGCCGAACCCGGGTCGGGTTCAGGGTCTCCACGGCGCTCTTCACGGTTCGGTCTCCTTGTGGCTGACTTCTTGGGTTCTGCCGGAGCCCGTGGGGCGTCCGGCGGATTTCGCCGCCCGGAGACTGCAGACTCTGAGACACACGGGCGTGCAGCTTGCATAGTAACGGCAGCGACTAGACGCCCCCAAAGGCGATCACCCCCGATCGCCGTCGGTGACCCGCCGATGATCGCGGGGAACCGGCCGGTGGATGGTCGGGGTGGCGGGATTTGAACCCACGGCCTTCCGCTCCCAAAGCGGACGCGCTACCAAGCTGCGCCACACCCCGTCTGGTGCGACACGTAGGGTACATGCCGCAAGCCGCCGGGACCGCTGTGTTTCCCGCGCGCCCGCGAAGGTCCGGCGCGGACGGGGAAGGGGTGTGCGGGCAGGGGGCGCGACCCGCTACGATGCCTGCAGTGCCGCGGTCACCGACCCGCGGCGCGCGCTGTGCGGGCGTAGCTCAATGGTAGAGCCCCAGTCTTCCAAACTGGCTACGCGGGTTCGATTCCCGTCGCCCGCTCCGAGAGGCCTCCGGCCCGGTCCCCCCAGGGGAGCCGGGCCGGAGGCCTTTGTGCGCCCGGGGCGCCGGGAGCGTCGGGGGCGCGCGGGGCGCGCCCTAGAACTGGATGGAGTTGATCGTCTCCGCTATCGAGTTCAGGAAGCGCTGGATGTCGTCGGCCATGCCCGTCGAGGCCAGGAAGAAGCCGAAGAGGATCGCGACGATCGCGGGGCCCGCCTTGATGGAGCCTCCCCGCAGCAGCACCACCAGGATGATCGCCAACAGCAGCACCACTGACAGTGAAATGGCCACAACTGATCACACCCTAGGTCGGTCCGCTCTCCCGGCCCGGGGACGCGATCTCTCGCACCCCCGCCAGAACCATCGTGCCACCAACAGGCCTCCGCTATGCGGCCGGTGACACATCGTCCGCCCGGATCCGGGCGGCCGCTTCTCCCCCGCCGCCCGCGCCGGTACACAACTCTCCCGACTGGCACAGGAATTCGACAGGACACTCGTGCGGGGAATTCCCGTCATTCCGTTTCCATCTCCACACAACGTGTCCGCAGATATTTCGCATTGCCGCGAGGACCACGTCGAGGGACACGTCACAGCGGAGCCGACGTCCCGCCGACGATCCCCGTAAGGGCATTGAAGGGGACATTCCACGGGAGTCGCCTGCCGGTCTTATGCGCCGTTTAGTCGTGATGAGTCATGACAAGTGGACCGGTTCCGGGGCGGCTTCGGAGGGAGACGGCCTCCGTGACTGTGGTCGCCGTCACGCGCCCCGAGAGGTCGAGTTCCCCGAATTCGGGGGTACTCGCACGGAGTTCGAGACGTGAATACGGGAATGACGTCGAGGGTTTTACGGAATCCCAGGGAGAACGCTAGGGTGCCTCAGATGTTCTACGCTGCACCGTCCCCCATCAGAGCAGCCAGGTCTTGTGACGACTCGCCGATTGATCGGCGGGGGGTCGTATGACGGACTCGCTGCGACCGCACGGCGGCCGGAAGACGCCGTCCCCCTCGGCCGCGCGAGCCCGGCCGGGCCGGCAGCGCGACGCGTTCTTCGACAACGCCAAGTACCTGGCCATCGTGCTGGTCGGCGTCGGTCACGCCTGGGGACAGATCCTGGACGGGAACCGGGCCGTGGAGACCCTCTACCGGGTCGTCTACACGTTCCACATGCCGGCGTTCATCATCATCTCCGGCTACTTCTCGCGCAGCTTCGACATGAGCCCCAGACGCGTCAAGCGGCTGATCACCGGCGTCGCCGTCCCCTACCTCGTCTTCGAGGTCGCCTACGCGCTGCACCGCCGCGTCAGCGAGGACCCCTCCAACGACATCAGCCTCCTGGACCCCACCTATCTGCTGTGGTTCCTGTGCGCGCTGTTCGTCTGGCGGCTGACCGTCCCGATCTGGCAGACGGTCCGCTGGCCGCTCCCCATCTCCCTGGCCGTCGCCGCGCTGGCCTCCGTGACGCCGACCATCGGCAACGACCTCAACATGCAGCGCGTGCTCCAGTTCCTGCCGTGCTTCGTGCTGGGCCTCGTCCTGCGGCCCGAGCACTTCCAGCGGGTGCGGCGCCGCTCGGTGCGGATCCTGTCCGTGCCGGTGGCCGCGGCCGCGGTGGCCGTCGCCTGGTGGTCCGTGCCGCGCATGGAGACCGGCTGGTTCTACCGCAACGCCGCCGTGCAGGACACGGGCGCCCCCTGGTGGACCGGTCCCGTCCTCACGCTCGCGCTCTTCGGCTGCTCGCTGGTGCTGTCCGCCTGCTTCTTCGCCTGGGTGCCGGGCCGGCGCATGTGGTTCACGGCGCTCGGCGCGGGCACGATCTACGGCTATCTGCTGCACGGCTTCCTGGTGAAGGAGGGCACCTTCGCCGGCTGGTTCTCCCACCCGGTGCTGGACCGGCCGCTCGGCCAGATCGGGCTCACGGTCCTCGCGGCCGCCGTCATCACCCTGCTGTGCACCGCGCCCGTGCGCCGGGTCCTGCGGTACGTGGTGGAGCCGAGGATGGAGTGGGCCTTCCGGCGCGATCCGGGCGAGAGGGCCCGGGGCCGCGAGCGGCGGGAGACGGACGGGGCGCGTGAGGCGCGGGTCCCGGACGGCGCCGGGGAGAAGGCTTCCGGCGAGAAGGTCTCCGTCTAGCCGCCGTCCCGCCGCCGCCCCGCCGTGTCAGTCGTCGTCCGGGCCCGCCAGGCCGAGAAGGGCGCGCATCCGCGCGTACTTCTCGGTCAGCCGGGTGCGGGTGGCCTCGTCGAGGACGGCGAGCCGGGCCGGGTCGGCGTTGTGCGCCAGGTCCGCCTCCTTGACCAGCCGTGCGCCGGGGGTGGCCAGGATGCGCGCGGCGTACGCCTCGGGAGGCTCTCCGGGCCTCTTGGTGAGGGCGAGGACGATGTCCTTGGTGCGGCGGCTCAGCGCGGCCTCGTTCAGCTCGCCCTCGGACAGCGCGTCGTCCTCGACGGCGTCGTGCAGCCAGGCCGCGGCGATCTGCTCGTCGTCCCCGCCGCGCCGCTCCACTCCCTCGGCGACGGCCCTCAGGTGCTCGGCGTACGGGCGTCCCGCCTTGTCGGTCTGCCCGGCGTGCGCGGCGCGGGCGACGGCCTCGACCTCGGCCGGGGAGAGGCGCGGGGCGGGCGGCGGGGTGCCGGGCTGCGTCGGTGGCACGTCAGTCCGCCTCGGTGCGGGACAGCGCCGTCGGGCCGTCCCGGCAGATCAGCAGGAGCGCCCGGTCGTCGTTGACGTCCTTGGCCACGGCCTCGATCAGATGCCAGGCGGCTCCGTGGAAGCCGCCGGCGACATAGCGGTCGGCCTCGCCGGTGAGGCGGTCGATGCCCTCGGTGATGTCGCGGTCGGAGGTCTCCACCAGACCGTCGGTGAACAGCATCAACACGTCTCCGGGCCGCAACGTGCCCTTCACCGGGTCGAACTGGGCACCGTCGTACACACCGAGCAGCGGTCCCTCGGCGGTCTTCTCCTCCCAGCGGCCGGTGCCCGCGCTGAGCTGCAGGCCCGGCGGGTGCCCGGCGGAGTACAGCTCGTAGTCGCCGGAGTCGAGTTCCAGGACGAGGTGGATGGAGGTGGCGAAGCCCTCGTCCCAGTCCTGGCGGAGCAGATAGCCGTTGGCGGCCGGCAGGAACGCGTGCGGGGGCAGGCTGCCCAGCAGGCCGCCGAAGGCACCCGACAGCAGCAGGGCCCGCGAGCCCGCGTCCATGCCTTTGCCGGACACGTCGGTGAGGACGACCTCCAGGGTCCGGCCGCCGTTCGTCCGGGCCGCGACCACGAAGTCGCCCGAGAAGGACTGGCCGCCCGCCGGGCGCAGCGCCATCTCACGGTGCCAGCCCGTCGGCAGTTTGGGCAGTTTGCTCTGCACGCGGATGCGTTCGCGCAGGTCGAAGAGCATGGTGCCGCCGCGCCGCCAGGGCACGCCGACCCTGCTGCGGAACTGGGCGAGCAGCAGCCCGAAGAAGCCGCAGGCCGCGACGACCAGGACCACGCCGGGGGTGACCCGGGAGGGGCCCTCGGTGTACGGGCCGAGTTGTACGGACTCCACGATCAGTGCCGTGGCCGCCGCCGCGTACAGGCCGAGCAGGCTCGCCGGGCGCAGCAGCAGGCCGCCCGCGACGATCGGCAGCACCAGCGCGGCCGGTGAGCACCACACGGAGTTGATCATCGTGGTGGCCGCGATCACGGGGATCATCAGCAGCAGTCCGGCGAGCGCGATCCAGTCCGAGCCGTCGCCGCGGAAGTAGTCGACGGCGGAGCGGCGCATGCCGACGCGGGCCCGGTGCCACTGCTTGTTCAACCGGGCCGTGAACGTCTCGGCTTCCGCGCGCCGCTGTCGTCCTGCTGCCATTAGTTCGGGACCCTATCCATCGGACCGGCCGCTCGGCACGGGAGGTCCCACTTGTCCCCCGTCCGAGGCCGGACTTCACAGTGAACTTCACGAACGGCCGTCGCGCCGCAACCTGGCGGAAATTCCCTCGCCCGCCTCGGGGGGCACTGGTAGGCATGGGCCATGGGCAATGACGGCATCCGTGACATCGAGGCTCCGGTCACCGCGGGCGGTCCGCGCGTTCTGCGGCGGGACGAATGGGACACCTGGTACGGGACGTTGCTCCGCGCCTTCGGCGGGATCCCGGAACCGGCCGAGGTGTTGGAGGTGTACCGGGAGCTGACGCAGACCGACCGCTCCCTCGGCGTGTGGGACGGCGACGAGTGCGTCGGGACGGCGGGCGCCTTCGCCTTCCGGATGACCGTGCCCGGCGGTGCGGCCGTGCCCGCCGCGGGGGTCACCATGGTCGGCGTGGCCGCCACGCACCGGCGCCGGGGTGTGCTGACGTCGATGATGCGCCGGCAACTGGACGACGTGCGGTCCTGGGGCGAGCCGCTGGCCGTGCTGACGGCCTCGGAGCCGGAGATCTACGGCCGCTTCGGCTACGGTGCCGCGACCTTCCAGCTCAACGCCGAGATCGAGACCGACCGGGTCCGTCTGTCGGTGCCGGACGGGACGGACGACGTGCGGGTGCGCTACGCCGTGCCCGCGGACGTCCTGGACGCGTGCGAGGCGGTGTTCGCGCGACTGGTGCCCGGGCGGCCGGGGATGATCGAGCGGCGGCCCGGCTGGGCGCGGCTGGACGTGCTCGACCCGGCGGACGGGCGGGAGGGCGCGTCGCCCCTTCAGTGCGTGGTGGCCCGGCGGGACGGGGAGGTCACGGGCTACGCGCGGTTCAGGGTGCGGCCGGAGTGGGGGCCGTCCGGGCACAACGGCACGGTGGTCCTGCAGGACCTGGCCGGACTGGACCCGGCGACGGAGGCGGCGCTGTGGCGGTTCCTGTTCGACGTCGACCTGACGAGGCGGCTGAGCGTGCGCGCGCGGCCGGTCGACGAGGCGTGGCAGTACCAGGTGTCCGACGTGCGGCGGTGCCGGCCGCAGTTGCGGGACGCGCTGTACGTGCGGCTGGTGGACGTGGGGGCGGCGCTTCAGGCGCGGACGTACCAGGCGCCGGTGGACGTGGTGTTCGAGGTCGAGGACGCCTTCTGCCCCTGGAACGAGGGGCGTTGGCGGCTGACGGGCGACGCGAAGGGGGCGTCCTGCGCGCGTACCTCCGACGCCGCGGACCTCTCCCTCGGCGTACGGGAGTTGGGGGCGGCGTATCTCGGAGGCGTGTCCCTGGGGGCGCTGGGCGCGGCCGGGCGGGTGCGGGAGCTGCGGCCGGGGGCACTGGCGGAGGCGTCGATCGGGTTCGCCTCGGACGTGGCGCCTTGGCTGCCGTACGGGTTCTGAGGCACGGGGTGCGCAGGTTCCGCGGACAAGCCCGGTCCGCGGGCGGCCCTAGTTCCGCGGGCGGGGTTCGTTCCGCTGGCAGGCCGGGCACCAGAAGAGGTTGCGGGCTGCCAGCTCGGCGGTGCGGACCGCGGTGCCGCACAGGTGGCAGGGCTGGTCGGCCCGACGGTAGACGTACACCTCTCCGCCGTGGTCGTCGACGCGCGGCGGGCGGCCCATCGCCTCGGGGGTGTGCTCCGGGCGGACGGTGTCGATGCGGTTGTTGCGGACGCCCTCGCGCATGAGGGCGACGAGATCGCGCCAGACGGCGTCCCACTCGGCGGGGGTGATGTCCCTGCCGGGGCGGTACGGGTCGATGCCGTGCCGGAAGAGGACTTCGGCGCGGTAGACGTTGCCGACGCCGGCGACGATCTTCTGGTCCATGAGCAGCGCGGCGATGGTGGTGCGGCTGCGGGAGATCCGGGCGTAGGCGGTGCGGGGGTCGTTGCCGTCGTCCTGCGGGCGCAGCGGGTCGGGGCCGAGGCGGTCGTGTATCGCCCGCTTCTCGGGGTCCGTGATCAGGGCGCAGGTGGTGGGGCCGCGGAGGTCGACGTACGCGGTGTCGTTGACGAGGCGGAGGCGGACGGTGTCCGTGGGCGGGGGCGCGGGGGCGGCGCCGAGGGCGACCTTGCCGAAGAGGCCGAGGTGGATGTGGACCCAGCTCGCGCCGAAGCCGAGGAAGAGGTGCTTGCCGTGCGCGTCGGTGCCGGTGAGTTCGGTGCCGTCGAGCAGGGCCGCGGCGTCGGAGAACTTGCCCTGGGGGCTGGTGGCGCGCACGGCCGTGCCGGCGAAGGCGGCGGCGTAGTCCTGCGCCAGCCTGTGGATCGTGTGGCCTTCCGGCACGGAGTGGTCCTTTCCTGGCCTTCCGCCACGGCCGGCACCACCCGGCCGGGAAGCGGGGCGCGAGCCGGCCGGCCCTCCCCGATGCGGCGGGGAGGGCCGGCCGGGGGTTGCGTTACTGCTGGGGGTGGTGGGCCGGGACGGGCGGGAGGTCGCCCGTCGTCTCGTACGACGTCAGCATGTCGATGCGGCGGATGTGGCGCTCGTCGCCGGAGAACGGGGTGGCGAGGAAGGTCTCGACGAACTTCGTCGCCTCGTCCCGCGAGTGCATGCGGGCGCCGACGGCGACGACGTTGGCGTTGTTGTGCTGCCGACCCAGCTCGGCGGTCTCCACGCTCCAGGCCAGCGCCGCACGCACGCCCTTGACCTTGTTGGCCGCGATCTGCTCGCCGTTGCCGGAGCCGCCGATCACGATGCCGAGGGCGTCGGGGTCCGCGGCCGTGCGTTCGGCGGCGCGCAGGCAGAAGGGCGGGTAGTCGTCCTGGGCGTCGTAGATGTGCGGCCCGCAGTCGACGGGGTCGTGGCCCGCCGCCTTGAGCCACTCGACGAGGTGGTTCTTGAGTTCGTAGCCCGCATGGTCGGAGCCGAGATACACGCGCATGTGTCGAGTGTGACACGCGGGGCGCGGGGCAGACGCGTCGGGTGCCGGGTCGGTAAAGAGCCGGTGAAACTACAGAAAGTTACACAAAAGATCAAGTAACGATCCGGAATCAAAGGTTCCAGAAACTGTTCACCTCCGTTTCACTGGTCCGGCTCGTACGCCGCTCGTACGGGCGAGTGAACGACCGGCGCAAAGGAAACCACCCCATGACTTCGCAGCCGACACTGACCGAGGCCGAAAACGGCCCCGCGGGCCCGGGAGAACCCGGGCCCGGACTTCAGGCCGGACTCAAGAACCGTCACCTCTCGATGATCGCCATCGGCGGTGTCATCGGGGCCGGGCTGTTCGTCGGATCCAGCACGGGCATCGCCACCGCGGGCCCCGGCATCCTCCTGTCGTACGCCCTCGTCGGCACGCTCGTGGTGCTGGTGATGCGGATGCTCGGTGAGATGTCCGCCGCCAATCCGACCTCCGGCTCCTTCTCCGCGCACGCGGACCGCGCGCTCGGCCCCTGGGCCGGCTTCTCGATCGGCTGGCTCTACTGGTTCTTCTGGGTCGTCGTGCTCGCCGTCGAGGCGACGGCCGGCGCGACGATCCTGGAGGGCTGGATACCGGCCGTGCCCCAGTGGGGCTGGGCCCTGATCGTGATGGTGGTGCTGACCGCCACCAACCTGGCCTCCGTCGGCTCCTACGGCGAGTTCGAGTTCTGGTTCGCCGGGATCAAGGTCGTCGCCATCGCCGCGTTCATCGTCATCGGCGGACTGGCCGTCTTCGGCGTGCTGCCCGGCGTGGACAGCGAGCAGGCGGGCCTCGGCAACCTGACCGAGCACGGCGGTTTCCTGCCGCACGGGGCCGGTGCCGTCCTGACCGGTGTGCTGCTCGTCGTCTTCTCCTTCATGGGCAGCGAGATCCCCACGCTGGCAGCCGGTGAGTCCGAGGACCCGCAGAAGGCCGTGACCAAGGCGACGAACAGCATCATCTGGCGCATCGCCGTCTTCTACCTCGGGTCGATCTTCGTCGTCGTCACCCTGCTGCCCTGGGACTCCCAGTCGATCATCGACAAGGGCTCCTACGTCGCCGCCCTGGACTCCCTCGGGATCCCCAACGCCGGCCAGATCATGAACTTCATCGTGCTGACGTCCGTGCTGAGCTGCCTCAACTCCGGCCTCTACACGGCCTCCCGCATGGCGTTCTCACTCGGCCAGCGCGGGGACGCGCCGAAGGCGTTCGCCCGGACCACCCGGCGCGGGGTGCCGCAGACGGCGATCCTGTCGTCCGTGGTCTTCGGCTTCGTCGCGGTGTTCTTCAACTACGAGTTCCCCGACTCCGTCTTCCTCTTCCTGCTCAACTCCTCCGGCGCCGTCGCCCTCTTCGTCTGGCTGGTCATCTGCTTCTCGCAGCTCCGCCTGCGGAAGATCATCCAGGCCGAGGCGCCGGAGAAGCTGGTCGTGCGGATGTGGCTGTACCCGTACCTGACCTGGGTGACCGCCGCCGTCATCGTCTTCGTCCTGGGTTACATGCTGACCGACACCGAGCACGACGGGCGCACCACCGTGCTGCTGACGATGCTCGTCACGGCGATCGTGGTCGCCCTCGCCGTGGTCAAGCAGAGGGTCCTGGCGCGCAGGGGCTGAGCGCTCCCCGCCGCGGGGCGGGAGAAAGCGAGAGGCTCGCCGGGTCGCGGTGCGACCGGGCGAGCCTCTTCGTGTACGGGCGGCGGGGGCGTCAGCGCCTGCCCACCAGCTTCCAGGCGGCGGGCAGCGCACCCATCGCCAGGGCGGCCTTGAGCGCGTCGCCGATCAGGAACGGCGTGAGGCCCGCCGCGACGGCCGCGCCGAGGGACAGGTCGGCGGCGAGGGCCAGGTACGGGACGCCGACGGCGTAGATGACCGCCTCGCCGAGCAACATCGTGCCGGCGGTGCGCAGCACCGAGCGGTCGGCGCCGCGGCGGGCGAGGGCGCCCACGACCGAGGCGGCGAGCATCATGCCGAAGACGTAGCCGAGGGACGGGGCGCCGGTGCCGGAGCCGCCCTCCGCGAACCACGGCACGCCCGCCATGCCCACCAGGGCGTACAGCGCGAGCGAGAGCAGGCCGCGGCCGGCGCCGAGGGAGGTGCCGACGAGCAGCGCGGCGAAGGTCTGGCCGGTCACCGGCACGGGCGAGCCGGGCACGGGCACGGCGATCTGGGCCGCGATGCCGGTGAGCACGGCGCCGCCCGCCACGAGCGCGACGTCCCGGACTCGGGAGGAGGGGATGAGGTCGGCGAGGACCTGCCCGGTGCGGGCGGGGACGGCAGCGGTGCTCATGGGGACTCCGCGGTGGTGTGGACATGTCGGACAGGGCGACGCTATCCCAGCGGGCCGGGGTGATCACGGGCAGCGCCCGACAAAGGCGGGATCGGGGACTTGGTGGGCTCCCGACAAAGGACGCGGGGCACACGTGATCCGGGGTGACACCGGTCACTGAGGTGGCGAGGTGAACGTCACCCGGGCCTCCCCCGGGGTGCGACGAGCGGTGTCTGTGGGGTTCCGCCAAAGCCACCCACCCGGAGACGGAGGTTCCGGTGAGTTACCTCTTGATCACCGTCCGCGGCGGTGGCGTCCGCATCGTGGGCAACCGCTGTCGCGGGCCGAGGGCAGCGCGGAGACTGTGGGCGTTTTTACCCCCGTCCCCCCACGCATCGGACGAGCCGCCCCATGTCCCAGAGCACCAGCACCGAGGCACCGCCGCAGTCGGACGGCGTCTCCCTCTCGCACGGCCTCAAGCAGCGCCATCTGTCGATGATCGCCCTCGGTGGCGTGATCGGCGCCGGGCTGTTCGTCGGCTCCGGCGCGGGCATCGCCGCCGCCGGTCCGTCCATCGTCGTCGCCTACACCCTCTCCGGCCTCCTCGTGATGCTGGTGATGCGGATGCTGGGCGAGATGTCGGCCGCCCATCCGTCGTCCGGCTCCTTCTCCGCGCACGCCGAGCGGGCCATCGGCCCCTGGGCGGGCTTCACCGCGGGCTGGTCGTTCTGGGTGCTGCTGTGCACGGCCGTCGGCCTGGAGGGCATCGGCGCGGCGCAGATCGTGCACGGCTGGCTGCCGGGCACGCCCGAGTGGGCGTGGGTGGCGCTGTTCATGGTGGTGTTCTGCGGGACGAACCTGGCCGCCGTGAGGAACTTCGGCGAGTTCGAGTTCTGGTTCGCCGCCCTCAAGGTCGGTGCGATCTCGCTGTTCCTGGTGCTGGGCGTGCTGGCCATCGCCGGTGTCCTGCCGGGCACCGACTCGCCGGGCGCCTCGAACCTGTCCGACTTCCTGCCGAACGGCGGCAACGGCCTGATCATCGGCCTGCTCGCCTCGGTGTTCGCCTACGGCGGCCTGGAGACGGTCACCATCGCGGCGGCCGAGTCGGAGAACCCGGTCAGGGGCGTGGCGAGCGCCGTGCGCACGGCGATGTGGCGGATCGCGCTGTTCTACATCGGCTCGATGGCGGTCATCGTCACGCTGGTGCCCTGGGACTCCGCGGAGGTCGTGGAGAAGGGCCCGTACGTCGCCGCCCTCGACGAGCTGGGCATCCCGGGCGCCGGGCAGCTCATGAACGTGGTCGTGCTGGTCGCGCTGCTGAGCGCGATGAACGCCAACATCTACGGCGCCTCGCGCATCGGCTACTCGCTGGTCGAGCGCGGCCAGGGACCGAAGGCGCTGGGCCGGGTGTCGGGCGGGGTGCCGCGGATCGCGGTGCTCGTCTCCTCCCTCTTCGGCTTCGGCTGCGTGCTGCTCAGCTACTGGCGGCCGGACGACGTCTTCTCCTGGCTGCTGAACATGATCGGCGCGGTGATCCTCGTCGTCTGGATCTTCATCGCGGTCTCCCAGCTCATGCTGCGCCGCCGTCTGGAGCGGGAGGCGCCCCAGAAGCTGGTGGTGCGCATGTGGCTGTTCCCGTGGCTGACGTGGGTGGCGCTGGCGGGCATGGCCGCGGTGTTCGTGCTGATGGCCCGCGAGCCGGACACCCGGGTGCAGCTCTACTCGACGGGCGGCATGACCCTCGTGCTGGCGGCCGTCGGCTACGCCTGGCAACGGCGGCGGGCGCGCGTCTAGTACCCCCGAAAAGCCCCGAAGGGCCCTCGTGCGGAAGCGGATCCGCGCGGGGGCCCTTTCGCGTGCGCGGCCCACCCGGAGCTCTTTCTGCTGCTAGCGTGCAGTTGCAATCCCTTTGCAATAATAGGTTCGGAGGGGATCCGCCATGTCCGTCTACACGCTTCCTGAACCGCCGTACGACTACGCCGCGCCGGCCCCCGTGATCAGCCCCGAGATCATCGAGCTGCACCACGACAAGCACCACGCGGCGTACGTGGTCGCCGAGGCGCGGGACACGGGCGTGCTGGCGTACGAGCCGGGCGGCTGATCGTCGAGCAGGTCTACGACCACCAGGGCAACGTCGGCCAGGGCGCCACCCCGGTCCTCGTCTTCGACGCCTGGGAGCACGCCTTCTACCTGCAGTACAGGAACCAGAAGGCCGACTTCGTCGAGGCGATGTGGCAGGTCGTGAACTGGCAGGACGTGGCGCGGCGCTACGAGGCCGCCAGGTCCCGCACCGACGCGCTGCTGCTCGCGCCGTGAGGACCTGACTCCCCCGGTCGTCCCGCCTCGTGATCGTCTTCTCACCCTTCACGGCGGCGGGCGGAAATGAGGGAGGCCCCCGTGAGGACGTGACTCACGGGGGCTTTCCGCGTCGGGGTCCGGGGTCAGGGCTTGCGGGCGAGACCGCCGTGCTGGCCGATGGGGCGCGGCGGCGTGCCGTCCGGGGACGGGTCCGGGCGCCACAGCGGCACCGACACCACGCCGGGGTCGACCAGGTCGAGCCCCTCGAAGTAGGCCTCGATCTGCTCGACGGGCCGCAGGAAGTAGGGCACGGCGCCCGTCTCGTTGTAGCCGTCCTGGGCCGCCTCGTAGTCCGGGTCGGTGCCCCGGGAGCCGTCGTTGACGCACAGGTGGCTGCCGGAGGGCAGGCCCGCCATCAGGCGGCGGACCAGGTCGCGGGCCACCTCGTGGTCGCCGACGTGCCCCAGGATGCCGCTGAGGATCAGCGCGGTGGGGCGGGACAGGTCGAGGGTGCGGCCGGCCGCCTCCAGGATCCGCTCCGGCTCGTACAGGCTCATGTCCTCGTACGCCGTCACTCCCTCGGGCGTGGAGGTGAGCAGGGCGCGGGCGTGGGCGAGGACCAGCGGGTCGTTGTCGACGTAGACGATCCGCGCCTCGGGGGCGTACCGCTGGGCGACCTCGTGGGTGTTGTCGACGGTCGGCAGCCCGGTGCCGACGTCCAGGAACTGGCGTACGCCCGCCTCCCGCACCATGTACCGGATGGAGCGGCCGAGGAAGGCCCGGCTGCTGCGGGCGATGGTGACGATGCCGGGGAAGACGGCGGTGTAGGCGTCGCCGGCCGCCTCGTCCACCGGGTAGTTGTCCTTGCCGCCCAGCCAGTAGTTCCAGATCCGGGCCGAGTGCGGCACCGAGGTGTCGATCTCCGTCATGGGATGGGGCTCGCCTCCAGTAGATGGGGGCCTCCATGTTCCTACGGAAGACGCGCCGGCGGAACGGATGACCGAGTTCGCGCCTGCTTCCGGCGGAGGGCGCCGCGGGCCACAGTGGCCGCATGGGTCTTCCGAACAGGCGGTGCCCCGATTGCGGGGACACGCACCAGGACTTCCGGCCGCTCGACGCCGCCGAGAAGGCGTACGCGCTCGCGGCGGCGCTGGTGCCCAGGGCCGACCTGGGCACCTACCGCCGCTGCGCCCGGGAGGGGTGCGTGCGCGTGCAGTCGTACTTCGACTGGAGGTCCGGATTCGACCTGCCGGAGTCGTTCCGGTCTACAGATTGCTGAAGTCCGGGCCCTTGGTGCGGGTGCGCTTGATCTCGTAGAAGCCGGGGACCGAGGCGACCGCGAGCGTGCCGTCCCAGAGCTTGACGGCGTCCTCGCCCCTGGGCGCCGGGGTGACGACGGGGCCGAAGAAGGCGAGCTGCCCGCCGTCGGCGCCGGGGACGGCGATGACGGGCGTGCCGACCTCCTGGCCGACCTTGTCGATGCCCTCCTTGTGGGAGGCGCGGAGCTGGGCCTCGTAGGGGGTGGAGTCCCAGTGGTCCATGAGCGACTCGGGCAGACCGGCGTCCCGGAGGGCGGCGGCGACCGTCTCCCGGCCCGGGCCCTCGCCCTGGTTGTGGATGCGGGTGCCGAGGGCCGTGTAGAGATCGCCGAGCACCTCGGCGCCGTGCTCCTCCTGGGCGGCGATGACGACCCGGACCGGCCCCCACGCCTTGGTCTCCAGCATCTCCCGGTACTCGTCGGGCAGCTCGTCGAGCTTGTCCTCGTTCAGGACGGCGAGGCTCATCACGTGCCAGCGGACCTCGATGTCGCGGAGCCTCTCCACCTCCAGGACCCAGCGGGACGTCATCCAGGCCCAGGGGCACAGCGGGTCGAACCAGAAGTCGACGGGAGTCTTGTCCGACATGTCTCTCCTCATGAGGCACACACAACCGAGCTGTTTCCCGTGGCAACGTCTCCGCTCGCCCCGGCCATTCCCCGCTGACGCCCGTCAGGACCGCATGGCAGGATCAGTGCTGTCCGCATACTGAACACCACCCTAGGGAGTGCCGCCCGTGCCCGGTGAGAATCTGTCCCGCGACGAGGCCCGGGAGCGGGCCGCCCTGCTGTCCGTCGACGGGTACGAGGTGTCCCTCGACGTGCGCTCGGCCATCGGTGACCAGGAGGGCGAGGGGCCGCGCACCTTCCGCTCCGTCACCACGATCCGCTTCCGCTGCAACGAGCCCGGCGCGAGCAGCTTCGCCGACCTGATCGCGCCCGGCGTGACCGCCGTGTCCCTCAACGGCCGCGACCTCGACCCGAGCGAGGTCTTCGACGGCTCCCGGATCGTCCTCGAGGACCTGGCCGCCGACAACGAACTGATCGTCGACGCCCAGTGCGCCTACTCCCGCACCGGTGAGGGCCTGCACCGCTTCGTCGACCCCGAGGACGGCGAGGTCTACCTCTACACCCAGTACGAGCCGGCCGACTCGCGCCGGGTCTTCGCCACCTTCGAGCAGCCCGACCTCAAGGCCCCGTTCCGCTTCGAGGTGCGGGCGCCCGAGGAGTGGACGGTGTGGAGCAACGGCGCCGGGGAGCGCGTGGACGGGGTGTGGCGCTTCGCGGAGACCAAGCCGATCTCCACGTACATCACGTGCGTGGTCGCGGGGCCGTACCACTACGTCACCGACTCCTACGAGCGCGTGTTCGAGGACGGGACGCGGCTGGAGATCCCGCTCGGCGCGATGTGCCGCAAGGGTCTCGCGCCGCACTTCGACGCCGACGACGTCTTCCTGGTCACCAAGCAGGGCCTGGACTTCTTCCACGACCACTTCGACTACCCGTACCCCTTCGGGAAGTACGACCAGGCGTTCGTGCCCGAGTACAACCTCGGCGCGATGGAGAACCCGGGGATGGTGACCTTCCGGGAGGAGTACATCTTCCGCGGCAAGGTCACGCAGGCGTCCTACGAGGCGCGCGCCAACGTGATCCTGCACGAGATGGCCCACATGTGGTTCGGCGACCTGGTCACCATGGAGTGGTGGGACGACCTGTGGCTCAAGGAGTCCTTCGCCGACTTCATGGGCGCGTTCTCGCTGGTCGGCGCGACCCGCTTCACCGACGGCTGGATCACCTTCGCCAACCGCCGCAAGGCCTGGGCCTACCGCGCGGACCAGCTTCCGTCCACGCACCCCGTCACCGCCGACATCCGCGACCTCCAGGACGCCAAGCTCAACTTCGACGGCATCACGTACGCCAAGGGCGCGTCGGTGCTCAAGCAGCTCGTGGCGTACGTCGGCCAGGACGCCTTCCTCGAGGGGGCCCGGCGCTACTTCAAGCGGCACGCCTACGGCAACACCCGCCTCGGCGACCTGCTGTCGGTACTGGAGGAGACCAGCGGGCGGGACATGGCCGCCTGGGCGCGGTCCTGGCTCCAGACGGCCGGCGTCAACTCGCTGACCCCGCAGGTGCTGCTCGACGCCGCGGGCCGCGTCGACGAACTGGCCGTCGTGCAGGAGGCCGCCGAGTCGCATCCCGAACTGCGCCCGCACCGGGTGGCGGTGGGCCTGTACCGGCGTACGGACGGCGGGGCGCTGGAGCGGTACGCGCGTGCCGAGGTGGACGTCGAGGGGCCGCGCACGGTCGTGACGGAGCTGGCCGGTGCCGACGCGCCCGAGCTGGTCCTCGTCAACGACGACGACCTGACGTACTGCAAGACCCGCTTCGACGAGACCTCGCTGGCCACGCTGCGCGAGCACCTGGGCGCCCTGACCGACCCGCTGGCCCGTGCCCTGTGCTGGTCGGCGCTGTGGAACATGACGCGGGACGCGCTGCTGCCCGCGCGGGACTTCACCGGCCTGGTGCTCCGGTTCGCGGGCCGCGAGTCCGACATCGGCGTCCTGCAGATGCTGCACGCCTGGGCGGACTCGGCGCTGGTGCACTACGTGGCCCCCGAGCACCGCGAGGCCTGCGGCCGGCAGCTCGGCGAGGGCGCGCTGCGGGAGCTGCGGGAGGCGGCGCCGGGCAGCGAGCAGCAGCTCGCGTGGGCGCGGTTCTTCGCGTCGGTGGCGTCCGACGACGCGGAACTGGGCCTGCTGCGGGGGCTGCTGGACGGCACGGAGAAGATCGACGGGCTGGACGTGGACCAGGAGCTGCGCTGGGCGTTCCTGGAGCCGCTCGCCGCGCACGGAGCGGCCGACGAGCAGGTGCTGGCTGCCGAACTGGCCCGCGACGACACGGCCTCCGGCAAGCGCCACCAGGTCCGCTGCCTGGCCGCGCGGCCCTCGGCGGCGGTGAAGGCGCAGGCCTGGGCGCAGGTCGTCGAGTCCGACCTGCTGTCCAACGCCCTGGTCGAGGCGACCATCGCGGGCTTCGTCCAGCCCTCGCAGCGGGAGCTGCTCGCGCCCTACGCCGAGAAGTACTTCGCGGCGATCGAGCGGGTGTGGAGCGAGCGGTCCATCCAGATCGGGATGGACGTGGTGCGGGGCCTGTTCCCGTCGCTGCGGGACTCCCGGGAGACGCTGGACGCGACGGACGCGTGGCTGGCGGCACACGAGGACGCCGCGCCCGCGCTGCGGCGGCTGGTGCTGGAGGCCCGGGACGACCTGGCCCGGGCGCTGCGCGGGCAGGCCTGTGACGGGGGCTCCGCCGGGGCGTGAGGCGGGGTGACCGGGACGCCGCCGCCGACCGGTCGCCCTCAGCCCCCTTGACCCTTGACCCTTGGCCAAAGATTGGGCTGTCCGTCATCGTTACGGAATTCGGTCAATCGCAGCCGTAACCCCTGGTCCGCACCAAGCCGGACCAGGGGTTTTCGGCATCCGAACAACCGTCCTTCAGGGGGAGTTGTCCCGGTTCGGCGATGGACTCGTAACAACGGTTAAGGAGCGGATCGGGCGCGGGAGATTGCCGGTCATGACGCACAACACCCCGCTCTCCCGCCGCCCCCTCCCCCACCTGGCCGACGCCCGGCGCCCGCTGATGACGCTCGCTCAGCTCCGGGCGCAGGGGGTCTCGGCCGCCCAGACCGACCGGCAGTGCCGGCCCGGGGGTCCCTGGCAGCGGCTCCTGCCGAACGTCGTACTGCTCCACCCGGGGCCGCCGACCAGCGAGGAGCGCCTGCACGCGGTCCTGCTGTACGCGACGCGGGAGCGGCCCGCCGGTCCCGCCGGGGTGCCGGCCCAGCCCGGCGCCGAGGACGCGCCCGAACCCGGCTACGCGGAGGCGATGATCACGGGCCTGGCCGCGCTGACCCTCCACGGCTTCCGCAGCGCTCCCCCGCTGCCGTCCCTGGAGGCCATCGACGTCCTGGTGCCGCGGATGCGCCGGCTGCGCTCGACGGGCTGTGCGCGGATCGTGCGCGCGGCGGCGCTGCCGTGTCCCGAGCAGGTGACCGGGGTGCCGGTGGCGCCGGTGGCGCGGGCGCTGGCCGACGCGGTGGCGGAGTCGGCGGACGCGGGCGCCGTGCGACGGCTGCTCACGGAGGCGGTGCGCGGGGGTCACTGCGAACCGGCCGCGGTGGTGCGGGAGCTGAACCGGGCACGGCTGCTGGTCCGGCCGCACGTGCGGGACGCCGTGGACTCGCTGGTGGCCGAGGGGCGCTCGCTCGCCGAGCAGCGGCTGTACCGGATGGTGCGCGAGCACGGACTGCCGGACCCGGTCTGGAACGTCGACCTGCGGCTGCCCGGCGGTCCCCACCTCGGCTCCCTGGACGCCTACTGGCCCGAGCAGGCGGTCGCCCTGGAACTGGACACCCGTGCCCACCGCCGGGAGGACGACGCGGTGTGGGCGGAATACGCGCGCAGACGCGAGCACTTGGAACGACTGGGCATCACGGTCGTGCACATCACGCCGCGGGGGCTGCGGGAGTCGGCGGAGCAGCAGGCCGCCGTCGTCCGTACGGCGTTGACCACGGCGGCGGACAGGGAACCCGCCGCGTACGTCGTGGTGCTGCCCCGGTAGGAACCGGGGCCGTACCAGGAGGGGAGAGGAGGGACCGGCGGGGCGCGCCCCGCCGGTCCCTCCTCATGTGCGCACGCCGTCCGTGTGCCTCATGTGTGCGCTCCCCCACAGGATTGTCACAGGCCGCCCCTTAAGTCCCCGGTGGCGTATGGCGGAAGTACGCCATGGCAAGGACCGTCACAGACAACTCTCCCCAAACATCGATCTCTTGCGTAAGGCTGAGCGGTCATCCGGAATCGCATTCCGGACTGCCGCGGCCGAGATCGATCGGCCTCGGTCGTTCACGCTCGTTCCTTCACTGACAAGGGATGCCGATGACCCACACCCCCCAGCGCGAACCCATACCGGGCGCGAGACGCGCGGCCCGCATCGCCGTGGCCGCGGGCCTCGTCGCCGCGCTCTCGGCGGCCGGGCCGGTACCGCTGGCCTTCGCCGCCGACGGTCCCGGCACCGGAGCCGTGCCGCCGGCCGACGCCGCCGTCAAGCCGGGGCACGACAAGCTCGGTTCGGACGACGCGGACCGGCTCGCCGAGGCGAAGGCCGACGGCGCGAAGAACGTCACGATGATGGTCGCCACCGCGCCGGGCCAGACCGAGCAGGTCGCCCGGGAACTGGACGCCGTCGGCGGCGGCTCCGTGGGCCGCACCTACGACCGGCTCGGCTACGTCCGCGCCACCGTCCCCACCGGCAAGGCGGACGCGGCCATCGCCGCCGCGGCGAAGCTCTCCTCCGTGCAGGGCATCGACCTGCGCGAGGAGATCCCGCTGGACGACCCGACGCCGAGCGCGGACACGGCTCCCGGCACCGCGAAGAAGGGCGGCTCCTACCCGGCACCGGACCGCCGGACCCCCGCCGAGAACCCGTACAACCCGTCCTTCGAGACGGGCGCCGTCGACTTCGTGGAGGAGAACCCGAAGGCAGACGGCCGCGGCGTCACCATCGGTGTCCTCGACTCGGGCGTCGACCTCGCCCACCCGGCGCTGCAGAAGACCACCACCGGCGAGCGCAAGATCGTCGACTGGGTCACAGCGACCGACCCGGTCGTCGACGGCGACGCCACCTGGCGCCGCATGGACACCGGGGTCTCCGGCCCCTCCTTCACCTACGGCGGCGAGAGCTGGACCGCGCCCGCCGGGGACTACCGGATCAACGTCTTCCGCGAGGCGGTCACCGCCGGCGGTGACGCCAAGGGCGACGCCAACCGGGACGGCGACACCACCGACTCCTGGGGCGTCCTGTACGACGCGAAGGCCGGCACGGTCCGGGTCGACCTGAACGACAACCACGACTTCGGCGACGACACCCCGATGAAGCCGTACAAGGACGGCTTCCAGATCGGGTACTTCGGCACCGACGACCCGAGGACGGACGTCGCCGAGCGCCAGCCGTTCGTGGTCGAGATCCGCAAGGACGTCGTTTACAACGCCTCCGGTGCCAAGGCCGACTTCGTCAACATCGGCGTCATCGAGTCCGAGCACGGTACCCACGTCGCCGGTCTCACCGCGGCCAACGGCCTGTTCGGCGGCCGCATGAACGGCGCGGCGCCGGGCGCGAAGATCGTCTCCTCGCGCGCCTGCACCTGGTCCGGCGGCTGCACCAACGTCGCGCTCACCGAGGGCATGATCGACCTCGTCGTCAACCGCGGTGTCGACATCGTCAACATGTCCATCGGCGGCCTGCCGGCGCTGAACGACGGCAACAACGCGCGGGCCCTGCTCTACACGCGGCTCATCGACACCTACGGCGTCCAGCTCGTGATCTCCGCGGGCAACTCCGGCCCCGGCGCCAACACCATCGGCGACCCGGGCCTCGCCGACAAGGTCATCTCGGTCGGCGCGTCCATCTCCAAGGAGACCTGGGCCGCCAACTACGGCTCCCTGGTGGAGAAGAAGTACGCCATGATGCCGTTCTCCTCGCGCGGTCCGCGTGAGGACGGCGGCTTCACGCCGACCCTGACCGCGCCCGGCGCGGCGGTCAACGCCATCCAGACCTGGCTGCCCGGCGCCCCGGTCGCCGAGGCCGGCTACGACCTGCCCGCCGGCTACGGCATGCTCCAGGGCACCTCGATGGCCTCCCCGCAGGCCGCCGGCGCCTCCGCGCTGCTGCTGTCCGCCGCCGAGCGCGAGGGCATCGACCTCACCCCGGCGAAGCTGCGCACCGCGCTGACCTCCACCGCCGACCACATCCCGGGCGTGCAGGCGTACGAGGAGGGCGCGGGCCTGATCGACGTGCCCGACGCCTGGCGCGCGATCAAGCGCGGCGCCGCCGCGCACGAGTACACGGTCAAGGCGCCGGTCGACACCGCGATCGACCAGTTCCTGAAGACCCCCGGCTTCGGCACCGGCCTCTACGACCGCGAGGGCGGCCTGAAGGCGGGCGAGAAGAAGACGTACGAGATCACGCTCACGCGTACCTCCGGCGCCGACAAGGCGATCCGGCACGAGCTGCACTTCGAGAACAACGCCGGACGGACCTTCCGGATCGTCGGCTCGGACGAGGTGAAGCTGCCGCTGAACCGGCCGGTGACCGTCAAGGTCGAGGCGCGGCCGGGCTCGGCGGGTCTCAAGAGCGCGATCCTGGAGGTCGACGACCCGCGCACCGAGGGCATCGACAAGCAGGTCATGACCACGGTCGTGGTCTCCGCCCCGCTGAAGTACACCTTCTCCGCGCAGGACTCGGTGCAGCGCAACAGCACCCGGTCGTACTTCGTGACCGTCCCCGAGGGCGCGAAGACGCTCGAGGTGGCGATGAGCGGGCTGAAGGACCGGAGCCAGACCCGGTTCATCTCCATCCACCCGTACGGTGTCGCGGTCGACCCCACCTCCACGCCGTACTGCTACCACAACTACCTCGACGGCAACGGCTGCCGGCCCGACGTGCGCGCGTACGCCGACCCGCAGCCGGGCGTCTGGGAGATCGAGGTCGAGTCGCGGCGCACCTCGCCGCTGCTCGACAACCCGTACCGGCTGGACGTCGCGGTCCTCGGTGCCGTCTTCGACCCCGAGGTCGTGACGGTGCCCGAGGCCGAGGCGGGCACCCCGGCGGGCGTGTCCTGGACGGTGACGAACCGGTACGGCGCCCTGGAGGGCAAGCTGGTCGGCGGCCCGCTCGGCTCGGCCGAGACGTCCCGCCCGACGATCCGGCAGGGCGAGACGAAGGTGTCCACGGTCGAGGTGCCCGCGGGTGCCACGTCGCTCGACGTCTCCATCGGGGGCGTCTCCGACGCGGCCTCCGACCTGGACCTGACGGTCTACGACAAGAACGGCGCGCTCGTCGGCCAGTCCGCCGACGGCGACTCGGAGGAGTCGGTGTCGATCCCGTCCCCGGCCGCCGGTACGTACACCGTGAAGGTCGCGGGCTACTCGGTGCCGTCGGGCACCACCGAGTACGACTACCGGGACGTGTACTTCGCCGCTTCCCTCGGCTCGGTCTCCGTGGACGGCTCGGCTCCGGTGAAGCTCGGCACGGGCGACTCGGCGACGGTCACGGCGAACGCCACCGCGCTGGCCGCCGCCCCGGAGGGCCGTGAGTTCTTCGGCCGGGTCCAGCTCGTGAACGGTCACGGTACGGTCGCGGGCCTCGGCAGCGTCCGGATCGGCAAGGTCGTGCCGTAGTCCGGTACGGCACCACAGGGGGCGGGCGCTCCGCGGGGCGCCCGCCCCTTCGCCGTGTTACGGCGGCTTCAGTCGCAGGTGAGCGTGCGGGCCTCGGGCAGGGACGCGGTGACGGCGGCTCGGGCGCCGGCGATGTCCCGCGCCCCGGTGATCACGGTGTCCGGCGCGGCCCCGCCCCGGGGAACGCCGACCAGCACCTGGTCGCCGGGGTTCAGCCGGGCGACGGTGTCGTCCAGCAGGAAGGTCCTCCGCCCGGTGTCCCCGTCCGGTGTGTACGCGTGGGTCACCCGGAGCGTGATCCGGTGCCACCCGGCCCCCGGCACGGGTTCGGCGCCGGTCACCGTGCCCTCCGCGACCAGACGGGCGCAGGCCAGGTAGCGGGGGGTGCCGAAGGCGGATCCGTCCTTCTGCCCGGCCGCCACGTCCCGTCGGTCGGCGCCCGAGGCGGCGCTGTCGGCCGTCGTGCCCCCGGCGCCGCCCGCGCCCCCCACCACCAGCCAGCCGAGACCGGCGACCACCGCGCCGGCGCAGGCCGCGGCGAGCGTGCCCAGGGCGAGGCGGAGCGGACGGCGCCGGGGGCGGGCCGCGGGCGCGGGCCGGGCGGCGGTCTCCGGTGCGCGGGGCGGCTCGCCGAGGGCGTGTCCGAGGATGCCCAACTGCTCGCGCAGCAGCGCGACGTCGGCCCTCGCCGACCGGTACGCGTCGCGGGCGTCCGGGTCCGCCCCGGGCGGCAGGGGCTCGTCCGTGATCGCCGCCATCAGCGGGTCGGGCCCGCCGGGGTGCCGTTCGGCGGCCATCTCACACCACCTCGTCCTCGTGCAGGCGGGCCCGCAGCGCCCGTACCGCCGTGTGCAGCCGGCTCTTGACCGTGCCCTCCGGGAGGCCGAGTTCCTCGGCGATGGCGCGCACCGGCAGGTCGGCGTAGAAGCGCAGGACCACGACCTGCCGCTGGGTGTCGGGGAGGCCGTCCAGGCCCTGGGCCACGGCGAGGGAGAGGACGCTGGTGTCCTCCCCGGAGGGCTGGTCGGACTGGCGCAGCGCCGCCAGGCGCTCGCCGAGGCGGTCCTGCCGGTGCCGGGCGCGGTGCCAGTCCATGGCCAGGTTGGAGGCGACGACCGCCGCCCACGCGGACACGTCCCGCGGCGCCTCGTGCCCCCGCGCGGCCCGCTCCAGCAGCCGCAGGCGGACCTGCTGCACCCCGTCCGGCAGGTCCGCCTGCGGCACGCCGCCGAGCGCGAGCACCGCCCGCACCCGGCGTTCCTGGGCCGCGTCCAGGGGATCGTCGCGTACGGCTTCCCCCTGGCCGCGGCGGCCCTTTCCGCGCAGCACGGCCACCCCTCCCCTCGCCGCGTTTCCCCTATGACGCCGGTCCGCGGCGGAACGTTCGGCTCCGCACTGGAGATCTTTTCTTCACACTGTCTTCACTGTCACGATGTGCCCCATGACGCACATCACCAAGGGTGCCAACGCCCCTGTACCGACCGCACCGTTGCGGGTCGCCGTGGGCCGCAACCGGGTGCCGGGGACGCCCGCCGTGGAGGCCGCCGCCCTGCTGCTCGACGCGACCGGCTCGGTGCGCGGCGACGCCGACATCGTCTTCCACGGGCAGGTCGCCCATCCGTCCGGCGCCGTGCGGCACGTGGGCACCGGGGAGGGCGGCGGGCAGCTCGCCGAGTGGCTGGAGCTGGATCTGCCGCGGATCGAGCCGGCCGTCCAGCGGGTGCTGATCGCCGGGTCCTGCGACGACGGGGTGTTCGGGCAGGTTCCCGGCCTGTACGCGCAGGTGGTGGCACCCGGCGGCGCGGTGGTGGCGCACTACGACGTGACGGACGCGTCCAGCGAGACGGCCTTCGTGCTCGGGGAGTTCTACCGGCGCGACGGGGCGTGGAGGTTCCGCGCGGTGGGCCAGGGCTACGACTCGGGGCTGGCGGGGCTGGCGACGGACTTCGGGGTGGTGGTCGCGGAGCCCGCGGCTGCCGCGCCGGGGGCTCCGGCGGTGGCGCCGGGTGCGGGGCCGATGGTGTCGGGGGCTGCCGCGCCGGTGTCCGGGCCCGTGCCGCTGACGGGCGTGGGCAAGACGGGGGCGGTGCCCGCGGGGGGCGCCGCGTCCGCGCCGTCCGCGCCCGCCGTTGCGGAACCCGCCCTGCCGGGGACCGCCGTCCCGGCGTTCGCGCCGCCCGCCTCCACCCCGGCGCCCGTACCCGCGGCCTCGGCACCCGGGCCCGCCGGCACCGTACCCACCGTGCCCGCCCCGTCGCCCACCGCCGCCGTACCGGCACCCACCGCCGCCGGGGCCGTACCCCCGGTCACCGTCCCGTCGCCCGCCGCCGCGCCCGACGTCACCGTCCTGGCCGACGCGGACGCTCCCTCCTGGGGCGGCGAGCCCTTCGAGTTCGAGCCGCTCACCTTCACCGGCGAGAACGGGAAGACGATCATCGTCGACCTGCCGTTCCCGCCGGACTCGGGACCGGTGATCCTGGAGGCGAAGGTCCAGGAGTTCCACTTCCTCCACGTCCAGATCCCCGGCCGCGAGGACGACGTCTTCTGCACCGACCTGCCCGACTACTACGGCCGCGCCCTGCTCGTGCCGCCGCGCAAGGGCGGCCCGGTGAAGCTGAAGGTGCGCCACTCCGGGAAGTGGGAGCTGACCGTCCTGCCCCTGTCGGCGGCCCGCCGGCTCGGCGCGGGGACCATCGAGGGCAGCGGCCGCGACGTGTTCCTCCACACGGGCCCCGCGTCCGAGCTGAAGGTGCGGGCCACCGACCGCCACAACGGCTGGTTCCAGCTCAACTACCACGCGGGCGACACCCTGGACGAGCTCAGGCGCCCCGCCGAGGAGCTGGTCCACGCCTGGAACGGCCGCCGGGTCAAGGAGACCGTCCGCATCCCCGAGGGCCCCCTCCTGCTCGTGATCGACAAGAGCCGCCACCAGTGGGAGCTGACGGTCGAGCCGGAGAAGACCCGCTCCGCGTCGAAGCGGCGGGCGACCGGCGTGTACGAGGGCAAGGGCGACACGAAGATCACCCTGGTCAGCCCCCGCCCCGGCCGGCCGTCGCTGGTGCGGTACGAGTTCCAGGACGCCGGGCACAGCTACGGCGTCGAGGCCCGCGCGGTCGACGAGTTCGGCGACGAGACCGACTGGCTGAACACCTACGCCCACGGCGTCCGCGGCACCGGGCTGACCTTCGGCTCGGGCGCGGCCGCCAGAGACGTGCGGATCAAGCACTCCGGGCAGTGGAGCCTCCGGCTCCTGCCCGAGGAGCAGGCGCCGCTGATCACCGGCCCGGTCGAGGGCAAGGGCACCACCGTGCTGCGCTACCAGGGCCCGCCGACGCTGATGACCGTGCGGCGGACCTCCCGGAAGAAGGAGGGGAGGCTGACGGTGCACGCCTGGAACCACCCGTACGGGAAGTCGGCGATCATCGCCGACGTCAGTGACCGGCACCGTCCCGCCCTCGGGCCCGTCTGGGTCGATCCGGGCGGCACCTGCTTCGTCCTCGTCGGCTGCCCGGAGTCCACGAAGTGGCGGCTGGAGCCCACCGCCTTCACCGAGGCGCCCCTGCTGGGCGCGCGGACCCAGGGCACCGCGTATGGAGTCGTACGTCACACCGGGCCCGGCACCGAGGTGTCGTTCGTCTCCACGGGCGGTATCCAGCACCTCTACCAGCTCGACGAAAATCTGTTCCCGCGGCGGAAAGTCACCGCAACTTCCGGCCCCCTGCACATCTCGGAGGGAATTCTCCACGTACGGGCGATCGGCGACTGGGTGATCGAGAAGCGAACCTGACAGGGTTGCCCGTCCGTCCCTCGGGCAAACGATTGGACACACCGGCCGGGACTCCCCGCATGATGGAAGGGCCCCGCCCGCCCGGCCGGGTGCACGCACGCCACGAGAAGGAGTCACCGTGAGGGTCGGAATCGTCGGAGCCACCGGTCAGGTCGGCACGGTCATGCGAAGGATCCTCACGGAGCGGAACTTCCCCGTCACGGAGCTGCGCCTGTTCGCCTCGGCCCGCTCGGCCGGCAAGGAGCTGGACGGGGTGACCGTGGAGGACGCGGCCACCGCCGACTACTCCGGGCTGGACATCGTGCTGTTCTCCGCGGGCGGCGCCACCTCCAGGGCGCTGGCCGAGAAGGTCGCCGCCCAGGGCCCGGTCGTGATCGACAACTCCTCCGCCTGGCGCCGCGACCCCGAGGTCCCCCTCGTGGTCTCCGAGGTGAACCCGCACGCGATCGCCGACCGCCCCAAGGGCATCATCGCCAACCCGAACTGCACCACGATGGCCGCGATGCCCGTGCTGCGCCCGCTGCACGCGGAGGCGGGCCTCCAGGCCCTCGTCGTCGCCACCTACCAGGCGGTCTCCGGCTCCGGGCTGGCCGGTGTGGACGAGCTGTTCGAGCAGGTCCAGAAGGTCGGCGCGGACGCCCCCAAGCTCACCCACGACGGCTCGGCGGTGGAGTTCCCGAAGCCGGACAAGTACGTGGCGCCGATCGCGTACAACGTGCTGCCGCTGGCCGGCTCCATCGTCGACGACGGCCTGCACGAGACGGACGAGGAGCAGAAGCTCCGCAACGAGTCCCGCAAGATCCTGGAGATCCCGGAGCTGAAGGTCTCCGGCACCTGCGTGCGGGTGCCCGTCTTCAGCGGCCACTCCCTCCAGATCAACGCCCGTTTCGCCCGCCCGATCAGCGTGGAGCGCGCCAAGGAGCTGCTGGCCGGCGCCCCCGGCGTGGCGCTCACCGAGGTGCCGACCCCGCTGGAGGCGGCCGGCCAGGACCCGTCGTACGTGGGCCGGATCCGCCGGGACGAGACCGTGGACAACGGCCTCGCCCTGTTCGTCTCCAACGACAACCTGCGCAAGGGCGCGGCCCTGAACGCGGTGCAGATCGCGGAGCTGGTGGCCGCCGAGCTGTCCGGCAAGTAGGACTGTCCGGCAAGTAGGACACCCGTCCCGAGGGGGCGGTCACCGGATGCCGGTGACCGCCCCCTCGGCGTGCCCGGCGCGGGCGACGGCCGCCAGGGCGAGCAGCGCCAGCCCGGCGCCCAGGCCGAGGACCGGCCCGAGGCCCGGCCCGTCCGCGATCCGGCCGCCGGTGAACGCGCCGAGCGCGATGGCGGCGTTGAACACCCCGGCGAACAGCCCCGACGCCGCTTCCCGCGCCCCGGGGGCGGCGGCCGCCAGCCAGTTCTGGGCGGACACCGAGACACCCCCGTACAGCAGCCCCCAGGCGACGAGCAGCGCGGTGGACGCGGCGAGCGAGCCGCCGGCGGGCACCAGCAGGGCCACGGCGGCGGCGATGCCGGCCGAGACCGTGAGCAGCGCCCGGCGCGGGTCGCGGGCGGCGAGCGTGCCCAGGGCGAAGGTGCCGGCGACGCCGGCCAGGCCGTAGACGAGGAGCAGGGGGCTGATCAGACCGGCTCCGACGCCGGGGACCCGTTCGAGGACGGGGCGGACGTAGGTGTACGCGGCGAAGTGGCCGGTCACCAGCAGCGCGACCGCCAGCAGCCCGCGGGCGAAGCGCGGGGAGCGCAGCAGCCGCCCGAACGCGCCGGGACGCACCGGCTCCTCGGCGGCCAGCGGCGGCAGCACGAGCGCCAGGAGCCCGGCGACGACGACGGCGAGCAGGGTGAGCGCGGCGAACGCCCACCGCCAGCCCGCCAGTTCCCCCAGGAAGGTGCCCGCGGGCACGCCGAGCACCGAGGCCACCGCGATGCCGCTGAAGACGATCGCGGTGGCCCGGCCGACCGAGGCCGCCGGCACCAGCCGTACGGCGAGCCCCGCCGCCACCGACCACACCCCGCCGATGCACGCGCCGACCAGGGCGCGGGCGGCGAGCAGGACGGCGAAGTCGGTGACGAGCGCGCAGAGCAGGTCGGCGGCGGCGAGCAGGAGCATCAGCACCCACAGCACCCGGCGCCGGTCGGCCCGGCGGGCGGCGACGGGCAGCAGCAGGGCGGCGGCCGCGGCGACCAGTCCGGGCAGGGTGACGGCCAGACCGGCCGTGCCGGGCGAGACACCGAGGCCGGCGGAGACGGACGTGAGCAGGCCGACGGGGAGCATCTCGGTGGTGACGACGGTGAAGGTCGCGGCGGCGACGGTGAGCACGGCGGCCCACGGGCGGCGGGGTGCGGCGGACGGGACGCCGGGCGGAGGGGAGTTCGTGGTGGTGGAGGACATGCCCTCCACCCTTCGGCGGGCGGGCGGCGGGAACAACGGCGGACTGCTCACCCTTCCATGAGCGTGACTCATCGATCGAGAAGGGGAGGCCGGCCGTCGTGGCGGGACTGGAGACGCGGGAACTGGAGTGCTTCCTGATCCTCGCCGAGGAGCGGCACTTCGGCCGGACGGGCGAGCGGATGTACGTCTCGCAGAGCCGGGTGAGCCAGCTCCTGCGGTCGCTGGAACGGCGGATCGGGGCGACCCTGGTGCACCGCACCAGCCGCCGGGTGGCGCTGACGCCGCTCGGGGAGCGGTTCCTGGCCGATCTGCGTCCCGCGTACGAGGCGCTGCGGGCGGCGGTGCAGGACGCGCGGTCGGCGGCGCGGGACGTCGGGGGCACGCTGCGGCTCGGCTTCCAGGGGACGGCGGACGCCCGGTTGGTGCGGGCGGTCACGGCGTTCCAGGCCGCGCACCCGGGCTGTGAGACGGAGCTGGTGGAGATCCCGCTCGCGGACCCGTTCGGCGCGGTGCGCGACGGGGTGGTGGACGCCTCCGTGGTGCTGCTCCCGGTCGAGGAGCGGGACCTGGTGCTGGGCCCGGTCTTCTCCCTGCGCCAGCAGACGGTGGCCGTCCGCGCGGGTCATCCGTTCGCGGGCCGCGCCTTCGTCACCGTCGCCGAGCTGGCGTCCGTGCCGCTGGTGCGCCCCGCTGCCCCGGCGCCCGCGTACTGGCGGGCCGTGCAGGCCCCCGGCGCCCTGTCCGGGCCCGAGGTGACGACCCTCCAGGAGGGGCTGAGCCTGGTCGCGGCGGGGCGCGGCGGGCTGCTGCTGTGCCGTCCCACGGCCGCGCACCACCGCCGGGAGGACGTCGCCTTCGTCCCCGTCGAGGGGCTTCCGGACTCGGCGCTCGGCCTGGTGTGGCACCGGGACCGGGAGACGGAGACGGTACGGGCCTTCGCCCGGGCGGTGGCGGCGCAGCCGGACTGATCCCGGCGCGGGAGGGCCGGGCTAGGGCCGGCGGACCTCGTAGAGGAAGCAGCCGTACTCGACGGCCCGGACGTGGACGAGGGCCACCGCCGGGTCGGCGAAGGCCTGTCCGAGGGCCGCGCCGAAGTCCCCGCCCGCCTCGACGAGGTGCCCGCCGAGGATGCGTCCGTCGGCGGAGTAGCGGCGCAGGGTGCGGTGGCTGTCGGTGAACGGCAGCCCGTCCCCGCCCTCCGGCCCGGCGCACCGCCCGGCGTGGACGAAGACGGGGCCCTGCTCGTCGTAGGGGCCCGGGTCGGCACCGGTCGAGGCGGCCCAGCGGCGCAGCGGGGCGTAGGAGACCAGGGCGATCTCCTCGCCCGGGCGGCTGCGGCGCAGGCAGCAGCGCAGGGGGGCGCCGCCCTCGTCGTCGGTGGCGGGGACGGGGACGCGGCCCGCGTCGTCGGCGGCGCGCAGCTCGGTGAGGACGGCCGGGGGGATGGGGCGTGCGGTGGGACTGCTCATGGAACCAGGTTCGCGTGCGCCCGTTGCGCGCACCGGCGGGAAACGGACATCGCATTGTGCGCAGGTCACGTGGAAGGATGGCGCAACCCACACATAACGAGGAGATGACCGCGTGCCTGGCACAAACCTGACTCGCGAAGAGGCGCAGCAGCGGGCGAAGCTGCTGACCGTTGACTCGTACGAGATCGATCTCGATCTCACCGGCGCGCAGGAGGGCGGCACCTACCGGTCCGTGACCACGGTGCGCTTCGACGTCGCCGAGGACGGCGCCGAGTCCTTCATCGACCTGGTGGCGCCGGCCGTCCACGAGGTCACGCTCAACGGCGACGCGCTGGACGCCGCCGAGGTGTTCCGGGACTCCCGCATCGCCCTGCCCGGGCTGCTGGAGGGCCGCAACGTCCTGCGTGTGGTCGCCGACTGCGCGTACACCAACACCGGTGAGGGACTGCACCGGTTCGTCGACCCGGTCGACGACCAGGCCTACCTCTACACCCAGTTCGAGGTGCCGGACGCCCGCCGGGTCTTCGCCAGCTTCGAGCAGCCGGACCTGAAGGCGACCTTCCAGTTCACCGTGAAGGCGCCCGAGGGCTGGTCGGTCATCTCCAACTCGCCCACGCCCGAGCCGAAGGACAACGTCTGGTCCTTCGAGCCGACCCCGCGCATCTCGACGTACATCACGGCGCTGATCGTCGGCCCGTACCACTCCGTGCACAGCGTGTACGAGAAGGACGGCCAGTCGGTGCCGCTCGGCATCTACTGCCGCCCCTCGCTCGCCGAGCACCTGGACGCGGACGCCGTCTTCGAGGTGACCCGGCAGGGCTTCGACTGGTTCCAGGAGAAGTTCGACTACGCGTACCCGTTCAAGAAGTACGACCAGCTCTTCGTGCCCGAGTTCAACGCGGGCGCGATGGAGAACGCGGGCGCGGTCACCATCCGCGACCAGTACGTGTTCCGCTCCAAGGTGACGGACGCGGCGTACGAGGTGCGGGCGGCGACGATCCTGCACGAGCTGGCGCACATGTGGTTCGGCGACCTGGTCACCATGGAGTGGTGGAACGACCTGTGGCTGAACGAGTCGTTCGCCACCTACGCCGAGGCCGCCTGCCAGGCCGACGCGCCCGGCTCGAAGTGGCCGCACTCGTGGACGACGTTCGCCAACCAGATGAAGACCTGGGCGTACCGGCAGGACCAGCTTCCGTCCACGCACCCGATCATGGCGGACATCCGCGACCTGGACGACGTGCTCGTCAACTTCGACGGCATCACCTACGCCAAGGGCGCGAGCGTGCTGAAGCAGCTCGTGGCGTACGTCGGTGAGGACGCGTTCTTCCGGGGCGTGCAGGCGTACTTCAAGCGGCACGCGTTCGGCAACACGCGCCTGTCCGACCTGCTGGGCTCGCTGGAGGAGACCTCCGGCCGCGACCTGAAGACCTGGTCGAAGGCGTGGCTGGAGACGGCCGGCATCAACGTGCTGCGCCCGGAGATCGAGACGGACGCGGACGGCGTCATCACCTCCTTCGCCATCCGCCAGGAGGCCCCCGCGCTGCCCGCCGGCGCCAAGGGCGAGCCGACGCTGCGCCCGCACCGCATCGCGGTCGGCGCCTACGACCTGGACGACGACGGCAGGCTGGTGCGCGGGGACCGCGTCGAGCTGGACGTCGACGGGGAGCTGACGGCCGTACCGCAGCTCGTCGGCAAGCCCCGTCCGGCGGTGCTGCTGCTCAACGACGACGACCTGTCGTACGCCAAGGTCCGCCTGGACGAGCAGTCCCTCGCGGTGGTCACCGAGCACCTCGGCGACTTCACCGAGTCGCTGCCGCGCGCCCTGTGCTGGGCGTCGGCGTGGGACATGACGCGCGACGCGGAGCTGGCGACGCGGGACTACCTCTCCCTGGTGCTGTCCGGCATCGGCAAGGAGTCCGACATCGGCGTCGTGCAGTCGCTGCACCGCCAGGTGAAGCTGGCCGTCGACCAGTACGCCGCCCCCACGGCCCGCGAGGCGCTGCTGACCCGCTGGACGGAGGCCACGCTGGCCCACCTGCGGTCGGCCGAGCCGGGCAGCGACCACCAGCTCGCGTGGGCGCGTGCCTTCGCGGCGACGGCCCGGACGCCGGAGCAGCTCGACCTGCTGGACGCGCTGCTGGACGGCGGGGAGACCATCGAGGGCCTGGCCGTCGACACCGAGCTGCGCTGGGCCTTCGTGGAACGGCTCGCGGCCGTGGGCCGGTTCGACGAGGCGGAGATCGCGGCCGAGTACGAGCGGGACCGGACCGCCGCCGGTGAGCGCCACGCCGCCACGGCGCGGGCCGCCCGCCCGACCGAGCAGGCGAAGGCCGAGGCCTGGGCGTCGGTGGTGGAGTCCGACAAGCTGCCGAACGCCGTGCAGGAGGCGGTCATCGCCGGCTTCGTCCAGACCGACCAGCGGGAGCTGCTGGCGCCGTACACGGAGCGCTACTTCGAGGTCCTCAAGGGCGTCTGGGACTCCCGCTCGCACGAGATGGCGCAGCAGATCGCGGTCGGCCTGTACCCGTCGGTGCAGGTGTCCCGGGACACCCTGGACCGCACGGACGCGTGGCTGGCCTCCGCCGAGCCGAACGCGGCCCTGCGCCGCCTGGTCTCGGAGTCCCGCTCGGGCATCGAACGCGCCCTGCGCGCCCAGGCCGCGGACGCGGCGGCGGCCGAGTAGGCGGTGCTTCCCCGAGGGCGCCCGGCCCCGCGCCGGGCGCCCTCGGCGTTCCTGCGGGGCACCCACCCGTGCGGTCGAGGCGGGGCGGGGTCAGGTCTCGCGGTCGGTCGCGGCCCGGCGCAGGGCGTCCAGGACCCTGCTCACCGCGCCGCCCTCCCCCGCGCCCTTGCGGACGGCCGCGACGACGTGGCGGACCGGGCGGTCCTCGCGCAGGTCGCGCATGACCACGCCGGTGCGGGGGACGGCCGCCATGCGGGGCACCAGGGCGACGCCCATGCCCGCCTCGACCATCGCCAGGATCGCCGTCCAGCCGGCCGCCGCGTGGCCCTGGTGGGGGCGGAAGCCGGCGGCCTCGCAGGCGCCGCGGGTGATGTCCGACCAGGGGCCGCTGCCCCCGAAGATCCACGGCTCGGCGGCGAGGTCGGCCAGCCGCAGCCCGGCGGCCCCGGCGAGCGGGTGGTCGCGGGGCAGGGCGACGTCCAGCGGGTCGGCGAGCAGGGGCACGCGGGTGAAGCGGGGGTCGCCCGCGGTGGGCGCCTGCGCGGCCAGGGACAGGGCGAGGTCCACCTCCTGGGCGGCGAGCAGCTCGTACGCCTCCTGCGCCTCGGCCTCCCGCACCCGCACCGTGATGCCGGGACGCGCCGCCCGCAGCGCGGTCACCGCCGGTACGACGAGCGCGGGTACGGCGGTGGAGAAGGCGCCGACCCGCACCTCGCCGGCCTCCCCGTCGACGTATGCCGCCAACTCGGTGTCCGCACGCTCCAGTTGCTCGAAGACCGCCTCGGCGTGCCGCAGGACGAGCCGGGCCGCGTCCGTCAGCCGGACCCGCCGCCCCTGGGCCTGGAGCAGTTCCACCCCGAGCTGCCGGGAGAGGTTGGTGAGCTGCTGGGACACGGCCGACGGCGTCATGTGCAGCGCCTCGGCCGTCGCGGTCACCGTGCCCCGGTCCCGCAGCGTGCTCAGGATCTGGAGCTTGCGGATGTCCCATTCGGCCATGACGGCAACCTACCGGCGTGCCCCCGCACCCAGGACCACCCCCCCGAGGATCAGCGCCATGCACCCGGCCTGCGCCCAGCCGACCGGTTCGGCCAGCAGCACCCAGGACAGCAGGGCCACGCAGACGGGCTGGAGGTAGTAGACGACGCCCGCGCGGGTCGGGCCGATGAGCGAGATCGCCTTGTTCCAGGCGAAGAACGCCACGGCCGAGGAGGCGACGCCGACGTAGAGGAGGGGCAGGACGGTGCCGGGCGTCAGGGCGAAGCCGCCCTGGACGGCGAGGCTGACGCCCTGGGCGGGCAGCAGCAGGACCGTGCCGACCAGGAAGGTGGTGAACAGGAAGGCGGAGCCGTCGAGCCCCGCGGGCCGGCGGCGCAGCAGCGCGCTGTAGGAGCCGAAGCAGCAGGCCGCGGCGATCATCCACAGGTCCCCGGCCGAGAAGGACGCCCCGTCTCCCCCGACCAGCAGCAGCACGCCCGCGCAGGCGATGAGCAGCCCGGCGACCCGGCGGGCCCCGAGCCGAACGCCGCCGGCCCGCTCGTAGACCGCCATCAGCACCGGCGAGGCGGCCATGATCATGCCCATGTTGGCGGCGGGCGTGGTGACTCCGGCCTGGTTGACGAGGGTGTTGTAGACGGTCACGCCGAGCAGGGACGCGAGGACCACGAAGCCGAGGTTGCCGCGGATCAGCGCGCGCTGCCGCCAGGCCGCCCGGGCACCGAAGGGGGCGACGACGGCGAGGGCCACCACCCAGCGCCAGAAGGCGTGCTGGACGGGCGGGACGCTGTCGCCGAGGGCGCGGGAGGTGACGAAGCTGCCGGACCAGACGAGGGTGGCGAGTACGGCGAGCGCGAGGCCGACGGCGACCGGCGCCCCCGGCCTCGGTGTCGCCTGGGCGGCGGGTTCCTCGGCGGTGGACGCCGTGGTGCCGGCCGGGGTGGCGGCGGGTTCGGCTGCGTCTGCGGGGGTCGCGCGGTCGGCTATGGCCACGAAGGTCCTTCCCTGGTCGGAGGCCGGGCTGGCGTCAGCGTCGCAGGCCCGGACCCGTCAGGTCCATCGAATCTTTTCGACGGTTCTTTGAAGGAGAACTGAACGATACGGCCCCCTCGACCCGCCTGGCCGGCAGGAGCTGCCCCGCGACGGTCGCACCGAAGGCCAGGGCCATCCCCGCCAGTTGCACGGGCGTCAGCGCCTGGCCGAGCGCCGCCCAGCCGACGACGGCGGCGGTCAGCGGGGAGAGCGGACCGAGGAAGGTGACCTGGGTGGCGGAGAGCCTGCCCATGCCGCGGAACCAGAGCCAGTACGCCACCGCCGTGTTCGCCAGCGCCAGGTAGAGGTAGCCGCCGATCGCCGGGCCGTCCAGCGCGGGCGGGGCGCCCTCGACCAGGAGCGCGAGCGGTGCGATGAGCAGCCCGCCGGCGGTGAGCTGCCAGCCGGTGAGGGCGAGCGGGCCGACGCCGTCGGGGCGTCCCCACCGCTTGGTGAGGACGGTGCCGAAGGACATGGAGGCGGTGGAGGCGAGGGCCGCGAGCACGCCGAGCGGGTCCAGAGCACCGGCCGCCTTCAGCACGACCAGGCTGACGCCGAACGCGGCGACGACGCCGGTGACGACGGAGCGGGCCGTGGGCCGCTGCCCGAGCAGCAGCGCGGAGAGCCCGACGACGAAGAGCGGGCCGACCGAGCCGACGACGGCGGCCATGCCGCCCGGCAACCGGTACGCGGACAGGAACAGCAGCGGGAAGAACGCCCCGATGTTCAGCGCGCCGAGCACCGCCGCCTTCCCCCACCAGACGCCGCGCGGCAGCACCCGGGCGAGGGCGAGCAGCAGCAGCCCGGCGGGCAGGGCCCGCATCAGACCGGTGAACAGGGGGCGGTCGGCCGGGAGGAACTCGGTGGTGACGGCGTAGGTCGTGCCCCAGGAGATGGGGGCGAGGGCGGTGAGAGCGATGAGGGCGGTGCGGCCGGCGGCCATGGAGGCACCCTTCGGGAGGAGAGCGGGACCGAAGCCCCTGCCCTGATTAGCTCGGTTGAAAGTAGCTTAGCTCTAAGCAAGTTTTCGTCAAGCTACTTTCTTGCGGCCGAGCGGAAGGCCACCGATACTCGTCCCATGACTGAGCACCCCGAACCGAGGCCCGCACAGCGCAGGGACCCCGTCGACGCGATCATCGACCAGTGGGCGGCGGTGCGGCCGGACCTGGACACGGCCGCGATGGAGGTGTTCGGCCGCGTCTACCGGCTCTCGCGCGCCATGGGCGACCGGATCGAGAAGGCGTACGCCGCCTACGGGATCTCACGCGGGGAGTTCGACGTCCTCGCGACCCTGCGCCGCTCCGGTGAGCCCTACGCGCTCTCCCCCCGGCAGCTCTCGGCCACGCTGATGCTCACCACCGGCGGCATGACGGGACGCCTCGACAAACTGGAGCGGGCGGGGCTGCTGAGCCGCTCCCCCGACCCGCACGACCGCCGGGGGCTGCGGGTGACGCTCACCGAGCGGGGACTGCGCCTGGTCGACGAGGCGGTCGGCGCGGGGCTCGCCGTCCAGACGGAGGCGCTGTCCGCCCTGGACGGGGAACGGGCGGCACTGCTGGCCGAGCTGCTGCGGGACCTGCTGCTGGCGACCGAGCGGTAGCTCCCCGGTCCGCCGGTCCGCCCCCGCGCGCCGGCCCCGCACGCACCGAGGGCGCCGGCCCCCGCGCGTACGGCTGGCACGTACGCGCACGGGTCGGCGCCCTCGGTGGGACGGATGTGGGGATCAGGCCTTGGAGTCGGCCCTGGTCTTCACGTTGCGGCTGGTCACGCGGTGCTTCTCCTGGGACCTGTCCAGGACCATGACCAGACCCGCGATGATCACGAACAGCGCGATCGGGGCCAGGACGTAGTAGCCCAGCGTCTCGATGACGCTCAGGCCCGTGCCGGGGTCGTCACCGTCGTCGCGGGTCAGCGCGAGCGCGGGGGACGACATGAGCAGCATCATCAGCGTCGTACCGGCTGCCAGGGCGCCGGCGCGCAGGGCGTTCTTCTTGTCCACGGTGCAAAGTTAGCGAACGGCCGAACGGGACGCGCGCCCGGGGTGCCGTACGGGGCCGGGGGACGGGGTGTTCAGCGGGGCGCGCGGTCCCGCATCACCTCGATCAGGGCGTGCAGGCGCGGGGACGCGGCGAGTTCCTCCAGGGTGACCGGGCGGCCCTGCGCGTCGGCCACGGGCAGGCGCCAGTTGGGGTACTGGTCCCAGGTGCCGGGGAGGTTCTGCGGGCGGCGGTCGCCGACCGTGTCGGGAAGCCAGAGGCCGACCATGCGGGCCGGGGTGCGCAGCAGGAAGCGGTGCACCGCCTGGATCTCCGCCTCCTCCGAGGAGGTGTCGGCACCGCCGGCGGCGCCGTCCAGCAGGCCGAGCCGGGCGAGCTGCTCGAGCCATTCGGCGGTGTCCGTGGCCGCCTCGGCGCGTTCCCGCTCCAGCGGGCGGGTGAGGAGGCCGAGGCGGTCGCGCAGGGCGACGTGCTCGCCGGTGAGCCGGGCGGCGGTGGACGGCAGGTCGTGGGTGGTGGCGGTGGCCAGGCAGTCGGCGCGCCACTGCTCGGGGGGCAGGGGGCGGCCGTCGCCGGCCCAGTCGCGTTCGAACCAGAGCACCGAGGTGCCGAGCACCCCGCGGTCGCGCAGCGTCTCGCGCACGCCGGGTTCCACGGTGCCGAGGTCCTCGCCGATGACGACGGCGCCGGCCCGGGTGGCCTCCAGGACGAGCACGGCGAGCAGGGCCTCGGCGTCGTAGCGGACGTAGGTGCCCTCGGTGGGCGGGTGGCCCTCCGGGACCCACCAGAGCCGGAACAGGCCCATGACGTGGTCGATGCGCAGGGCGCCGGCGTAGCGGAACAGGCCGCGCAGCAGGCGACGGAAGGGCGTGTAGCCGCACTCGGCCAAGCGGTCGGGGCGCCAGGGCGGCAGGCCCCAGTCCTGGCCGCGGGCGTTGAAGGCGTCGGGGGGCGCGCCGACCGACATGCCGGCGGCGAAGTACTCCTGCTGGGCCCAGGCGTCGGCGCCCCTCGGGTGCACGCCGACGGCGAGGTCGTGGACGATCCCGACCGGCATCCCGGCCTCGCGGGCGGCGCGCTGGGCGGCGGTGAGCTGGGTGTCGGTGAGCCAGGCGAGGCGGGAGTGGAAGTCGACGCGGTCCATCAGCTCGCCGCGGGCGCGGGCGGTGCCGTCCGAGCGCGGGTCGCGCAGGGCCTCGGGCCAGCGGTGCCAGTCGGGGCCGTGGACCTCGGCGAGCGCGCACCAGGTGGCGTGGTCCTCCAGGGCGGTGCCCTGTTCGGCGAGGTAGTCGCAGTAGGCGGCGCGGCGGCCGGGCCCGAGGGGCACCTCGCCCAGCAGTTCCAGGGCGGCGCGCTTGAGGTCCCAGACGGCGTCCCGGTCGATGAGGGCGCCCTCGCCGAGCACGGCCCCGCGCAGCCGTCCGGCGCGTTCCCGCAGCGTGCGCAGGGGTGCGGGGTCGGCGACGTAGGCGTACTCGGGCACGTCCTCGACGCGCAGGTGGACGGGGTCGGGGAAGCGCCGGGAGGAGGGCCGGTAGGGGGAGGGGTCGGTGGGGGCGCCGGGGACGGCCGCGTGCAGGGGGTTGACCTGGACGAACCCGGCGCCGAGGGAGCGTCCCGCCCAGGCGGCCAGTTCCCCGAGGTCGCCGAGGTCGCCCATGCCCCAGGAGCGGTGGGACAGCAGGGAGTAGAGCTGGACGAGGAGTCCGTAGGAGCGTCCGGTGGGGGCGGGCAGCCGGTCGGGGGCGACGATCAGGTGGGCGTGGGCCGCCCGGCCGTCGGGCGCGGTGGCGGTCACCCGGTGGTAGCCCGGCGGGAGCCGCCCGGCGTCGGTGCGCGTCTCGCCCTGCTCGGTCTCGACGCGCAGCCGGGTGCCCTCGGGCAGCGCGGCCAGGGCGGCCGGGGTGCCGCCGCCGGCGCGGGCCGCGACGGTGGGCGGCAGCAGGCGTTCGCGCAGTTCGTCCTCGCGGGCGGCGAGCGCGGCCCGCACCTCCGCGGGCCCGCCCGCGTCGACGCCGAGGGCGGCCAGGGCGAGGGTGACGGCCGTGGCCGAGGCCGCGACGGTGCGCTCCGGGGACGGGCTGTAGGACGTGGCGACGCCGTGCAGTGCGGCGAGCCTGGTCAGTTCCTCGGGCAGGTCCTCGGTGGGGGGCTCGGCCGGCCGGACATCTGTCATCTACGGCCTCGAAGCCCTCGTCGGTTCCGGTACGGCGAAGGACGGGCCGCCCTGCTCGGGCACGACCGCGGTGAGTTCCGGGGAGGATTCGCTGGTCAGCGGGACGGCGTCGGCGAACGGCGACTCGCTGGTGAGGGGTTCGGCGTCGGGCAGCGGCGGTTCGCTGGTCAGCGGGGTCTCGGCGGTGCTGCCGGTGGCACCGAAGACGCAGTAGTGGGGGGTGCCGGAGTCGGCGGAGGGCTCCGCCCAGGGGGTGGACGGCTCCGCCACGGGTTTGGAAGGGGCCGGGAGCAGCAGGGGTGCCATGACGGCCACGGAGGTCTCCTTCGTGTCGCGTGCGCTAGTCGGTGGGTTACGGCAGCCCTACCCAGTCGGCGCGCGGACAGACGCCCCCGGACGGACAACGTGACCCTGGTCACATTCTGCCCTCGGCAAACGCTTCCGGTTCAGGGAAGGGGGCGCCGGGCTCGCCGCCGGTCCGGGCAAACCGGTCACAGCGGCCACCGTCGTTGACACCGCCACCACCCGAGTGGTGGGCTCACTCGTGATCCAGACGTGACACAGGCGTGATGTGGCGGGCGTGACGCCCCCGCGACACGGCCGGCGCGGCACCCCCGGCGGGCGGGGCCGCCCGGCGACGAGCAGGAGGGGTCCGTGCAGCCACGGGGCAGGAGGAGGGCGACGGCCCTCGCGTTGGCCGTCCTCGCCACGAGCCTGGGCGCGGTGGGCGTCGCCCCCGCCGCGACGGCCGGCCCGTCCTCGCCCGCGGGCCCGGCGTCCGCGTCGCCCGGCCGGGCGGCCGGCGCCGGTGTCGCGGTGTGGCCGCGTCCGCAGTCCCTGCGCCCGAACGGCGCCGCCGTACGGGTCACCGAAGAGGTCGCGCTGATCACGGACGCGGCGGCGGACCCGTACGCCGTCGACGCCCTGCGCGCGCTGCTGCGCGGGGCGGGCGCGCGCAGGGTCACGACGCCGGCGGCCGGTGAACGCCCGCCCTCCGGGGCGCTGGTGGTGCGTGCGGGGACCGAGGAACCCGCCGCCGGCTCCCGGCGCGGACTGCCGTCCGGCGGGTACCGCCTGACGGTCGGGAGCGGCGGCGTCACCCTGGCCGGGACGGGCCCGGACGGCCTGTTCCACGCCGTGCAGACACTGCGCCAGCTCGTCCGGCCGGGCGACGGGACGCTCGCGGCGGTGGTCGTCGAGGACTGGCCCGGCACCGCCGTGCGCGGGATCACCGAGGGCTTCTACGGCACCCCGTGGACGCACCAGGAGCGGCTGGCGCAACTGGACTTCCTGGGCCGCACCAAGCAGAACCGCTACCTCTACGCCCCCGGCGACGACCTCTACCGGCAGGCCCGCTGGCGCGAGCCCTACCCGGCCGACCAGCGGACCCGGTTCCGGGAGCTGGCCGAGCGGGCCCGCGCCAACCACGTCACGCCGGCCTGGGCGGTGTCGCCGGGCCAGGCCATGTGCTTCTCCTCGGCCGAGGACGTACGGGCGCTGGCGGGGAAGCTGGACGGCATGTGGGCGCTGGGTTTCCGGGCGTTCCAGCTCCAGTTCCAGGACGTCAGCTACAGCGAGTGGCACTGCGGCGCGGACGCCCGGGAGTTCGGCTCCGGGCCCGGTGCGGCGGCGCGGGCGCAGGCGCGGGTGGCGAACGCGGTCGCCCGGCACCTGGCCGAACGGCATCCCGGGGCGCCCGTCGATCTGACCGTGATGCCGACCGAGTACTACCAGGACGGCCCGACCGCCTACCGCCGGGCGCTGGCCGCGGCCCTGGACGACCACGTCCAGGTGGCGTGGACCGGGGTCGGCGTGGTGCCCCGGACCATCACGGGCCGCGAACTGGCCGAGGCCCGCGAGGTGTTCGGGCATCCGCTCGTCACCGTGGACAACTACCCGGTCAACGACTACGCCCCCGGCCGTCTCTTCCTCGGCCCCTACCAGGGCCGCGAACCGGCGGTCGCGGCCGGCTCGGCCGCGCTGCTCGCCAACGCGATGGAGCAGGCGGAGGCGTCCCGCATCCCGCTGTTCACCACCGCCGACTACGCCTGGAACCCGCGCGCCTACCGCCCCGGCGAGTCCTGGCGGGCCGCGATCGACGACCTCGCGGGCGGTGACGCGCGGCGCGGACGCGCGCTGACGGCGCTGGCCGGCAATGACGCGTCCTCGGTGCTCGGCACCGAGGAGTCGGCGTATCTGAGGCCGGCGATCGAGGCGCTTTGGCGGGAGGGCTCGGGCGGGCCGGCGGAGCGGCGGCTGCGGGCGGAGTTCGAGGTGCTGCGCACGCTGCCCGAGCGGCTGCCCGGCGCCCTGGCCGCCGAGGTGGCCCCCTGGTCGCGGCAACTGGCCCGCTACGGCGAGGCCGGCACGACGGCGCTCGACATGCTGCGCGCCCAGCACGACCACGACGCCGCGGCGGCCTGGACGGCGTACCGGCACCTGGCCGACCTGCGCGAGCGGCTCGGCGACGCACCGGTGACGGTGGCGGAGGGCGTGCTGGACCCGTTCCTGCGGCGGGCCGGGCAGGCGTACGAGGCGTGGGCCGGCCTGGACCGGAAGCCGGACGCCGGGCAGGGCGGCTCGGTCCGCTTCGCGCACGCACGGCCGCTGGCGTCGGTGACGGTGCTGGCGGAGCCCGGCACGCACGGCGAGGTCGAGGTCCGCTCCCCCGGCGGCGCGTGGCGGCGCGTCGGGGCGCTGGCGGAGGGCGGCGCCACCGAACTCGCCGTGGCCCGGGAGGCGGAGGCGGTCCGGGTGACCGGCCCGGACACCGGCCGGGTCCGCCACGTGGTCCCGTGGTTCGGCGACGGTGCCGACGCCTCCCTGGACCTTCCGGGCACGAGGACGGACCCCGGGGCGGGCGCGGTCACGGACGCGGAGATCGGCGCCGCCGGGCGCCTCACGGTCCGGCTGGGCTCGCAGCGGCCCCGGGACGTGCGCGGCACGCTCACCGCCGAGGCGCCGAAGGGCGTGGACGTCCGCGTCCCCGAGGGCGCCCTGACGCTGCCGCGCGGCCGGCGGGTGGACGTGCCGGTGGAGGTGCGGGTGGCGCCGGGGACACCCGCGCGGCCGTACGCCGTCCGGCTCTCCTTCGGCGGCGCGAGCCGCACCCTCACCGTCCGCGCGTTTCCGCGTACCGCCGGCCCCGACGTGGCCCGCGCGGGCACGGCGCGCTCCTCCGCGGACGAGACGCCCGACTTCCCGGCACGGGCGGCGAGCGACGGCGACGGCCGGACGCGTTGGTCGTCCCCGGCCGACGACGGCGCCTGGTGGCAGGTGGAGTTCGCCCGGCCGGTGCGGCTCGGGCGGGTCGTACTGAGCTGGCAGGACGCGTACGCCTCCGCGTACCGCGTCCAGGTCTCCGCGGACGGCCGCCGGTGGCGCACCGCGGCGTCGGTGCGGGACGGGCGGGGCGGCCGGGAGAGCGTCCGCATGGACGAGCGGGACGTGCGGTTCGTGCGGGTGCAGGGCGAGAAACGGGCGACGCGGTACGGGTATTCGCTCTGGTCGGTGGAGGCGTACGCCGTGGCGGACTGAGGCCCCCGGGCCCCGCCCGGTCCTCGGCCCCCCGCCCCGCCCGGCTTCCCCGCTCCCGCCCTCCCCCCGATCCCGCCGGGCCCGGCGCGGCACTGTGCGGAAACTTTTCCGGGCCGACTATTCACTCAGTACATGTACGTGATGAATACTTGGCGCCATGAGCACCCGTCACATCCTGCTGGGGCTGCTCGCCTCGGGACCGAGCCATGGCTACGACCTGAAGCGGCGCCACGACGAACGCTTCCCGCAGGCCCGCCCGCTGGCCTACGGGCAGGTCTACACGACCCTTCAGCGCCTGGTGCGGGACGGCCTCGCGGAGGTCGAGGGCACCGGGTCGGACGGCGGCCCGGAGCGGACGGCGTACCGCGCGACCGAGGACGGCCTCGGCGAACTGGCGCGCTGGGCCGGGGAGGTCGCACCGCCCGCGCCCTTCGTGACGAACGAGATCTTCGCCAAGGTCGTCGTCTCGATCCTCACCGGCGGTGACGCGGACGCCTATCTGCTGGCCCAACGCGCCGCCCACATGGGGCGGATGCGGGAGCTCACGGCGCTGAAGACGGCCCCGGGCGCGGATCTGACGACCGTGCTCTCGGCCGACTACGCCCTCAACCACCTCGACGCCGACCTCCGTTGGATGACGACCACGGCGGCCCGGCTCACCACGTTGACCGCGGAGGTCTGCACGACATGACGAACGGCGACACGAGCGGGCCGCTGCTCGCGGCCACCGGCCTGGTGAAGGCGCACGGCAGGACGCCCGCCCTGCGCGGCGCCGGTGCCGAACTGCGGGCCGGCGAGATCCTCGCCGTCACCGGGGCCAGCGGCAGCGGGAAGTCGACGCTGCTGCACTGTCTGGCCGGCATCGTCCGCCCGGACGCCGGCACGGTGACGTACGCCGGGCAGCGGCTGGACGGGCTGCCGGAGAAGCGGCTGAGCGAGCTGCGGCGCACGGAGTTCGGTGTGGTCTTCCAGTTCGGGCAGCTCGTCCCGGAGCTGACGGCCCTGGACAACGTGGCGCTGCCGCTGATGCTGGCCGGCACCGGCCGGGCCGAGGCACGGGCGCGGGCCGCCGAGTGGCTGGAGCGGTTCGGGGTGCGCGGGCAGGAGGAGGCGCGGCCGGGCGAGATGAGCGGGGGCCAGGCGCAGCGGGCGGCGCTGGCGCGGGCCCTGGTAACCGGGCCCCGGGTGGTCTTCGCGGACGAGCCGACGGGCGCGCTGGACTCGCTGGCGGCCGAGCAGGTGATGACCGCGCTGTCGCGGGTCTCCCGCGAGTCGGGCACGGCGGTGCTGCTGGTCACCCACGACGCGCAGGTGGCGGCGTACGCGGACCGCGAGGTCCGGCTGCGGGACGGGGCCCCGGCGCCGCTGGAGGTGGCGGCGTGAGCGGGTTCGGCGCCTCGGTGCTCTCCGACGCCCGGCTGGCCCGGCAGCTCCTGCGCGGCTCCGACCGGCGGGAGTGGTGGCGGATCGCCCTCACGGCGGTGGGGGCGGCGCTCGCCACGGGCTTCGCGCTCGCGGCCGTCGTCCTGGCGACGGTCCCGGACGGCCACACCGTGTCCCTCTTCCACGGCCTGCTGAGCGAACCCGGCACACGCTCCGGGGTCATCGCCGGCCTGCTGCTCCTGCTGGTCCCGGTGCTGGCCTTCCTCGGCCAGTGCGCCCGGATCGGCGCCGTGCACCGGGACCGGCGGCTCGCCGGGCTGCGGCTGGCCGGGGCGACGCCGTGGCAGGTGCGGCGGATCGCGGCCCTGGAGACCGGGCCGGCCTGTCTGGCGGGCTCGGCGGTGGCGACCGCCGGCTCGGTGCTCGTGCTGCTGAGCCTGTGGACCGCGCCGACCGGACCGACCTGGGCGGGTGTCGCGGTGGTCGCCGTCGGCGTGCCGGTGCTGGGCACGGCCGCGGGCGCGCTGGCGCTGCGCCGGGTGGTGGCGTCGCCGCTGGGCCGGGTGCGCCGCGTGGGTCCGGTCACGGGCCGGGGGCCGGTGCTGCTGAGCCTGTCCGCGCTGGTGGTGTCGGCGGGGGTGGGGGTGCTCGCCCTGACCGCGCAGCGGGGCCCGGGTCCCCGGTCCGCCTGGCAGGCACCGCTGGGCGTGTCCTGCCTGGTCCTCGCGTTCGGCGCGGGCTCGGTGTGGCTGGCCGGCGCGGTGGCGCGGGCGACGGGGCGGCTGATCGCCCGGCGGGCCCGGAGCGCGGCGCCGCTGATCGCGGCGGAACGGCTGCGGGAGGACCCGTGGGCCCCCGCCCGTACGCACGCCGCCCTGCTGGTGGTGACGGTCGCCGCGACGGCCTTCCTCGGCATCCGGCACACCATGCTCACCGGGCTGCGCTCCGACGAGCAGACCGGTGCCGACGCGGCGTACTACACGACCGGCCTGGACCTGACCGGCGCCGCGCTCCTCGTCGCCCTCCTGATCGCCCTGTCGGGGCTCGCCGTGGGCACCGCGGAGTCGCTGGCCACCCGGCGCCGGACGCTGGCCGCCCAGGTCGCCGCCGGGGTGCCGCGCGCCGTGCTGAACCGGGCCCTGCTGCTGGAGACCGCCCTCCCGCTCGCCCCCGCCCTGCTGCTGGCCGGCGCCGGCGGCACCGCGGCCGGCCTCTGGTACTCCTCGCTCACGGGCGACGGGACGCTGCCGTGGACGGCCGCGCTGGTCGCGCCGTCGGTGTACGCCTCCTGCCTGCTGGCGGCGGCGACGGCACTGCCCCTGCTGGGCCGCACGGTACGGCCGGGGGAACTGCGGTACGCGTGAGGGGTGCGGGCGGAACGCCCCGCGCACCGCGCCGAGAACCGCCGGGCCCACGCCGCAACCGGCGTCCCGGGCCGGCCGGGACCGCTCCCGGCGCCCGGCCCCCGAGGGACCGGGAACGCCGGGCGGGACCGGCCCGGGGTGCGGAAAGGCCCGGATCGGTCAGGCCGATATGCCGTCGATCCGGGCCATCGCGTCGTCCGCGCCGTACGGCTGCAAGTACGGCAGCCAGCGCGGATCCCGATGGCCCGTGCCGATGATGCGCCAGGCCAGACCCGTCGGCGGGGCGGGCTTGTGGCGCAGGCGCCAGCCCAGCTCGACCAGGTGCCGGTCGGCCTTGACGTGGTTGCAGCGGCGGCAGGACGCGACCACGTTGTCCCACACGTGCTGGCCGCCGCGGCTGCGCGGGACGACGTGGTCGACGCTGGTGGCCACGCCACCGCAGTACATGCACCGGCCTCCGTCGCGCGCGAACAGCGCACGCCTGGTGAGAGGGACGGGCCCCCGGTAGGGGACCCGCACGAATCGCTTGAGCCGGACCACGCTGGGTGCGGGGACGGTGACGGTCGCGCTGTGCAGGAAGGCGCCGGACTCCTCGAGGCACACGGCCTTGTTCTCGAGGACGAGGACGAGCGCGCGGCGGAGCGGTACGACGCCGAGTGGCTCGTACGACGCGTTGAGAACCAGGACATGCGGCACGGATGCCTCCTTGTACGCCGGCGGCGCGTGGCTCGCGCCGGGACGATCCGTAGTCAGTCTCCCCTCATGCCTGGTGGACGCGCCACCATGTCCCGGTAACGGGCTGGGAGTGTTTTCGACCACACCTGATGCATCCCCCGCTTCCTGACCAGTTCAAGCGGGGGTGAGCACGGTCTCTCCCGCGGACTTCACGCCGATCCCCACAAGGTGCCCCGTTAGTGTGGTTGTCCTGCCCGTCCGGTGACCTTCCCGTGACCTCGGACCAGACCCCTGGACCACGGTCGCCCGGTCGCGCGCCGCGGACGGGCCGTCGCACCTGGAGGTATCCGCCGTGTCCTTGTCCGCCGCCGTCCTGCCGGCCGCCGGTGAGCCGCCGTCACCCTCGCCGTCCCCGACGGCCCCGGCGGTGCCCACGCTCCAGGACGCCCAGGAGCACGCGACGAACGCCGCGAGCTGGGTGGAGCAGAACTGGTCGACGTGGCTCGCGATCGGGCTGCGGGTGGTGCTGATCCTGGTGATCGCCACGGTTCTGCGGGCGGTGGTCCGGCGGGCGATCACCAAGCTGATAGACCGGATGAACCGCACCGCGGGCGCGGTGGACGGCACCGCGCTGGGCGGGCTGCTGGTGAACGCCGAGCGCCGCCGGCAGCGGTCGCAGGCCATCGGCTCGGTACTGCGGTCCGTGGCCAGCTTCCTCATCCTCGGCACCGCGGCCCTGATGATCCTCGGCACGTTCCAGATCAACCTGGCCCCGCTGCTGGCGTCCGCCGGTGTCGCGGGCGTGGCGATCGGTTTCGGCGCCCGCAACCTGGTCACCGACTTCCTCTCCGGCGTCTTCATGATCCTGGAGGACCAGTACGGCGTCGGCGACACCGTCGACGCGGGCGTGGCCTCCGGCGAGGTGATCGAGGTCGGGCTGCGCGTGACCAAGCTGCGCGGCGCCGACGGCGAGATCTGGTACGTCCGCAACGGCGAGGTCAAGCGGATCGGCAACCTCTCCCAGGGCTGGTCGACGGCCGGCGTGGACGTGACGGTCCGCTCCGACGAGGACCTGGACAAGGTGAAGCAGACCATCGACGCGGTCGCCGAGCGGATGAGCAAGGAGGAGCCCTGGAACGAGATGCTCTGGGGCCCGATCGAGGTGCTCGGCCTGGACAGCGTCCTGCTGGACTCGATGGTCGTGCGGGTCTCGGCGAAGACCATGCCCGGCAAGTCCCTCACCGTGGAGCGCGAGCTGCGCTGGCGCATCAAGCGGGCCTTCGACGCGGCCGGCATCGCCATCGTCGGCGGTGCCACGGTCCCGGTGGACGGCACCACGGCGGCCGACCCGACCGCGGGCGTCGCCGCCCCGTCGGCGTACGCGAGCACCGTGTCGCCGCAGTCGGTGGCCGCGTCCCCGATCCCCCCGCCGAGCACCACGAAGTAGCTCCGCCGGCCACCCTTCCCGCCCCCGGCACGACCACCGCGTCGCCCCGGGGGCGGTCTGTTTCCTCACGGGCAGCGGGGTCCTTCGCGCGGCCCACCGGGACTCGCCCTGGCGCCCGCGGGGCCGTCCCGGCGCGGTCCGCCGGGACGGCCTCTTCCCGCGCTCCACCGGGACAGGCCCTCCCGCGCTCCGCAGGGGCGGTTCCTGGCGCGGAGGGCGGGGACGGCTGCTGGCGAGGCCCGCCGGAACGGCCGCTCGGCCGGGGCCCTCCTCGGCGCGTCCCGTCGGGGACGGCCAGTCGGAGCGGTCCACCGGTACGTGCCCCGCGGCCCGCCGGGCAGTCTCCGCGCGGTCCGCGTCGGGCCCTTGACGGCTCGCGCCCGGCGGGCCTACCTTCCTCAGCCAACAGGAAAGTTTCCTAACAGTGGGCAGGTGCGGCGCACACATGGCAGGAACCGTCGGTACGCCCGGCACACCGCGCGTGCTGCGCGCCATGAACGACCGGGCCGCCCTGGACCTGCTCCTGGAGCACGGGCCGCTCTCCCGCACCCGGATCGGCAAGCTCACCGGCCTGTCCAAGCCGACCGCCTCCCAGCTCCTGGCCCGCCTGGAGGCGGCGGGACTGGTGCTGGCGGGCGGCACCACCGAGGGCCGCCCGGGGCCCGGCGCCCGGCTCTACGAGGTCAACCCGGCCGCCGGGTACGCCGCCGGACTCGACGTCACCGCGGACCGCCTCCTCGCCGCCGTCGCCGACCTGACCGGCCGCACGGTCGGCCGGTACGAACTGCCCGTCCCCCCGAGGCGCGCCGCCGTCCCCGTCGTCCGGCAGGTCACCGACGCCCTGGACGGCGCGGCGGAGGCCGCCGGACTCTCCCTCGACGACGTGCGCCGCCTGGTCGTCGGCACGCCGGGCGCCTTCGACCCGAACACCGGACGGCTGCGCTACGCCGCCCACCTGCCCGGCTGGCACACCCCGAGCCTCCTGGACGACCTCGCCGCCGCCCTTCCGATGCCGGTCGAGTACGAGAACGACGTGAACCTCGTCGCCCTCGCCGAGCAGCGCCTCGGCGCGGCCCGCGGCCACGAGGACTTCGTGCTCCTGTGGAACCAGCAGGGCCTCGGCGCCGCCCTGGTCCTCGGCGGCCGGCTGCACCGCGGCTGGACCGGCGGCGCGGGCGAGGTCGGCTTCCTGCCCGTGCCGGGTGCCCCGCTGGTGCGCCAGGTCGCGCGCACCGGCAGCGGCGGCTTCCAGGAGCTGGCCGGATCCCAGGCGGTGTCGCGCCTCGCCCGCGACCTCGGCATCGCCCCGGTTCCCTCCGGCCCGCCCCCCGAGGCCGCCGCCCTGCTCGCGCGGGCCGCCGGGGCCGGCGCCGACGAGCCGCACCGGCGCCTCCTCGACGCGTACGCCACCCGCCTGGCGACCGGTCTGGCCTCCCTCGTCTCCGTCCTCGACCCCGAACTGGTCGTCCTCAGCGGCACCTCGCTCACCTCCGGCGGGGAGGTGCTGCGCGACCTGGTGCGCGACGAGCTGGCCGAACTGGCCGCCTCCCGGCCCCGGCTCGTCCTCGGCTCCGTCACCGAGCACCCCGTCCTGCGCGGCGCGCTGGAGAGCGCGCTGGCGGCCACCCGCGACGAGGTCTTCGACACCTCGCGCTGACCCCGTACCAGGCCCCGTACCCCAGCGAAGGGTTGATGTCCCCATGAAGCTCACCGTGGTCGGCGGCGGTTCGACCTACACCCCCGAACTCGTGGACGGGTTCGCCCGTCTGAGGGACACCCTGCCGGTCGAGGAGCTGGTCCTCGCCGACCCGGCGGCGGACCGGCTCGAGCTGGTCGGGGGTCTCGCCCGCCGCATCTTCGCCAGGCAGGGACACGACGGCCGCATCGTCACCACCGGTGACCTGGACGCGGCCGTGGACGGCGCCGACGCGGTCCTGCTCCAGCTCCGCGTCGGCGGGCAGGCGGCCCGCGAGCGGGACGAGACCTGGCCGCTGGAGTGCGGCTGCGTCGGGCAGGAGACCACCGGCGCGGGGGGCCTGGCCAAGGCGCTGCGCACGGTGCCGGTGGTGCTGGACATCGCCGAACGCGTCCGCCGCGCCAACCCGGACGCCTGGATCATCGACTTCACCAACCCGGTCGGCATCGTGACCCGCGCCCTGCTCCAGGCCGGTCACAAGGCGGTCGGCCTGTGCAACGTGGCGATCGGGCTCCAGCGCAAGTTCGCCGCGCTGCTCGGGACGGCGCCCGCCGGCGTGCACCTGGACCACGTGGGCCTGAACCACCTCACCTGGGAGACCGCCGTCCGCCTCGGCGGCCCCGGGGGCGAGGACGTCCTGCCCCGGCTGCTGGCCGAGCACGGCGACACCGTGGCCGCCGACCTCCGCCTGCCCCGCCCGCTGCTGGACCGCCTCGGCGTCGTCCCGTCCTACTACCTGCGCTACTACTACGCGCACGACGAGGTGGTGGACGAGCTGCGCACCAAGCCGTCCCGCGCCGCCGAGGTCGCCGCGATGGAGCGGCGCCTGCTGGAGATGTACGCCGACCCCGCCCTGGACGAGAAACCGGCGCTGCTGGCCAAGCGCGGCGGCGCCTACTACTCGGAGGCGGCCGTGGACCTCGCGGCGGCCCTGCTCGGCGGCGCCGGCTCCCCGTACCAGGTGGTGAACACCCGCAACGGCGGCACGCTGCCCTTCCTGCCCGACGACGCGGTCATCGAGACGCAGGCCGCGGTGGGCCGCGGGGGCGCGACGCCCCTGGCCGTGCCGTCCGTGGACCCGCTGTTCGCGGGGCTGATGGCGAGCGTGACGGCGTACGAGGACCTGGCGCTGGACGCTGCCCTGCGCGGCGGCCGGCAGCGGGTGTTCCGGGCGTTGCTCGCCCACCCCCTCGTCGGCCAGTACACCTACGCCGAGCGGCTCACCGACCTGCTGGCCGCCAACAACCGGGAGCACCTGACGTGGGCGTGAGCGCGAGCGTCCTCGCCGTGGACGCGGGCAACAGCAAGACCGACGTGGCGGTCGTGGCGGCGGACGGGCAGGTCCTCGCCACGGCCCGCGGCGGAGGGTTCCGGCCCCCGGCCGTGGGCGTCGGCCCGGCCGTGGACGGCCTCGCGGAGACGGTGGCGCGCGCCTTCGCCGCGGCCGGCGTGACCGGCGTCGGCCATGTCTCGGCGTGCCTCGCCAACGCCGACCTGCCCGTGGAGGAGGAGGAACTGTCCGCCGCGCTGCACGCGCGCGCGTGGGGGACGAGCGTGGAGGTGCGCAACGACACCTTCGCCATCCTGCGGGCCGGTGTGACCGAGCCGCGCGGCGTCGCGGTGGTCTGCGGCGCCGGCGTCAACTGCGTCGGCATGCGCCCCGACGGCCGCACCGCCCGCTTCCCGGCCCTGGGGCGGATGTCCGGCGACTGGGGCGGCGGCTGGGCCCTGGCCGAGGAGGCGCTGTGGCACGCGGCCCGCGCGGAGGACGGGCGGGGCGAGCCGACCGAGCTGGCACGGGCCCTGCCGGCGCACTTCGGGCTGGACTCCGTGCACGCCCTGATCGAGGCCCTGCACCTGCGGCGCATCGAGCCGGTGCGCCGCCACGAGCTGACCCCCGTCCTGTTCGCCACGGCGGCCGGCGGCGACCGCGTGGCCGGCGCGCTGGTCGACCGGCAGGCCGACGAGGTGGTGGCCATGGCCACGGTGGCGCTGACCCGGCTCGGCCTGCTGGGCGAACCGGTGCCGGTCCTGCTCGGCGGCAGCGTCCTGGCCGCACGGCACCCCCGGCTCGACGGCCGGATACGGGAGCTGCTGGCGACCCGCGCGCCCATGGCGGTGCCGAGGGTGGTGACGGCTCCCCCGGTGCTGGGCGCGGTGCTGCTCGGGCTGGACCGGACGGGGGCGGACGAAGGGGCGCACGAGCGGGCGCGGGCACACTTCGGCGCCTGAGCGGCCCCGAGGGGAACCGATCCGGTTCGGCGGACGTATTCATGGGCAGGGGCTGAGGAGTTCCACCGGCCGGGCACCGCCGGGGAGGGGGTGCCCGGTGCCGCGATCGCAGCGGGATCGGGCGAAGGCCGGTGCGAAGCCCGGTGCGGGGCGCGATACTTGCGGCGACGGATGACCATGGGGGAGGTCAGAGTGACTCGACCGCCGGAGGGCAGCGCGGCGCCGCCGCCGGGCGCGGGCACGCCCGCGCCGCCCGCAGTGCCGCCCCGGTCCCTGCCCCCGCAGCGCTCCGGCGGGGTCCCTGCCTCCTCCCCGCCGCCCGCGCCCCGGCGCACCGCGTTCGCCGAGGGCCTGGACCGCCTGCGCGCCGCGGCCACCACCGAGCCCGGCCGGCTGCGCGTCATCGGCGCCGTGCTCGCCGCGCTCGTGATCGCCTTCGGCGCCGTCACCGCCTGGCAGACGAGCGAGCGGTCCGCCGCCGCGGACGACGTGCTCCACCGCAGCCAGCCGCTCAGCTCCGCCGCCGCCGACATCTACCGCTCCCTCGCGGACGCCAACACCGCGGCCTCCAGCGGCTTCCTCGCCGGCGGCCAGGAGACCAAGGCGTCCCGCGACCGGTACGAGAAGGGCGTCCGCACGGCCGCCGAGAAGCTGGTGAAGGCCGCCGCCGGCTCCGACGCGGACTCCCCCGCCGGGAAGACCGTCGCCGAACTCAACCGCCTGCTGCCCGAGTACAAGGGCCTGATCGAGCGCGCCCGCACCTACAACCGCCAGGGCTTCCCGGTCGGCGGCGCCTATCTGCGGTACGCCAACGAGAAGATGCAGCGGCAGATGCTCCCGGCGGCGGAGGATCTCTACACGAGCGAGAAGGACCGGCTGAGCGACGACTACGCCGACGCCGAGCCGTACCCCTGGGCGGCGATCGCCCTCGGCGTGCTCGCGCTCGCGGCCCTCGGATGGGCGCAGCACCGCACCTACCGGCGCACCAACCGGGTCCTGAACCACGGCCTGGCCGCCGGGACGGCCGCCACCGTGATCGTCCTGCTCTGGCTGGTCGTCGGCCACAGCGTCGCCCGGTCCGGCCTGGGCGCCTCCGACACCCACGGCGTGCGCTCGCTCAACGCCCTGCACGAGGCCCGCATCGCCTCCCTGAAGGCGCGGGGCAACGAGAACCTCACGCTCGTGGCGCGCGGCGCGCAGACCAAGAAGGTCGGCGGCACGACGTACGACGCGTACGACTACGACTTCGGCAAGAACATGGGCACCCTCGCCAAGGGCCTGGCCGAGGCACGCCGGCTCGCCGACGACGACGCGGGCGGCAAGCCGGTCGCGGCGGCCGCGAGCGACATGACGGAGTGGAAGAAGCGCCATGCGGCGGCCCGCGAGCAGGACGAGAGCGGCAACTACCGTCAGGCGCTGGACCTGGTGATCGGCGACAAGGGCGCCACCGTCGAGTGCTTCGACGGGGTGGACGCCTCGCTGGCCGAGGCCATCGCGCACGAGGAGGCCGAGTTCCGCACGGCGGCGGGCGACGGTCTGGGCGCGATGAACCACCTGCCCGAGGGCGGCGCCGTCCTCGCCGTGCTGGGCGCGGCCGCCGCGCTGCTGGGCATCGGCCGCAGGCTGTCGGAGTACCGGTGAGGCGGGACGCGGGCCCGGCGAGCGGGTGGGAAGGGGTACCCGTGGAAGGGGGCGTGAGGATGCGTGCGCGAGGGCTGCGGGCCCGCCTGAAGGGCTGGGGCGGGGTGGGCGCGATGGCACTGGCCTGTGCCCTCGCGGTGGTCTTCGCCCTGCTCCTGCCGATGGTCCGCTCGCACAGTGAGGGCGGTGGCGCGGTCACCGGCGGCCAGGGCGTCGCCCAGAGCCGCCAGGCCAGGGCCGCCGAGGAGTGCGCGGACCCGGAGAAGCAGACCCTGCCGCCGAGCGGTGCGGACGGCCCCACCATCGAGGCCATCAAGAAGCGTCAGGGCGCCAAGCGCAAGCTGATCGTCGGCGTCGACCAGAACAGCTACCACTGGGGCTACCGGGACCCGAACAGCGGCGGCGACGCCGCGCTGGAGGGCTTCGACATCGACCTGGTGCACCGCATCGCCCAGGACATCCTCGGCGACCCGGACGCCGTGCAGTTCAAGGCGATACCCACCGACCAGCGCATCCCGGCCATCAAGGACGGTCGGGTCGACATGGTCGTGCGCACCATGACCATCAACTGCGACCGCCTGGCCGACGTCGCCTTCTCCGCGCCCTACTTCAGGACCGGCCAGCAGGTCCTGGCGCCCAAGTCCCCGGAGATCACCGGGTACGACGGGTCGCTGGCCGGCAAGAGGATCTGCACGGCGGCGGGTTCGACGGCACTGAGCACGCTGCGGCAGGACCAGCTCGACGGCAGGCTCGCCGCCGACGCCGACCTGAGCACCACCGTGCCCAGCCAACTGGACTGCCTGGTGCGGCTCCAGCTCGGCGAGGTCGACGCGGTGGTCACCGACGGCGCGCTCGCCGCGAGCCAGGCCGCCCAGGACCCCACGGTCGAACTGAAGGGCGAGGCGTTCACCACCGAGTACTACGGCGTGGCGATGAAGAAGGACGCCGGTGATCTGGTACGCCGGGTCAACCAGGTCCTCGTGGAGTGGCGCGCGGACAAGGCCGGGGGCTGGCAGCACTCGTACGAGAAGTGGCTGTCCCCGACCATGGGCGGGAACCCGGCGAAGTCGGTCCCGCCCGAGCCGCGGTACCTGGGCGGGAGCTGAACGGCCGCCGCGCCGCAGGGAAGAGCACGCACGGATCCGCGACAGCGAAAGGTGATCGATGGGCGACACGGGACCCACCGGGCCGGTGATGGACCGGGACGAGGTGGACCGTGCGCTGGCCCGGCTCGGCGCGGAGCACGAGGCGATCGAGACCTCGCTCCTCGCCCTCCAGGACCACGCGGGCCGCAGACTCCTGGAGGGCGCCGAGCTGACGGGCGTGACCAGGGAGCGCTGGGCCGCCGCGGAGGCGTCGATCACCCTGCTGTGGGCCTACTTCGACGCGTACTCGGGCACGCTGCGCACCGCCCGGGAGATCCGCGCCCGGCGCCGCTGGTCCAGCCGCGAGGACCTGGCGGAGCTGACGGAGCTGTTGCGCGGCGAGGCGGTCACGGTCGCCGGGAGCGCCGCCGCCACCGCCAACGCGCCCACCGTGCACGGCGGCCCGGGCCGGCTCAGCGAGCGCTACTCGCTGGCGGCGCTGGTCGACCGGATGAACGAGCTCTACGCGTCCTCCCTCGACCTGGTGGTCGCCGCCGACGCGGTGTGGTCGGCGTTGCCCGCCCGCATCGATCTGCTGGCCGCCGAGCTCGGGCGCACCCGCCGGCTCGCGCACTCCGTGGGGGTGCGGCCCGGCGAGCACCCGGCCGGCGACGACCTGGAGCGGATCACACGCACGCTGACGAAGCTGCGCGAGCGGGTGGTGTCGGACCCGCTGGCCTTCTGGCTGCCCACCGAGGGCAGTTCGGCACCGGGCGGCGGCCGGCCGGACACCGCGGTGTACGACCGGGAGGCGCGCGCCCTGGAGGACGTGCGCCGTGAGATCGACGCGGTGCTGGCCGTCCGCCAGGACGCCGAGCAGCGGATCGTGCGGCTGCGGGACGTGCTCTCGCGCGCCGACCGCACGCTCGCCGAGGCCCGCACCGCCCGCGGCGAGGTGCTGGCGAAGATCGCCGCGACGGAGGTTCCGGTGGTCAGCGGGCCGCCGACCGCGCTGCAGGAGCAGCTCGCGGCGGCCGCCGAGTACCGCAGGCACGCCCAGTGGCACCGCCTGTCGCCGCTGCTGGAGTCGCTGGAGGAGAAGGCGGAGGAGGAACTGCTGCGCGCACGCGAGTCGTTGTCGGCGGTCACCGCGCCGCTCGCGGTCCGCGCCGAGCTGCGCGGCCGGCTGGACGCCTACAAGGCGAAGGTCGCCCGGCTGGGCTTCGCGGAGGATCCGGAGCTGGTCGAGAAGTACGAGAAGGCGCGCCGCATGCTGTGGAGCGCGCCCTGCGACCTGCGGGTCGCCGAGCAGGCCGTGCTGCGCTACCAGCGGGCGGCGGCCGAACTGCTCGGCTCCGCCCCGCGCGTGCCCGGCCAGGGCGGCCCGGTGGACCGGACGGGGCCGGGCGCGTGAGCGGCATCGGCGTCGCGGGCAGCGGCGGCACGCACGGCGCGGGCAACGGGGAGGCGGCGGCATGAGCCAGGAGCGGCGGACCTGTCAGCGTCCGGGCTGCGGCGGGACCTACGAGGACGTGGGCGGCGGCGAGCTGTACTGCGACACCTGCGGGCTCGCACCGGTCGTCGCGGCCGACGGCATGGTGGGCTCGGCGCCGACCGGGACGACCGGCGGGCCCGGTTCACGGGGGTCGGCCGGCTCCCGCGGCTCGGCGGGCGGGGCCGGTTCGCGCTCCAGCGGCCGCAGCGCGCGGACGTCGTCGCAGTCGTCGAAGTCCCGGCGCTCGGTGTCGGGGCGGCTGTCCCGGTCCGTCTCGGGCCGGTCCACGGGCCGCTCGGTGTCGGTGCGCAGCTCCGGTTCGCCCGCCGGCTCCTCGGGGCGCGGGCGGCTCGGCGCGGGACTGGTCGAGGTCCCGCCGATCCCGCGGCCCGACCCGCGAGCGATGGTCCTGGACCGCCCGGAGGTGCCCGAGCGCAAGCGGTTCTGCTCCCGCTCGGACTGCGGGGCGCCGGTCGGGCGGGCCCGCGGGGACCGGCCGGGCCGCACGGAGGGCTTCTGCACCAAGTGCGGCCACCCGTACTCGTTCGTGCCCAAGCTGAAGGCCGGGGACGTGGTGCACGGCCAGTACGAGGTCGTGGGCTGCCTCGCGCACGGCGGGCTCGGCTGGGTCTACCTCGCCGTCGACAAGGCGGTCTCCGACCGCTGGGTGGTCCTCAAGGGCCTGCTGGACACCGGCGACCAGGACGCGATGGCGGCGGCGATCTCCGAGCGGCGCTTCCTCGCCGAGATCGAGCACGCCAACATCGTCCGCATCTACAACTTCGTCGAGCACCTCGACCAGCGCACCGGCTCCCTCGACGGCTACATCGTCATGGAGTACGTGGGCGGCAAGTCCCTCAAGGAGATCGCCAACGCCCGCCGCACGTCCGAGGGCCGGCGCGACCCGCTGCCGGTGGAGCAGGCGTGCGCGTACGGCATCGAGGCGCTGGAGGCGCTCGGCCACCTGCACAGCCGCAATCTGCTCTACTGCGACTTCAAGGTCGACAACGCCATCCAGACCGAGGACGAGCTCAAGCTGATCGACATGGGCGCGGTGCGCCGCATGGACGACGACGAGTCGGCGATCTACGGCACGGTCGGCTACCAGGCGCCGGAAGTCGCCGACGTCGGCCCGTCGGTGGCCTCCGACCTCTACACGGTCGGCCGCACGCTCGCGGTGCTGACGTTCGACTTCCAGGGCTACACCACCGTCTACGCCGACTCCCTGCCGGACCCGGACACCATCGAGGTGTTCCGGCAGTACGAGTCGTTCTACCGGCTGCTGGTACGGGCCACCGATCCCGACCCGGACCGCAGGTTCGCCTCCGCGCAGGAGATGGCCGAGCAGCTCACGGGTGTGCTGCGCGAGGTCGTCTCGCTCCAGACGGGGCGTTCCCGGCCCGCGCTGTCCACGCTGTTCGGACCGGAACTGCGGGTCACGGACACGGAGTTGTTCCCCCGGCTGGACGGGGAGGTGTCGCGGCTCGGGGCCCGGCCGGTCCGTGGGCGAGGGAGCGGGGCCCGGCGGACTCCGCGGGGCGCGGCCGGCTCCGCACTCGTGGGCGGCACGGGGACCGGCCCCGCGCTGCCCGCAGGGGCGTCCGTGGCCGTCGGAGCGCCGGGCGGGACGGTGCCGGGCGCCCGGACCCACGGCGGGCCGGTCACGGGCGCCGTGCCGGCCGGGCCCGCGGGCGCGAGTGCCGGGCAGCCCGCCGCCGTGGGCGCCGTCGGTGGTGCCGGGGCGGGCGGGTCCGGCCTGGTGAAGGCCGTCGACGCCCCCGCCGCCGCCCTCGCGCTGCCGGTCCCCCGCGTCGACCCCGGCGACCCCAACGCGGGTTTCCTGGCGGGCCTGATGGCGTCCGCGCCGGGCGACCTGCTGACCGCCCTGGCCGCCGTGCAGGCGCCGTCGACCGAGACCCGGCTGCGGCAGGTCCGGGCCCTGCTGGAGCGGGGCGACGCGCCGGGCGCGCTGGAGAACCTGGTGGCGCTGGAGCGCGAACGGCCCGACGACTGGCGGGTGGTCTGGTACCGCGGTCTGGCCGCGCTGGTCACCGGCGACCACGAGAGCGCCGCGCTCGCCTTCGACGCCCTCTACGACGCCTTCCCGGGGGAGATCGCGCCCAAGCTGGCGCTCGGCCTGTGCGCGGAGGTGCTGGGCCAGCTCGACAACGCCGCCGAGTACTACCGGCTGGTGTGGTCGGCCGACCCCAGCCATGTGAGCGCCGCCTTCGGGCTGGCCCGGGTCCAGTTGGCCGGGGGCGACCGGTCCGGCGCCGTCCGGACGCTGGAGTCGGTGCCCGAGTCGTCCGTCCACTGCGCGGCCGCCCGCGTGGCGACCGTACGGGCACGGCTGCGCCGTCGCACCGCCGCGCCCGGCGACGTCGCCTTTCTGGACGATCTCACCGCGGCGGCACGGCAGGTGGAGGCCCTGGAGGCGTACGGTCTGGACCCGGCGCGACGCGAGCAGTTGTCGGTCGAGGTCCTCGGCTGTGCCCTGGACTGGGTACTCTCCGGGGGCCGGGGTTCCGTTCCCCCCGCCGCCGGGGGACGGACGCTGCTCGGCAGCGGTCTGGACGAACGCGGCCTGCGTTTCGGCCTGGAGCGTTCGTACCGCACGCTGGCACGGCTGGCGCGGGGCGGCGAAGAGAGGATCGACCTGGTGGAACGTGCCAATCGTTACCGCCCCCGGACGTGGGTGTAGTTGATGTCGCAGATGCCCCAGCAGGCCGCTGTGTCCAAGTGCCCGATCTGCGAGGAACCCCTCGAGTCGGGCGACCGCTTCTGCGGTGCCTGCGGATACGACCTGTCGGCCGTGCCCGCACGGCCGGAGGACAGTCCGACGATCGCGATGAACGGCACGGTGCCCGCCCCGTCGTCGTCGCCGGACGGTTCCGGCCGGGCCGCGCCCCCGTGTGCGCCCGCCGGCGCGCCGAACACGGACACGGGCGGCTCCCCGCCGCCTCCGCCGCCCCCACCCCCGCTCGCGCCGCCGCCCCCACCCCCGCTCGCGCCGCCGGCCGCACCGCCGTTCGCGTCACCGGCCGCGCCCGGGGCCGCCGCGCCGCCCCCGCCGCCCGCCGCGCACGCGGCTCCGGCGGGACCGGCCGTACCGGGACCGGCAGCACCGGGGACCGCCGGGTACGAGCCCGCCGCGCCCGAACCCGCCTCCTCCGGCGTGCGGTTCGACCGTCCGAGTGAGCCCGACGAGTACCCGCTCCAGGCGCCCGACCCCCGGCTCGCCCCCGTCCCGTCGCCGTCCCCGGAGCCCGCCGCCGCGCCGCCCGCCGCCGCGAAGGTGTGCGTGGCCTGCCGCGCGGGCCGGGTGGACGGCGACGGCTACTGCGAGAACTGCGGGCACGCCCAGCCCCGTGAACGCGACCGCATGGAGCAGGAGTCGGGCCCCGTCGCCGCCGTCAGCGACCGCGGTCTGCGCCACCACCGCAACGAGGACGCCTTCTGCGTCGGCCACACCGCCCTGCCCGACGGCTCGCCCGCGGCCGTGGCGATCGTGTGCGACGGCGTGTCCTCGGCGACCCGCCCCGACGACGCCTCACTCGCCGCGTCCCGGGCGGCCGGCGAGTCGCTGCTCGCCGTCCTGCCCCGCGGCACGCACCCGCAGCAGGCCATGCACGACGCGATCGTCGCCGCCTCGCACGCCGTCAACGCGCTGGCGGACGAGCCCGAGACGGCCCGCGGACAGGCCCCGCACCAGAACGCGCCCGCCTGCACCCTGGTCGGCGCCGTGGTGGCCTCGGGCCTGCTGGTGGTCGGCTGGGTCGGCGACAGCCGCGTCTACTGGGTGCCGGCGGACCGGAGCACCCCGCCGGCCCGGCTCACCGAGGACGACTCCTGGGCGGCGCAGATGGTCGCCGCGGGGCTGATGAGCGAGGCCGAGGCGTACGCCGACGAGCGCGCCCACGCGATCACCGGCTGGCTGGGCGCCGACGCGTACGAACTGGAGCCGCACACCGCGTCGTTCAAGCCGGACCGCCCCGGCGTCGTCGTGGTGTGCACGGACGGCCTGTGGAACTACGCCGAGTCGGCCGAGGAGATGGCCCGCGCCGTTCCGCTCGACGCCGCCGCGCACCCGCTGCACAGCGCCCGCGTCCTCGTCGGGCACGCCCTGGACGGCGGGGGCCACGACAACGTAACAGTGGCCGTCGTGCCGTTCCCGGCGCCGTCCGCGGGGGCAGGATCCGGCTGAGGCCGAACCGCCGGGCCCGCGCACGGCCGGGCGGGGACGGGGCCGGCCTCGCGGGCCGCAGGGGGCGGCCCGCGCCACCAGCCACCGCCCCACCGCGGTGGCGACCTTGAGGGGGATGCGATCCGGCATGGCCAATTTCTCGAAGTCGAACGTGCCGCAGTTCTCGGTGGACGTCTACCAGAACGAGTACCTGCCCGAGGGCGGCCGCGAGGTCGGCGCGATCGTGACGGTGACCGCGACGGGCGGCGGCACCGTCGGGAGCGCGGTGACCGCGCCCCACCTGTACTCGCCGGGCCAAGGTCCGTCCGCGGCCGTGGCGTTGATGGTCGACTGCTCCGGCTCGATGGACTACCCGCCGACCAAGATGCGCAACGCCCGGGACGCGACGGCCGCCGCGGTCGACACCCTGCGCGACGGGGTGCACTTCACGGTGATCGGCGGCACGCACGTGGCCACCGAGGTCTACCCGGGCGGCGGCCGGCTCGCGGTCGCCGACGCCGCCACCCGCGAGCAGGCGAAGCTGGCGCTGCGCAGGCTCGGCGCGGGCGGCGGCACGGCCATCGGCACCTGGCTGCGGCTGGCGGACCGGCTGCTGTCGTCGGCGGACGTCGCCATCCGGCACGGCATCCTGCTCACCGACGGCCGCAACGAGCACGAGTCGCCCGAGGACCTGAAGGCGGCGCTCGACGCCTGCGCCGGACGCTTCACCTGCGACGCCCGCGGCGTGGGCACCGACTGGGAAGTGAAAGAAGTCACAGCCATCGCCTCCGCCCTGCTCGGCAGCGCCGACATCGTCGCCGATCCGGCGGGTCTCGCCGCGGACTTCACGCGGATGATGGAGACGGCCATGGGCAAGGAGGTCGCCGACGTCTTCCTGCGCCTGTGGACGCCGGTCGGCACCACCGTGAAGTTCGTCAAGCAGGTCGCCCCCACGGTCGAGGACCTGACCGGCCGCCGCACCGAGGCGGGCCCGCGCGCCGGGGACTACCCCACCGGTTCCTGGGGCGACGAGTCCCGTGACTACCACGTCTGCGTGGAGGTTCCGGCCGCGGAGATCGGCCGGGAGATGCTGGCCGCCCGTGTCTCGCTGGTCGTCCCGGAGCCCGGGGGCGACGTCCGGAACCTCGGGGCCCAGGGTCTGGTGCGTGCCGTGTGGACGGACGACTTGGCCGCGTCCACGTCGATCAACCCCCAGGTCGCCCACTACACCGGCCAGGCCGAACTGGCACAAGTCATCCAGCAGGGACTGGATCTACGCAAAGCGGGAGACATCGATGGAGCAACGGCCAAACTGGGCCGTGCGGTTCAGCTCGCGGGGGCCTCCGGAAACGCGGATACCGCGAAACTGCTCGCCAAGGTGGTGGACGTGGTCGACGTGGCGGCAGGTACTGTGCGACTGAAGGCGAAGGTCGAGGAGGCCGACGAGATGACTCTCGAGACCCGGTCGACGAAGACTGTTCGTGTGAAGAAGTGAAGCAGTAACGCAGGACAACACAGCGACAAGCTCCGCAAGAGGGGGAAGCTCCGACATGCCGACCTGCCCGAACGGACACCAGTCGGGTTCCGACGACTGGTGCGAGGTCTGCGGTCACCGCATGGCCGGTGCCGTGCCGCCCCCTCCGCCGCCTCCGCCTCCGGGCGGCGGCTACGGCTTCCCGCCGCCCGCCGGTCCCGGTGGCCAGGGCGGCCCCGGTGGCCCGGGCGGCCCTGGCGGCACCGCCGGGGAACCGCAGCTCTGCCCGCAGTGCCGCACGCCCCGCGAGGGCGCCGCGCCGTTCTGCGAGGAGTGCCGGTGGAACTTCCTCACCAACACCGCCACCTCGTACACCCCCGCTGCCCCGCGCCCGCCGGCGCCCGGCCCGGGTCCCCGGTTCCCGCAGCCGCCGGGCGGACCGTCGTTCGGCGGCGGTGACGCGTACGACTACCAGGGCTCCCGCCCGTCCCAGATCAACCGGCCCGCCGAGCCGATCCCGCCGGGCCCGCCCTTCGGCGGCGACTCGTCGGGCCCCGGCGGCCAGGGCGGCCCCGGCTCGGGCGGTCCGGGCGGCCCGAACGGTCCTTCCGGCTTCCCGGGCCCCGCTGGTCCGGGTGGCCCCGGCGGCCCCAACGGCCCCGGCGGTCCGAACGGCCCCTCCGGCTTCCCCGGACCCGGTGGCCCCGGCGGCTCCGGCCCCGGTGGGCAGGGCGGTCCCAACGGTCCTTCCGGCTTCCCCGGACCCGGCGGCCCCGGCAGCCCGAACGGCCCCGGTAACCCCGGGGGCCAGAGCGGTCCTTCGGGCTTCCCGCGTCCCGGCGGTCCGGGTACTCCCGGCGGTCCCCAGGGCCCCGGTGGGCAGAGCGGCCCCAACGGCCCCTCCGGCTTCCCCGGTCCCGGCGGCCCCGGCGGCTCCGGCCCCGGTGGTCCTGGCGGTCCCAACGGCCAAGGCGGCTTCCCCGGACCCGGCGGCCCAGGCGGTCCCGGCGGTCCCGGTGGCTCCGGCGGTCCCGGTGGGCCGGGCGGCCCCGGCGGTCAGGGCGGTCCGGCCGGCCCGCCGCCCCCGCCCGGCTTCGGTGCCGACCCGTCGCGGCCGGTGCCTCCGCCCCCGGGCCCCGTCCCTCCCCCGTCCGGTCCCGGTGGCACCGGTGGCCCCAGCGGCCCGCCGCAGGCGTTCCAGCAGTCCGGGCCGCCGGCCCCGCCCGGCTTCCCGCAGGAGACCGGCCGGCAGCGGCAGGGCGGACCGTCCTTCGGCGGCGGTGACGACGACTGGGTGCTCTCCCCACCGACGTCCGGCTCCGCGGGCCCCGGCGGCCCGGGAGGCCCCGGCGGACCGGGCAACGGACCCGCGCAGGGCGGCGGCTACGGCTACCCCCAGCCCGGTGCCACCCAGGCCCCGCCCGGCCAGGGCTTCCCGCAGCAGCCCCGGCAGCCGGCGACCTGGACGGCGACCATCGGTCCGGACCGCGAGTACTTCATGGCGATGATGCAGCGCTCCGGCCCCGAGGCCGCGGGCCTGAACCTGCCCGCGTACTCGCCCGAGCAGCAGCGCACGCTCACCGGCAACCAGATCACGATCGGCCGCCGCCGCCACTCCACCGGCGACACCCCGGACATCGATCTGGCCGTGCCGCCGGAGGACCCGGGCGTCTCGCACCAGCACGCCGTGCTGGTGCAGCAGCCGGACGGAAACTGGGCCGTCGTCGACCAGAACTCGACGAACGGCACGACGGTCAACGGCGGCGAGGACCCGATCCAGCCCTTCGTGCCGGTGCCGCTCCAGGACGGCGACCGGGTGCACGTCGGCGCCTGGACGACCATCACCATCCGCCGGGGCTGACGCGGGGCGCGGGCCGTCAGGTGAAGGGCCAGGCGTAGGGGCCCTCCGGGTCGTCCAGCCAGGCCCAGGCCCGCTCTCCGCGGACCGTGATGCCGTAGCGCTCGCGCCGGGGGGCGCCCTCGCGCTCCCACAGGGCGTACGCCTCCTGCGGATCGAGGCTGCCCGGCGACAGGGCCAGCAGGAACCGGAACAGGTCGTCCTCGCGGGCCCGGCGCGGCACCCCGCCGAGGCCCGCCCGCTCCGGCTCGGTCCGTCCGGTGCCGCGCAGCGGCACGAAGAACGCCGGCGTGTGCAGGAACCGCCCCTCGGCGTGCCCGGCGTCGCGGATGGTGAGCAGGACCAGGCCGGTGGCGAGCGGCGTCAGGATCCGGCCGCCCGGCCGGCACTGGGCCACCCAGGCAGGGGGGATCGTCGGCAGCGTGCAGGTGGCGATGATCCGGTCGAAGGGCGCGCGCTCGGGCACCCCGCGCGCCCCGTCCCCGGTGACGACCGCCGGGTGGTACCCGGCGGCGGCCAGGTGCCGGCGGGCCGACTCGGTGATCTCGGGGTCCAGGTCGACGGTGGTGACCAGGTCGTCGTCGCCGAGCCGGTGGGCGAGCAGGGCCGCGTTGTAGCCGGTGCCGGCGCCGATCTCCAGGACCCGGCTGCCGTCCGTCACCCCCAGTTGCGCCAGCATCATCGCCATCAGCGAGGGCTGGCTGCTGGAGGAGAGCAGTTCGCCGTCGCGCAGCCGGGTGGCCAGCGGGGCGTCGGCGTAGGCGCCGAGCACCCAGCGCTCGCGCGCCGCGGGGTCGGGGTGCTCGCCCCAGCGGCGCTCGTAGCCGCCGCGGACGCCTACGTAGTAGTAGGGCACGAACAGGTGGCGCGGGACCGACGCGAACGCCTCCCGCCAGACCGGGTCGGACGCCCAGGCGCCGCTCAGCTCGATCTCGCGCACCAGCGCGGCCCGTGCCGAGGCGGCGAGGCGCTCCAGGTCCTGGTGACCGCCCATGACTCAACAGTAGGGCCCGGGGCCGCCGGCGGTGGGCCCCTCGGTGGTCCTAGGTCCCCGGGCCTATGTCCCGCCGTCTGAGACCATGGACGGCGTGAATGAGATTCGGCGCGGCACGCTTCAGGAGCAGACCTTCTACGAGCAGGTCGGCGGGGAGGAAACCTTCCGCCGGCTCGTCCACCGTTTCTACGAGGGGGTCGCCGGGGATCCGGTCCTGCGGCCGATGTACCCCGAGGAGGACCTCGGCCCGGCGGAGGAGCGTTTCGCGCTCTTCCTGATGCAGTACTGGGGCGGTCCGACGACGTACGGCGAGCGGCGGGGCCATCCCCGGCTGCGGATGCGGCACGCGCCCTTCGCCGTGGACCGGGCGGCGCACGACGCCTGGCTGAAGCACATGCGGGTCGCCGTGGAGGAGCTGGGGCTGTCCGAGGAGCACGAGCGGACGCTGTGGAACTACCTGACGTACGCGGCCGCCTCGATGATCAACACCGAGGGCTGACCACCCGCGGTGGACGAGCGGATTCCGGTCCGGTGTCACCGGAATCCGGTCACGATCGGGTCACTTCCGTTCCTCGGACGGTTTCCGGCGCCCCGTGCCCTCTGACAGCATCACCCGAAGGTCTGGACAACGGTGCCGGGGGGCCGGGTGACGGGGAGCGGGGGACTCGCGGGGTTCGTGCTGCTGCGCGCGCGGGCGCACCGCCTGCTTCTGGCCGCCGCCCTGCTCACCGTCCTGCTGACGACGGCGGTGCTGGCGACCCTGGCCGCCTACTCCGGAGCGGTCGGCGACGCCTCCCTGCGGCACGCCCTCGACGACCCCCGCAACGCCTCCGACACCGCGCTGGTCGTCAAGGCGGACGTGCCCGTCGAGGCCCGTGAGGACGCCGACGCCACCGTGCGCGAGGGCGCCCGGAAGACCTTCGCCGGGCTGCCGGTCACGGTCCGCACGCTGGTGCGCTCGGGGCCGTACGCCCTGCCGGGCACCCTGCGGCCGCGCGGCGAGCGCTCCGGCGACCCGGACCTGACGTTCCTGGCGGCGCCGGACCCGGCGCAGGTGCGGATCACCGAGGGCCGGATGCCGCGCGAGGGCGGCGGGGCGGCCGAGGTGGCGCTGCCGACGGCCGCCGCCGAGCGCCTCGGGGTCCGCCCCGGCGCCCGCTTCACCCTCACCGACCGGCTCGACGGCCCCGCCGTGCGGGTCGAGGTCACCGGCCTGTACCGGCCGACGGAGGCCGCGTCCCCCTACTGGGAGCTGGACGACCTCGGCGGGCGCGGAGTCAAGCGGGGCGGCTTCACGACGTACGGACCGCTGCTCGTCGCTCCCGGTGTGCTCACCGGCGGGAAGGTGAGCACCGGGCCGTCCGGGTGGCTGGCGACGGCCGACTTCTCCCCGGTGACGGCCGCGCGCACGGACGCGCTGCGCGAGGCGGCGCGGGACGGGACGGCGTGGCTGCGCGGACGCCCCGTCCTCAGCGGTACGACGGCCGCGGACACCGCCCTGCCCGAGGTGCTGGACCGGCTCGACCGCTCCCTGCTCGTCTCCCGGTCCACGCTGCTCGTCGTGGCGCTCCAGCTCGCCCTGCTCGCCGCCTGCGCGCTGCTGCTGGTGGCCCGGCTGCTCAGCGCCGAACGCGCGGGCGAGCTGCGGCTGCTGCGGGCGCGCGGCGCCTCCCGGGCCCGGCTCGGCGCGCTGGCCGCGCTGGAGGCGCTGCTGCTGGCCGTCCCGGCCGTGCTGTGCGCGCCGCTGCTCGCGGGTCCGCTGACCCGGCTGCTGGCCGGGCAGGGCGCGCTGGCCCGGATCGGACTGCGGCTGGAGGTGCCCGCCGCGGGCGGGGCGGGGGTGTGGCTGGTCGCCGGGGCCGCGGGCCTCGGGTGCGCGCTGGCGGTGACGCTGCCGGCGCTGGCCTCGTCCCTGGCCGCCGGGGGCCGGGCCCGGCCGCTGCCGGTGCCGTTGCGGGCGGGCGCGGACGTGGGCCTGCTGGTCGTGGCCGGGGTCGCCTACTGGCAGCTCTCCCGGCAGCCCTCGGGCGCGGTGACCGGCGAGGGCTCCGGCGCGCTCGGCATCGACCCGTTGCTGGTCGCGGCGCCCGCGCTGGCGCTGCTGGCCGGCACGGTGCTCACGCTGCGGCTGCTGCCCCCGGTGGCGCGGCTCGCCGAGCGACGGGCGGCCGGCGGGCGCGGCCTGGCGTCGGCGCTGGCGGGCTGGCAGCTCTCCCGCCGCCCGATGCGCGGAGCCGGCCCGGTGCTGCTGCTGGTGCTGGCGACGGCGCTGGGCATGCTGGCGATCGCGCAGGGCGCCTCCTGGGACCGCTCGCAGGACGACCAGGCGGACTTCCTCGCCGGGGCCCCGGTACGGGTGCTCGCGGCCGGCACCGCCGGTCCGGGCCGCACCGAGGCGTACGCCGCCGTGCCGGGCGTGCGGGAGGCGGCGCCCGCGGCCCGTACGACTCTGCCGCTGTCCGGCGACCGGACGGCCACGGTGCTGGCCCTGGACACCGCGCACGCCCGGGACACGATGCTGATGCGCCCGGATCTCTCCGCCCGGCCGGTCCGCTCCCTGCTGGCCCCGCTCGGCCCGGAGGGGGAGACGGCGGGCGCGAAGGTGCCGGACGGCACGGCACGGCTGGGGCTGACGGCGACCCTGCACAGCGCGGGCGACGGCACGGAGCCGGGCTCGGGCACCGACGTGACGGTCACCGTGCAGGACCGCTACGGCATCCCGTACCGGCTGCCCGCCGGCGCCCTGACCGCGGACGGCCGCGAGCACACCCTGGAACTCGCCGTCTCCGGCGGCCCGTTGACCGTGACCGGTCTGGAGCTGGTCTCGGCCCAGCCGATCGGCGCCCCGCTGCGGCACCGCTTCACCCTCCAGGCGCTGACGGCCACCGCGGCCGACGGCACCGTGCGGCCCGTCCCGCTGCCCGGCGCGTGGACGACCACGGCACACGGTGACGGGCAGGCGGCGTCGCCCGACGGCAGCACCGGCCCGACCACGCCCCGGCTGCGGGCGTCCGGGCCGCCGGGCGTCGAGTACGGCACCGGGTACGTCCCGGCGGACCTGTTCGGCGCGTCGGCACTGGTGACGGTGCGTATGGACGTCAGGCAGCCCGCGCCGCCGCAGATCACGGCGGTGGCGACCGACCGCTTCCTGGAATCCACGGGCGCCCGCGCGGGGCAGCGGCTGGACGTCGCGCTGGACGGCCGGACCGTCCCCGTGCTGATCACGCACGCGGTGGACGCCCTGCCGACCACCGCGGGGGCCCAGGACGCGGCGGGGGACGGCGGGGCCCTGCTGGTCGACGTGCGGTCGGTGAACCGGTTCCTCGAAGGCGAGTACGGCACGAGCCTGACGCCCACCGAGTGGTGGCTGCGGACGGCACCGGGGAAGGCGGCCGACGTCGCCGCCGCCCTGCGTGCCTTCCCGGACGTCGACCCGGCGCAGGTCGTGGTGCGGGACGAGCTGGCCCGGCAGTTGCGCGACGACCCGTTCGGCGCCGGTCCCGGGGCGGCGTTCACCGCGGCGGCCGGGGTGGCGGCGGCACTGGCGGCCGTCGGGTTCGCGGTGAGCGCGGCCGGGTCGCTGCGGGAGCGGGGCGCCGAGTTCGCGGTGCTGCGCGCCCTGGGGGCACCGCGCCGCGGACTGGCCCGGGCGGTCGCCGTCGAGCAGGGTGTCCTGGTGGCGCTGGCGCTGCTGGTGGGCACGGCGCTGGGGGCCGTCCTGGCCCGGGCGGTGATCCCGCTGATCGTGCTGACCCCGCAGGCCGCCCACCCGGTGCCGGACGTGCTCGTCGGCCTGCCCGCGGGCCGGGTCGCCGTACTGCTGGCCGCCGTGGCGGTCACTCCCCTGCTGGTCACGGCGGCCCTGGCCCTGCGCCGCGCCGACCCGGTGCGGGAGCTCAGGGAGCAGGGGGGCGGGGCCCGGTGACCGGGGGACGTGCGGCGACGGCCCGGACGACGCGCGGGGACCGGGGCCCGGCCGGCCCGGCGGCGGGCGCGTTCAGGACGCCCGTCGGGCTCCCCGTACGCGTGGTGCCCGTCGTGCCCGTCGTCGAAGAAGGAGGTGCGCGCAGGTGAACACCGTCCCCGCCCCGTGGGTGCGCACCCGGCTGCGGACCGCCCCCGGTGCCGCGTGCGCGCTGGCGCTGCTCGTGGCGCTGACCGCGTGTCTGGCCGCCGCCTTCCCGAGGGCGCTGGACCGCTACGAGGACTCGAGCCTGCGGCACGACCTGCGGCAGGCCGCTCCCGCCCGGACCGGCGTGCTGCTGACCATCGGGCAGCCCGACTTCGGCGTCGACCCGGGGCAGTGGCAGCAAGAGATGCGGCCGGGCCCGCTGCGCGAGCTCCACGACAAGGCGCTCGGCATCGTGGGCGGCCGCCTCCCCGTCGACCGGGCGCAGTCGGCGTACGGGGTGCGCACCACCGAGAGCATCGAGGTCCCGGACCCCTGGCTGCCCCGGCCCACCGGGATGGCCCCGCGGGTGTACCTCGCCGCCCAGCACGATCTCGGCGACCACTCCCGGCTGCGCACCGGCCGGCTGCCGCGCACGTCGGACACCCCGGTCACCGCGTCCACCGGCCGGGTGGAGGCGGTCGTCACCGCGGAGACCGCCGACACCCTGCGCATCGAGACGGGCTCGGTCCTGCACGTGCCGCGCGTGGGACGCGGCCCGCTCGCCGTCCACGTCACCGGCATCCTCGCCCCGCGCGACCCCGACGGCGCCTACTGGGCCACCCAGCCGGTGCTGCGCACCCCGTCGCTGATGAAGGTGCCGGGGCCGCCCGGCGGGGACGTCGACAAGTACTGGCTCGGCGCCCTGTTGCTCGCCCCCGACGCCGGGCCCGTGCTGCTGGGCACCGCCGGACACCCCGTGCGTTACTGGCAGTTCGCGTCGGACACCGGCGCGCCGCACGCCCACGACCTGGACCGGCTGGCCTCGGCCGTCGCCGCCCTGGAGTCCGGGCCGGGGCTGCGCGAGGTGCGGTCGGCCGTGGGCCCGGCCACGGACGTGAGCACCGACCTGGACGAGGTGTTCGCCTCCTTCGACCGGCTGCGGTCGGGCATCGGCCCGCTGGTCACGGTCGCCGCGGTCGGCACCGGCACGGTCGCCGGCGTGGTCCTGCTGATGGCGGGCGGTCTCGCCGCGGAGCGGCGCCGCGCGGAACTCGCCCTGCTGCGCGCCCGGGGCGCGTCCCTGCGGGGCCTCGCGGGACGGCTGCTGGCCGAGACCGCCGTGGTGGCGGTCCCCGCGGGCGCCCTCGGTCTCGCGGCCGCGCTGCTCGCCCTGCCCGGTGCCCGGCCCCTGCCCGCCGTCCTGGCCGGCGCCGCGGTCACCGCCGTCGGCTGTGCCGCGCTGCCCCTGCGGGCCGCCGTGGCGCACCGCGCCGTCCACGTCCACGGCGGCCGACGGGACGTGGCCTCCGCACGGCCGTCCCGGCGCCGCACGGTCGCCGAGCTCACCGCCGTGGTCCTGGCGGCCGGCGCGGTGGAGACGCTGCGCCGACGGGGTGCGACGGGCACCGCAGACGACCTGGTGTCCCTCGCGCCGGTGCTGGTCGGGGTGATCGCCGCGCTGATCCTGGTCCGCCTCCATCCGCTGCCGTTGCGCGCGCTGGCCCGTCCGGCCTCGCGGCTGCGCGGCGCGGTGGGACACCTGGCGCTGGCCCGGGCGGGCCGTACGTCCGCCTCCGCGGTGCTGCCCCTGCTCGCCCTGCTGACCGCGCTCACCACGGCGGCCTTCGGCGGCTCGGTACTGGCGGGCGTCGCCGACACCCGGGACCGGGCGGCCGTGCTCACCACCGGCGCCGACGCCCGCGTGGAGGGCGAAGGACCACTGCCGCGGGGCCTGTCCGAGAAGGTGCGCCGCGCCCCGGGCGTGGAGGCGCTGGCCGAGGTGAGCATCGCCTACCAGGCCAGGACCAGCAACGGCCGTCAGACGCTGCCCGTGGCCGGCGTCGACCCCGCCGCCTACGCGGAACTGGCCGCGCAAACGGGCCTCGGGGCCTTCGACGCGGGCGCGTTGAGGCAGCCGGACGGCGAGGAGGAGCCCCTGCGGGCGCTGGCGTCGCCGGCGGCCGCCGAGCGGTTCCGCACCGAGCCGTTCCGGGTCCGCATGGAGGACGGCACCGCCGTGATCCTGAAGGTCGCCGTGGTGCGCGACCTCACCCCGGCGGTCTCCGGCGAGGAGTTCCTGGTCGTGGACCGGGCCGGGCTGTCCCCCGAGGCCGCCCGGCCGACCGCGCTGCTGCTGACCGGCGACCGCATCGACGCGGGCGCGCTGCGCCGGGCGACCGGTGAGGCGGGGTCCGTGCACCTGCGGGGCGAGGAACGGGCCCGGTACGTGGACTCGCCGCTGCAGACCGGTGCCGAACGCGTCTACACCGCGGCCGTCGCGGCGGGCGCCGGGTACGCCGTACTGGCCCTGCTGCTGTCCCTGCTGCGCGCCGCCCCCGAACGCGCCGCACTGCTGGCCCGCCTGCGCACCATGGGCCTCACCCGGTCCCAGGGGCGGCGCCTGCTGGTGCTGGAGGCGCTTCCGCAGGCCGCCCTCGCGGCGGCGGGCGGCGCGCTGACCGGCTGGGCGGCCGTCCGCCTGCTCGCCCCCGGCATCGACGTGACGACGATCGCCCTGTCGTCGTCGGCGTCCCCGGGCAGCGCGGCCGGGCTGCGCACCGACCCGTGGTCGCTGGCGGTGCCGACGGCCTCGGTGCTGGTGGTCGCGGTGGGGGTCGCGGTGGCGCAGGCATGGTGGTCGGGCCGGCGCGGGTCGGTCAGGGAGCTGAGGGCGGGTGACTCGGGATGAGGCACCGGGAACTCCGCGGGCCCGGCAGGCCCGTCGGCCGGGCCCACGAGCGCCGCGCGCCCGGCGGGCCGTACGAGCCCCGCGAGCCGCACGAGTCCCGTGAGCGCCACGGGTGCAAGCGCGAACCCTGCGAGGCCCATGAGCGCCACGAGCACTGCGGGCCCCGGGAGTCCCGCGAAGCCCACGAGCACGACGTGCCCTGCCGGCCCCCGCAACCGCCCGAGAGCCTCGAACCCCGCGAGCCCCGCAACGCAGCGCGCCCCCGGTGCTGCGGCACGCACGCCCACCCCCCGCGTCGCCCGGCCCGCGGACACCCGGGGCACCTGCCGAGGAGACCCCGATGACGACGAACCCCACCCTCGCCGACCTGGCCGACCGCGCCACCGCGTCCCGTGACCGTCCCGCCTACGGCCACGACGCCCTGATCACCTGCGACCGCCTCGTGCGGGTCTTCAGCGCGGACGGCGTGGAGGTGCAGGCCCTTCAGGGTCTCGACCTGCTGGTCCGGGAGGGCGAGCTGATGGCGCTGGTCGGCGCCTCGGGCAGCGGCAAGTCGACGCTGATGAACATCCTCGCCGGGCAGGACACCCCCACCGCCGGTGCCGCCCGGGTCGCCGGGCGGGACCTGCTCACGATGACCGCGAAGGACCGTCTCGCCTACCGCCGCGAGGTGGTCGGCTTCGTCTGGCAGCAGACGGCCCGCAATCTCCTGCCCTACCTGACCGCGGCCCAGAACGTCGCCCTGCCCCTGCACCTCGCGGGCGCCCCCGGCCGGGGCCGTGCCGCCCGCCGGGCCCGCGCCGAACGCGCCCTGGAGCTGCTGGAGTTGCTGGAGGTCGCCGACTGCCGCGACCGCCGTCCGCACGAGATGTCGGGCGGCCAGCAGCAGCGCGTGGCCATCGCCGTGGCCCTGGTGGGCGACCCCGCCGTGCTGCTCGCCGACGAACCCACCGGTGAGCTCGACTCGCACACGGCGGAACAGATCTTCGCCGCCTTCCGCACCGCGAACGAACGGCTGGGGACCACCATCGTCGTCGTCACCCACGACCAGGCCGTGGCGGGCGAGGTCCGCCGCACGGTCGCCATCCGCGACGGCCGCACCTCCACCGAGGTGCTGCGCCGCAGCGAGGTGGACGCCGCGACCGGCGACGAGAGGGTGGTCGCCCGCGAGTACGCGATGCTCGACCGCGCCGGGCGCCTCCAGCTCCCCGCCGAGTACACGCGGGCCCTCGACATGCGCGACCGGGTCGCCCTGGAACTGGAGCCCGACCACATCGCCGTACGCCCGGACGACAGCGAACCCGTCTGAACCGCGCCGGCTCAGCGCACGCTGAGACCCAGTGCCCCGGTGCCCACCCGGCGCAGGGCGACGGACCCGTACGGGGTGCGCAGCCGCAGCCAGGCGCCCGAGGAGACCAGCGCGGGCCCGTCCTCGGCGTTCCCGCCGGGGCGCAGGAAGCCCAGCGACTGGGCGGCGTGGACGACACGTACCGGCAGGCCGGTGTCGCCGACCGTCCGGGACCAGATCTCCCGCCCGATCCGGTCCAGCTCGGACCGGGTGCGCTGGTCGGGATCCAGCTCGCCGGTCCGGGACCGGAACTCGGCGACGGCCGCGGAGACGAGGGCGCGCAGGGCGTCCGGGGCGGGCAGCCCCGGCTCGGGCCGCCAGCCGCCGCGCGGGGGCAGGACACCGGCCCACGGCGGCCCGGTGACCGCGGCGGGCACGGCCGCGGTGGCACCCGCCTCGTCCACCGACTCCAGGAGCTCACCGGCGGACACGGTCACGTCCAGCGTGGCGTCGAGCCCGTCCTCGTACGGCTTGGCCAGCCGTACCGCCCGTACGGCGAGCACCTCGAAGGAGGGCGGCCGCCCGAAGACGGCGAGCGCCGTACCGTGCGCCTGGAGGCGTACGGCGGCGCCGCGGTCGTAGTGGAGCAGGCGGGAGAGGAAGGCCGCGAGGTCGGCGGCCTCCCCCTCGTCGGCGAGATGGAGGACCGTCATGCGGCGACGGCCTCCTCCTCGCCGTCCCGCGCCTTCTCACCCGCGTCGTCCGTGTACTCCTCGAGGAACTCGCGCTCCTCCTCGGTGATCCGGCGGGGCCGCTGCGCCTCGAAGTCGAAGGGCACGATCACCGTGGAGGCGCGGACGTAGATCTCGTCCCCGTCCTTCACCTCGTAGGAGATGGTGAAGGACGCGGCCCGGATCTCGGTGATCCACAGCTCGATGTCGACCGGGCGGTGCCGGTGGACGAGCTGCCGCTTGTAGTCGATCTCGTGGCGCGCCACCACCGACCCCTGCTTGAAGTCCTTGTCCGGGCGGAACAGGAAATCGATACGGGCCTCCTCCAGGTAGCGGAGGAAGACCACGTTGTTGACGTGGCCGTACGCGTCCATGTCCGCCCAGCGCAGCGGGCAGCGGTAGATGTGCCGCAAGGTCGATCAGCCCCGGGTCAGCTTCTTGTAGGTGGCACGGTGCGGACGCGCGGCGTCCGGACCGAGTCGCTCGATCTTGTTCTTCTCGTACGACTCGAAGTTGCCCTCGAACCAGAACCACTTGGAGTCGCCCTCGTAGGCGAGGATGTGCGTGGCGACGCGGTCGAGGAACCACCGGTCGTGAGAGACGACCACGGCGCAGCCCGGGAACTCCAGCAGCGCGTTCTCCAGGCTGCTGAGGGTCTCGACGTCGAGGTCGTTGGTCGGCTCGTCGAGAAGCAGCAGGTTGCCGCCCTGCTTGAGGGTGAGCGCGAGGTTCAGCCGGTTGCGCTCACCGCCGGACAGGACACCGGCGGGCTTCTGCTGGTCCGGACCCTTGAAGCCGAACGCGGAGACGTAGGCCCGCGACGGCATCTCGACCTGGCCGACGTTGATGTAGTCCAGCTCGTCGGAGACGACGGCCCACAGCGTCTTCTTCGGGTCGATGTTCTCGCGGCTCTGGTCGACGTAGGAGATCTTGACGGTCTCGCCGACCTTGATGGAACCGGAGTCCGGCTCCTCGATGCCCTGGATCATCTTGAACAGGGTGGTCTTGCCGGCGCCGTTCGGGCCGATGACACCGACGATGCCGTTGCGCGGCAGCGTGAAGCTGAGGTCGTCGATGAGGACCTTGTCGCCGAAGGCCTTGCTGAGGTTGTCGACCTCGACGACGACGTTGCCCAGCCGCGGGCCCGGCGGGATCTGGATCTCCTCGAAGTCCAGCTTCCGCATCTTGTCCGCCTCGGCGGCCATCTCCTCGTACCGCGCCAGACGCGCCTTGGACTTGGCCTGGCGCCCCTTGGCGTTGGACCGCACCCATTCGAGCTCGTCCTTGAGGCGCTTCTGCCGCTTGGCGTCCTTCTGGCCCTCGACCTTGAGGCGGGTGGCCTTGGTCTCCAGGTACTTGGAGTAGTTGCCCTCGTAGCCGTGCAGGCGGCCGCGGTCGACCTCGCAGATCCAGCCGGCGACGTTGTCCAGGAAGTACCGGTCGTGGGTGACGGCCACGACGGTGCCCTCGTACTTGGCGAGGTGCTGCTCCAGCCAGTTCACCGACTCGGCGTCGAGGTGGTTGGTGGGCTCGTCGAGGAGCAGCAGGTCGGGGGCCTCCAGCAGCAGCTTGCAGAGCGCGACGCGGCGCTTCTCACCACCGGAGAGGTTCACGACCGGCCAGTCGCCGGGCGGGCAGCCCAGCGCGTCCATGGCCTGCTCGAGCTGGGCGTCGAGATCCCAGGCGTTGGCGTGGTCCAGCTCCTCCTGGAGCTTGCCCATCTCCTCCAGCAGCGCGTCCGAGTAGTCGGTCGCCATCTGCTCGGCGATCTCGTTGAACCGGTCGAGCTTGCCCTTGACCTCGGCGACGCCCTCCTGGACGTTCTCCAGGACGGTCTTCTCCTCGTTGAGCGGGGGCTCCTGCAGCAGGATGCCGACCGTGTAGCCGGGGGACAGGAACGCGTCACCGTTCGACGGCTGCTCGAGGCCCGCCATGATCTTCAGGACCGTCGACTTACCGGCACCGTTCGGACCGACCACACCGATCTTCGCGCCGGGAAGGAAGTTCAGCGAGACGTCGTCAAGGATGACCTTGTCGCCGTGCGCCTTGCGCGCCTTGCGCATGGTGTAGATGTACTCAGCCAAGAGAAACCGTCCGGCAGCTAAATCAGGCAGTGGGCAGATACACCCCATCTTGCCGCACCGCCACCCCTGTGAGGAAACGCGTGCCCGGCGGGAGCTCTGACCTGGGGTTCCGTGGATGGCGACGGTGGCCGGTGCCTCCCGCCGGAGGCATGACGTCAGCCCGACGACGCGCAGATGATCGCTGTGGCGGCGAAATCGGGCTCCGCGCGGCTGTCGCCGGTCCCGTTGCGCTCCGGACCGGCCGACGGCGTCGGCGCCGGGCATTGCGAGGAAGGGCTCGACGACGACGGTTCCGGCCTCGGCCCCGACGTCGGCTCGATCCCGTCGTCGATCGACTCCGTGAACGACCAGCAAGCGGCAACCAGCACGAACCAACCGCCGACCAGCCACCCTTTCGTACGCGGGCTCATCACACTCCCGTCCGAAGTCCCGCGGCGAGCGCCGAGCGCGTCGGCGGCGGGGTGGGCCGGCGAGGGGCGGGCGGCCGGGGCTCACCGGCCCCGAGCCGGTCAGCCCTGGCCGCGTTCCCTCCTGCGGCGCAGGAGGAGCAGCACCGCGCCGCCGATCACGACGAGGCCTATCGCCGTGCCTCCGATCAGGGGCGTCGCGTCGGAGCTGCCGGTCTGCGCGAGGTTGGGGTCGGGGCTGGGGTCGACGACCGTGGCGGGGGCCGGCTCGCCGAGGGTGCGGGTGGCGTCGTCGGCGGGGCTGCTCTGGACGCGGCAGTCGAGGATTCCCGTGAAGCGCTGCTCGAAGCCTCCGGGGGCGCGGACGGTGAAGTCGTAGGGACGGTCCTCCGGCAGCGGGATCGTGACCGTCCGGGTCTCGCCCGCCGCGATGATGTACTCGGAGTCGAGCAGCTCGAAGGTGAACGGCTCGTCGCCCTGGTTGGACGCGGTGATGTCCAGTCCGCCCTCGACGCAGTTCTTCGCCGCCGACAGCGCGGGTATCGGCCCCTGGTCGGCCCAGGTCGCCGTGGCCGTCGCCGTGACCGTCGACTCGCTGGAGCCGGCCAGGATCTGGGTCTGGCTGCGGCTCTCGGAGGCGAAGGCGCGGCCGACGGGCACGGTGGTCGAGGCCTGCACGGTCAGCCCGGCCGTGTCGGCCTCGGCGTCCTCGGGCACCTCGAAGAAGATCTGCGTGCCGTCGGCCACGGCGGTGACGGGCTTGCCCGCCTTGTCGACGAGCCGCACCCCGCTCGTGGCGGCGCCCGCCGACGGTGTCATGGTCGCGCTCGAGGCGTTGGTGCGCACCGTCACCGGACCGAGCCGCTCGCCCGGCCGGCCGGAGACCGCGGGCGGGACCAGGGTGAGCGAGGCCGGGGGCTCGGACAGGTTCCGGGCCTCCTTCTCCAGGTAGTCCGCGAGCCGTTCGGCCTGCGGATCGACGGCCTCGACGTCCACGGCGTCCGAGTAGCGCCAGATGGCCACCTGGGTTCCGGCCGCCGCGTCCTGCTCGGTGAGCCCGCCGCGCACCCCCGCCTTCTTGGCCAGCTCCGCGAGGTCGTTGACCTGCGGGTAGGAGTTCTGGAGGATCCAGCGGACGCGGCCGGCGTCCTTGTTGGTGCCGAGCGAGGTGCCCCGCCATGACGTCTCGTGGTACTTGGCGTCCTGCTGCGTGGGGTTCTGGATGTCGACGCAGTAGGTCTGCAGCATGCCGCCGCCCTCGACGGACATCTCGAACAGACCGGCCGACACGTGCTGGTCGCCGCCGGCCGCGTGTATGACGGCGGTTCCGTAGGTCTTGAGGCCGCCTATCGTGGCCGCCGCGCCGCCCTCCGCGCCCGAGGTCCCCTGCGCGGCGGCGGGGGCGGCACCGGCCGCCACACCGCCTGCGGCGAGGGCGGTCACGAGCACCGTGGCGGCGAGGCGCGCCGCCGCTCCCCGGCCGGGCCGGGACAGGACAGAGAGCGAAGAAAACACCGAATTCCCCTTCGAGCAGGACCCGTTGGCGTTGGGGGGTACGGTCCCACCAGCAGAAGCAGCAGCCCCACAGGACATGTTCGGCATCCTAAGGACCTGGCACACCGCGCTCCCCGGCGAGGCCGCTCCGGGCCATGATCCGACTCGGAATCGTTATCGCCGACACCCCCGTGAGCAGGGCTTATCGACAAATCCACCCGGGTTGATCCGCGCGCTTGCGTCGATAAGCCGCACTTCGGTCACCTATGCCACCGCGACGGGCTCCGGCCGCTGGTCGGTGTCCGCGGATGCCCTGTCCGCGGGCGGGGTCTCCCAGTTGGGCTCCGGTCGCGGCGGAGAGGCGGCCGGCTCGGCCCTGTTGGTGCGCCGGAACGCCGCCGTCCCCCGCGAGAGATCGTGTCCGATCGCCACCGCGTCGATGTCCGCCGAGGTCCGGCTCTGTCCCTCGCGCACGTCCGTACGCACCTTCAACCTGCCGTGGACGACGACCGGTTCGCCCACCGCCAGCGACGCCGCGGCGTTGGTGGCGAGCTGCCGGTTGGCCCACACCGTGAAGAAGTTGGTGTGCCCGTCCGTCCACGTGTTCTTCTCGCGGTCCCAGTAGCGCGCGGTGACCGCCAGCCGGAACCTCGCCGACGGCCCGCTCGCCAGGTCCCGGAACACCGGCTGCGTCGCCACGTTGCCCACGGCACAGATCATCGTCTCGTTCATCGCGAGTCCCTCCCTGCACGCGTACGGGCCCGGCCCGTACGGCTGCTGCGTCTGCCTGCCGGCGACCGCTTCGTCCGCGATCGCCGTGAGGCCAGACTGCCTCCGTCGGACCGGGCCCGCCGAACGCTGTGGACCCGCCCCCCGCTTGTGGAAAACCCCGCCACCCGCACGGGTGAGACCCGCTCCACGACAAGGCCCCCGGGGACCGGGCGGCTACCTCAGCGCGGCCGCCTGCCCCACTCCCGTCCCCGCGACACGCCCGTACTGCTCCCGCACCTCCCGGTACCGCAGCAGCTCCGCGGCCAGCGGGTCCAGTACCCGTGCCCGGCCGCATCCGGCGGCCGCCTCCCGCAATCGGCGTTCGGCCTCGTGGCCGTAGCGCCGCGCCGGTCCGCGTGCCGCGATGCGGCAGCTCCACTCGATGAGGGGGCCGCCGACGATGCCGGACACCATCAGCAGCACCGGCAGGCCCAGGTTCGGCGGCATGAAGCCGACGATCTGGCCGAGCAGCCACAGCCCGCCCACCACCTGCACGAGGGTCATGGACGCCTGGGCCAGCACGGCCACCGGCCACCACCCGGGCCGCGGCGGACGTCCCGGCTCAAGCCCCTGCTTCACCGCCAGCTCGTCCAGCGCCTCGGGCAGTTCCTGGGCGCCGCGGGCGGCCGCCTCCCGCATCGCCTGCGCCCAGGGCGCCGGCAGCCCGGCCGCCGCCCGGTCGGACACCGTGCGCACCGCCTGCTCGACGCGCTGCCGGGCCGTGATCTCCTCGTCCGCCTGGGCACGCGCGGGAAGCCGTCCCGTGGCCGGTTCCCGCCGGTCGTTGTACCAGCGCCACAGCCGCAGCCAGGGCGTGCCGCACGCGCGGTTGGCGTTGCGCAGCCAGGCCCGTTCGGCCGCCTCGCCCGCCGCCGTGGCGCCCACCGCGTCGGCCAGCCGGTCCGCGAACTCCTCCCGCGCCTCCTCGCTGAGCCCGGTGCGCTGCCCGGTGACGTACAGGGACCGCAGGCGCCCGGCGGCGGCGTCCACGTCGGCCGCGATGCGGCGCGCCGGGGCCTGCCGCTCGGTGACGAACTGGCTCAGCGACTCGCGCAGTTCGCCCACGCCGTCCCCGGTGAGCGCGGACAGGGCGAGCACGGTCGCGCCGGGTTCGCCGTACTCGCCCAGCGCGATGCCGTCCTCGTCGAGCAGGCGCCGCAGATCGTCGAGGACCTGCTCGGCGGCCTCGCCGGGAAGCCGGTCGACCTGGTTGAGGACGACGAAGGTGACCTCCGCGTGGCCGGCCATCGGCCGCAGGTAGCGCTCGTGGAGCATGGCGTCGGCGTACTTCTCCGGGTCGACGACCCAGATGACGGCGTCGACCAGGGCCAGGATCCGGTCGACCTGCTCGCGGTGCTGCACGGCCGCCGAGTCGTGGTCGGGCAGGTCGATCAGGACCAGCCCGCGCAACGGCGACTCGGCGTCCGGGTGCTGCAACGGGCGGCGGCGCAGCCGGCCGGGGATGCCAAGCCGGTCCAGCAGGCTGGCCGCGCCGTCGCTCCAACTGCACGCGATGGGCGCGGCGGTGGTGGGCCGGCGCACCCCCGTCTCGGAGATCGTCACCCCGGCGAGGGTGTTGAAGAGCTGGGACTTGCCGCTGCCGGTCGCGCCGGCGATGGCGACGACGGTGTGCTGCCCGGAGAGCCTGCGCCGTGCGGCGGCCTCGTCGAGGACCCGGCCCGCCTCGGCCAGGGTGCCGCTGTCGAGCCGGGCACGGGAGAGCCCCACCAGCTCGCGCAGCGCGTCGAGCCGCGACCGGAGCTGCCCGTCGTAGGCGAGCGGCATCAGCGCCGAGGAACCCGCCGGGCGGCGCGGCGCCGCGGTGAACCCCTCCGCGCCTCCGCTCTGGTCCACCCGCCGCGCGATGAGCCCGTCGCCCCAGACATCGCCCCCGTCGCGGGTCGCGCCGCCGTCCGAGGCTCCGCCCGAGGCACCCTCCGTACGGCCGTCGCGCTGCTCGCGTTCCCCGGGCCGGGAAGCACCGGCGTCCGTCCCGCGCGCGCGTGAGTCACGATCACGCTGGCGCTCGCTAGCCCGCTGCCCCGCAGGCGCGCCCTCGCCACGCCCCGCACGCTCGCCGGGACCGCTCCCCGCGCGCTCGCCCTCCGCCCCCGACGGGCGCTCGTCGTCACCACCCCGGGCACGCTCGCCCCCACCCCCGCGTGCACGCCCGCTCCCGCCGGCGTCCGCGGGCCCGCCGTCACCCGCCTCCGCGCGTGACCGCTCGGCACCGTCGCCCTGCTCCCCCTTCCGAAGCCGTCTCCCCCGACCCCGGTGATCGGTGCCGCGTTCCTCCCCGGCGCCCGTCCCGGGGGCGCCCGCGCCGCGGCTCTCCCGGACGCTCGGGGCTCCCGCCTCCTCCGTGTGGTCGGTGTGCTCGGTGGGGTCCTGGTCAGTGACGGCGGTCACCGGTCACCTCTCCTTCTGCAGTACGGACAGCGCGGCGATGAGTTCGGCCTGCGGCTCGGCATGGACCTCCAGCGCGTCGAGCGGCGCCAGCCGGCGCGCCCGCTCCGTGTGCAGGAAACGGTCCACGTGCTCGGTGAGCAGCCGCCCGCCCCGGTCGCGCAGCCGCAGCGCGCCATGGGCACCGATGCGTTCGGCGAGCCCCTCCCCGGCGCTGCGCGTCCGCTTGCCGCCCAGCAGCACGGTCGCGACGAGGGCGGTGATCATCTCGGGGTCCGGCGCCAGGTTCCGGTCGAGCCGGCCGACCTCCTCCTCGGCGTACTCCTCCAGCTCCCGCCGCCACCGCCGTACGGCCACCCCGATGCGGTGCTCGGCGCTGTCGGAGGCGGGCTCGCGCGCGGCGAGTTCCGGAGCGCCGGCGGCGGGTTCGCGCCGCCAGGCCTCGTCGACCTGATCGTCGGCGGCGGTGACGGCGCACAGCAGCAGGGCGCTCAGGCTCTCCACCAGGGAGTCGAGGAGCTCGCCGGGTGAGCAGTCGAGGGGGAAGGCCCGCCACCGCTTCAGGGCGTCCCCGGCGAGCACGGCCCCCGCCTGCAACCGCCCCCGCACGCGCGCGTGCTCGGCGTCGTACGCCTCGTCGACGGCGGCGGTGAGCCGCAGCGCGGCGGCGTACTGGGCGGCGGTGGCACTGGCCAGCTCGGGCATCCGGGCCTTGAGGGAGTCCAGGACCCCGTGCGCCGTACGGGCCATGGCGTCGTGCCGGGCCGCGAGGTCCTGGGCGCGGTGGACGAGCCAGGACCGCAGCGGCGCCACGGCGCTGGCCGGCAGCAGCCCGCCGCCCCAGGCCGACTCGGGCAGCTCGGGCACGGTGAAGCGGGGCACTTCGCCGAGGCCCGCCTTGGTGAGCAGGGCCGCGTACTGCCGCGACACCTCGGCCACCACCTGGTGGGGCACCCGGTCCAGCACGGTCACCAGGGTGGCGTCGTACTCCTTGGCGGTGCGCAGCAGTTGCCAGGGGACGGCGTCGGCGTAGCGGGCCGCGGTGGTGACCATCACCCAGATGTCGGCGGCGCAGATCAGTTCGGCGGCCAGGACGCGGTTGTCGGCGACGAGGGAGTCGATGTCGGGTGCGTCGAGGAGCGCTAGGCCGGGCGGCAGGGTGTCGGCGGTCTCGATGCGCAGCACGCGCGCGGGGTCCTCCCCCGGCAGCAGCAGATCGTCCTCGCGCTCCCGGTGGGGCACCCATACGCGCGTGAGGTCGGGCAGCACGCGCATGCCGCTGAACCAGTGGTGGTCCTCCGGATGGCACACCAGCACCGGCGTCCGGGTCGTGGGCCGCAGCACCCCGGCCTCGCTGACCCGCCGGCCGACGAGCGAGTTCACCAGCGTGGACTTCCCGGCGCCGGTGGACCCCCCGATCAGGGCCAGCAAGGGCGCTTCGGGGTCTCTCAGCCGGGGCACCAGATAGTCGTCGAGCTGGGCGAGCAGCTCGTCGCGGTTGGCACGCGCGCGTGGAGCACCCGCGAGGGGCAGCGGGAAGCGTGCGGCCGCGACACGGTCGCGCAGGGCGGAGAGTGCGTCGAGAAGCTGAGGCCGTACGTCCAAGGTCACCACATGGGAAGAATGCCCAATTTTAGGGGAATTCTGAAGCATATGCGCATGCCTGCGCGCCGACCGGACACTACGGACGTAAGGGGCTAGAGGGACACGAGGGCAGTCCAGGCATAACGAGTGCACAACACCCGATGCGCGAGACGCCAAAAGCGATGCACGATTCGTACCTGCCTGCGATTATCAGGACCGCTTCACCGAACCTCCACATCGAGCCACGGAGGCGAGGCAACAGGGACGAGGAGCCGGGAGCCCTATCCTTGTCCCCGGCAAGGTCACGGACCGGCCCACCCGGGCACCATGACCGAGGCCACCACACCAGGCCCCCGTAGCTCAGTGGATAGAGCAGGCGCCTTCTAAGCGCTTGGCCGCAGGTTCGAGTCCTGCCGGGGGCGCACATCTCTGCCCTCCCGTCGGGGAGGGCTTTTCGCTGGTCAGGCCGGGTATCAGCCGCCACGACGAAGCCCCGGGCACCCTTCTGACGATCAAGGGCGGGCTCCGGGACTGTCCGGCTGTCACCGGGTTCTCCCGGGTGGCCGTGTCGAATACGTGTCGAAGTTCTCGGCCGGAGGATCAGCCGGCGCCGGGTGCCTCCGGCAGGTCCCCCGCTGCTTCGAGCCGCCGCTTCAGATCCGGCAGCTGCCCGTCGACGCACCGGGCGTACGTGGCGAGGAGCACAGCCACGCTGTTCCCGGCCCACTCCGCCACCTGGGCGGGCGGGATCCCGTCGTTGAGCCACTTGGTCAGGCGCGTGTGCCGGTTGTCGTACACGCGCCGCCCGGTCGGCGACTCGAAGACGTGGGAAGGCAGCACGGCCTTACGCGCGCCGCGCCAGGCCCGACGGATGACCGAGCCGGCGAGGATGCCGCCCGACTCCCCCTGGAACAACAGATCGCCCGGCCGCAGCCGCTCGTCCTCGATGTGCCGCCGCAGGATGCGCGTCAGGGCCGGATGCCCCGGCACAGTGCGCGTCTCACCCTCCGCACGGCCCTTCAGGTCCCGCTGCTCGTGGATCTCACCCGTGTCGGTCCACTGCTTCCCGACCTCCGGAGTCGCCGTGTGGATCAGCAGCTCGCACCACTGGTCCTCGGCGTCGGGCTCGGGCAGCGTGACATCCTCCACCCGCATCGCCACGGCTTCCTCGGGGCGCGGACCGCAGTAGTACAGCGTGGCGAAGAAGGCGTGGAGCCGCCTGCCACCGCGCGGCCGGCGCCGTATCCAGTCGAGGATCGCCGCCGCCTGCTCGGGGTTCAGCAAGGACCGCTTGTCCACGGCGTTCGAGGTCTTCGTGACGGCCGTCGACTCCTTGCCCTTGGGAAGGGGATTGACCCGCAGGACGCGCCGCCGGACCGCGTGCTTCATGACGACGTTGAGGATCCGCCGGTTGCGCTTCCGGGACCAGGCCGCAGCCTGCCTGCCGTCAAGGCGGGTGTCGATGGCCCGCAGGACCTGGTCGACCTTCTCCAGGTCCTCCCAGACCGAGACGGGCAGGGAGTTCCGCTCGACCCACCTGAGAATGGCCACCACGTCCCGCGGCGCCTCAGGTCGTCGGTTCGTGTTGAACGCCCACTCACGCAGGGCGGTACGCACGGCCGCAGGCGCGAACTGCGTGGGCTTGGCACGCAGCAGCGCGATGGTCGTCGCGGTCAGGGTCTTGGCGATGTTCTTGCGGCTGTTGCCACCGAGCTGGGACCAGCGGGCGTCCACGTACTCGACGGCGAACTTGTACCAGCTCATGGCAGCCGACTTGGAGCGGTGGGACACCGGAAGACCGGTGGTGACGACGAACGCCTCCCCCTTACCGGTGGCCCGGATGAGTTCGGAGCGGAAACCTTCGGCGAGGGCGACCGTGTCGAAGGGCTCACGCCAGCGTTTCCCCGCGACCACCCAGCGCACCGTGTACGTGCTCTTCCGGGCGCCCTTGTACATGAGGATCTTGTAGACCTTGACGTCGTACGTCGTCTCCATCAGGCGGCGTCCTCGCGGTCGGAGAGCCAGTCTTCGAGGTCGCTCCGCCGAATCCGGAGGTCGCCGTTCGGGAGCTTGATGCAGCGCGGCGCCCGATGCTTGGCCCGCCAGTCGTAAAAGGTCGAGCGCGAGATGGCCAGTTCCTCACAGACCTCAGCGAGGGTGAGCATGCTGCGTGACCGGACGGCCGTGGTCATTCCGTGCTCCCTTCGTCCAGGAGGGCTTCGCGAGCGGTCTCGCGATTGGTCCGGAGGTCGCGGGCGATGGTCGCGGCGAGGGCGGCTTCACCCGGCGTGTGGCCGTGGCCGGCGTACTGCCAGTCGGCCAGGACCAGGACGGTGTCCGGCTCACGGTCGTCGAGGCCGAGGACGGAGGCTTCCTGGGCGGCGCGGTAGTCGGCGCGTTCCTGGCGGAGGGCGCCGAGGGTGGTGGAGTAGGTGCGCGACTTGGACGAGAAGTGCCCGCGGAAGCCCAGCATGTGCGCCCAGGCCCAGAGACGCCGTTCCGGGTAGAGGCGGTCCAGGTCGCGGCACGCGGTGATGAGGCGGCGGGTGTGGTCGGGGACGCCGTGGCGGTCGAGTTCGGAGAGTTCGCCGATGCGGCGGTCCAGGGTGCCGGTGTTCTCGGCGGCCTTGGTGGCGTACTTGGCCACGTACGAGGCCACAGCTTGCTCGGTGATGTCGGAGCCGTCACCGAAGGCCTGGACCGGGCGGACATCGAGTTGCCGACCCCAGCGGAAGGTCCGAGTCGGCTGATCACCGGCAGCCGGAACGGAGACCGACGTGTACGAGTGCGCGGCGGCGGCGCGCAGCGCGTCCGTGAGGACGTCGACCGTGGCCCAGGCGGGCGGTGGCGTCCCGGGCCCTTCCGGACCGTCGAGACGTACGACGGCATGGAAGTGCAGGGCCCCGCGCTTCTGGAATTCGGCGACCTTGCCGTACGAGACGCGAAGGTGATCGGCGAGTTCCCGGCGGGTCAGACCGGCGCGGGCGGCGAGTTCGCGGCGGAGTCGCGTGGTGAAGCGCTGCCAGAGCTGTCCGGCGTGGTTGTTGAACAACACGGCGCCCGCGTAGTCGTAGGTCTCGGGGGCAAGGGCAGTGCCCAGCTCCGGGGCGTCGGGCGCGTGCGGGGTGCCGCAGCGGCAGGTGCCGTGGTCGGGGCGGTTATGGACCGGGCCGAACGAGGGCGCGGTGAGGGTGGCGAAGACCCGCGGGTGATCTCGGACGGTGGCGGGGACGTCGCGGCGGTCGTCCCCGGCCAGGCCCGCGCGGATGAGGTGGTAGGTGTCGCCCGCGTAGGTCCAGGCGCAGGACAGGCAGCGGGACGCGCGGCGGTTTCCGCAGGCGAGGCGGAGACGGCCGCCCGGCTCGTTCGCGGTGGAGTAGTGGTGCAGGGTCTCACCGCTGGTCTTGTCCTTGTGGAGGATCCAGCCGGCGAGGTGGATCGGATCGGAGCAGCCGCCGGTGCGACGGATCTGGTCTTCCCAGCGTGCGTAGTCGGAAGCCGAGGCCACTCGGAGCACGTCCCCGAGGGCGATCGGGTCGAGCAGGATGTCTGGCGTGGGCGCACTCGGTGTCGCGGATGAGGCGCGGTGGGCCATGCTGGATGTTCCTTCCGGTTGCGAGATCGGACAGGGACGGCGCCCGGGCGGCGGATGCTTGGCGGTATCGAGGCCGCCCGGGGGCCGGTCAGCGTCGCTTGGCGTCCGCGTGGACGAGCGAGCGGATCACCAGGGCGCAGATGGCGACCGAGACGCCGGTGACCGCGACGGCCAGGAGCATCGAGACGAGGACGGCGCCGACGACTAGGACCACGGCGGTGCCGCCGCCGACGAGGGCGAGCGCGGTGCCGGGGGTGAGCTGGACCGTGGGCCGGGACGACGCCGGGGTCGGCGGGGTGGCCGGCGGGGGCGCGGTGGTCGGGGTGATGGTGGTCGGCTCGACGACGGCGGGCGGGGTGGCCAGGCCGGTCGGCGTCGGCATGGTGGGGATCTTCGGGCGGAACATCGGTGATCTCCTTCGGGCGGTTACTTGATCAGGCTGTTGACGGCGGGGGCCAGGACGCTGTCGGCGAGGAGGAAGCCGCCAAGGAGCAGCACGGCGATGAGCCAGGCGGGCGGGCGGATGAGCTTGACGCCGAGGTAGCCGACGACGAGGAGCGCGAGCCAGAGCGGGACCTGCATGGCGGTTGCCTCCTAGCGGACGCGGCAGCGGTGGGTGCGGGCGGCGAGCTGGGCGGCGGTCTGGCTGGTGTAGTCGGCGGACCAGCCGCAGCCGTCGGAGCTGCACACGGCGGCGTGCTTGGTCCGGCCGTTGCGGTCGCGTTGGGTGCCGATCTGTACCGGGCCGATGCGCATCACGGAGTGGAAGTTGTCGCGGGCGGGCATGGCTGGTTCTCCTTCCTGGTCAGGCGAGGTGGGCGGCGATGGCGTCGGCCAGGTGGGGCGGGACGCCGAGGCGGGCGCGGAGGGTGTCGGTGTCGATCGGGGAGCCGGTGCGGACGCGGTACTCGTCGGCGACCTTGCGGGCGTGGTCGACGAGGACGGGGGGAACCGCGGGGGCTGGGGTGGGAGCCGGAAGGGCCGGGGGCTCGTCGGCTTGAGGGGCCGGGGTCTCCGGTTCGGGCTCGGGAGTCGTGTCCCGTGCGGGGATGGTGTCGGGCTCGGGCTCGGAGGCCGGCGGTTCCGGCTGCGTTTGGTGCTTGGCGGAGTGGGCGAGCAGCGTGCCGCCGAGGAAGGCCAGGGCGGGCCATCCGGCGATGCCGAGGCGGAGCAGGGCGGGCGGGTCGGCCAAGTCGAGGAAACCGGCGGTGGCGACGTTGGCGCCGAGCGAGGCGAACAGGGCGATGAGGAACCAGGACCAGGCGAGCCGGGAGGGTCCCTCGCTGCGGAGCCGTCGCCAGGCGGCGACCAGGAGCAGGTCGACGCTGACCGGGTAGGCCCAGGCTTTCCATCCGTCCTGTCCCGCAGCGGCGGCCAGGTCGTGCAGGTGGGCGAAGGACAGAGCTCCGGCGATGACGGCCTGGACCAGGACGGCGTCGATGCGCAGACCGAGGCGGCCGGCCATCAGAAGTCCCCGGCGGCGGTGTCGGGCGGCTCGGGGAGCGAGGCGGCCAGCGAGGGGCTGACGGCTTCGACGAAGTCGAGGTCCGCGCCGTTCGTGTCGGCGTAGAGGGCGAGTTGGCCGAGCAAAAGCACGGTGCGGGCGAAGTCCTCGCAGTCGGGGCACATGGCGGTCGTTCTCCCTTCATCAGGCATGGCGGGGTAGGGACGTGGCGCGAGGACGGCCGCGCCGACCGGGGAGGTGCGGAGGGTCAGGCCGTGACGGGTGCTGTCTTGGACAGCGGCGCCGGGGCTGCGGCGGTGCCGGTCAGCGCGGGGCGGAACGGGGCCAGCTCGGGCAGTTCCGGGGCGCGGTCGGCATACCGGTTGCAGATGTTGGCGGCCTGGCGAAGCGAGGTGTGCGGGGCGCGGATGCGGTGCCAACCACCGGTCGAGTCACCGGCGACGGCGACGCCGCGCATCTCCGCGGGGATCTGGATGGCGGCCAGGACGGCGTCCGGAGAGATGTCGCCGAAGGCCATGTTCGCGCTGGTCTCGTCGTTGACGCGGTGGGCAGTGCGGCCGGTGAGCTGGGCGCGGAGCATGGTGATGCCCTTGCCGAGTTCGGAGCCGAAGCGCTGGCCGCAGATTTCGAGGTAGATGCCGGCGGCGCGGCCGAGCTGGGCGAGGCGGACCAGAGCGGTGATGATCCGGTCGCGCCGCTTCTCCTCTTCCTTGGTGGCGAAGAGGGCGAGTTCGGCGACTTCATCGACCAGGACGACGATGGGGGTCGGGCGGAGGTGGTCGGGCAGGTCCCAGATGTCGGCGGCGATCTCGGCGTCTGGGACGTCGGCGGTGATGCGCTGTTCGGCGCGGATGAGTTGGTAGACGTCCTCCATGCGGGCCACGAGTGCGTCGAGGAGTTCGGCGGCGGTGTCGGGGTTGTCGGCGAGGGCGGAGAACCGGCGGGCGAGCGGAAGTTGTTCGACGCCTTGCTTGCAGTCGATGCCGACCAGGGCGACGTCCATCGGGGCGAGCCCGGCGACGAGGTTGCGCTGGTAAACGGACTTGCCGGACTCGGTGGCTCCGAGGGTGAGCGCGTGGGGTATCGCCCGGTAGTCGCGGTAGTGGATCGAGCCGTCCTCGCGCAGGGCGACCGGAACCCGCATCGGACGGGTGTCGGTCTTGGCCGGCATCTGCACCCGCTTGAGTACGTCGTAGCCGGTCATCCGCACCTCGATCACGCCTGAGCGCAGCTCACGGGAGGTGACGCCGTACATCGAGAAGGAGTGGCGGAGCCGGTCGGAAGCGGCGGCGATGTCGAAGGCGTCCTGTCCGGGCCGCAGCTTGAGCCGTAAGACCAGGCCGGTGCGGGTGGGTCGGACGCGGAGGATGCGCGGTGGACGGGACTCCGGGACCGGCCGGTTGGTCATCCGGGCGAAGGCGAGACGCCAGCGCGGAGCCGGGACCGTGAGCCCGCAGGCGTCCATGACCGAGGTGTACCGGACCAGGACGCGCAGCGCGGCGAGGGTGATCCCGAAGGTCAGCCAGTACCAGGCGGGGCGCCGCCACCGCAGGAGACCCGCGGCGGCGACGACCAGCACGAGCGTGACCGTGAAGGCGGTCATGGTCAGGCCGCCTTCGTCTGCGCGGCCATGTCGGCGAGGGAGGTCACGGCGACCGCGCGGAAGGCGATGCCGTGCCGCTTCTGGCCGTTGAACTCGTTCTCCCACGGCCGGGCGATCAGGCCAGTGAGGGCGACCGGGGTGCCCATGGCCAGCTCACCGGAGATGCCGGTCTCCGGAACGGTGATGGACAGGATCTCGACCTCGTCGTTGGCGGCGAACATCACGTCGACGGTCATGAGCTTGGCGCCGGTGTCGATGTCCGTGGCGATCTCGCCGGTGCGGCGGTCCTTGACCTTGGGCTGCGGGGTCTTGGCGACCATCACGGTGGCGGCGGTGGTGTCGACGGGGATCTGACGCATGGCAAAGCACTCCTCTACAGAGGCGGGACTCCATCACTCATGTATATGAGTGACATGAAGAAGAGTGCATCACTCCTATACATGAGTCAACCCGCCGCGGCTCAGAAGTCGCGGCGGGCTGCGTGGAGTTGAGGCAGTGTCAGTCGGCGGCCGGGATGCGGTACTCGAAAACGAACTGGTCAGCAGCCATGAGCGTGTCGCAGACCTCGACCACGCGACCCTCGGTCGTACGGGCCTCGCGGATCAGATGGACCACGGGCGCACCAGGACTGAGGGCGAGCTCCGACGCCTCCGCCTTGGAGGCCGGCCGCGCCTGCAAGGTCTCGACGAACTCCACGAACTCGTGCCCGTGGTCCTCGAGTCGGGCGTAGATGCCACCGCCGCCGGGGTTCTCGGCGAACAGCTCGGGGATCTCCTTCACCACGTCCCACGGGAGGTAGGAGGAGGCGGTCTCGACCGGAGTGCCGTTTCGGAAGTAGAGGCGGCGCCGGGCGAGCACCTGGGCACCGGCGTCTACACCGAGCCGTCGGGCCGCATCCTCGGGAGCCTCCATAGGGCCGATGTAGAGGACGCTGACCTTGGCGGTGGCGCCGGACTGTGCCGACTCGGCCAGGTAGGCGGCCTTGCCGCCGCGCCGGTGCGAGCGGTGGAAGCGGTCGGAGGAGCGGTGCCGTACCGGCGGCCGGTCCTTCACAATCGAGCCCTTGCCGTGCCGGGTCTCGACGAGCCCGCTGGCCCGCACCTCCACCATGGCCTTGCGGATGGTCCCGCCGGACACGCCGTAACGGTCGACCAGCTCCGATTCACTTGGCACCATCTCACCGGGCTTGAGGACACCAGCCCGGATCTGCTGCACGATCTCCTCGGCGATCTGCACATACCGAGGTACGGACCGCTCACCTCCTGCTGCGGTTCCCATAGTCCTTCCCTGCCTCCTATGCTCCTGTATATGAGTGAATCACAAGGAGCAACGTCCGCGCCGCTGCACTCGGTATCCGTAGCCGGGGTGGTGGTCCGCGAAGACGGCCGACTCCTGGCGATTCGCCGCGCGGATAACGGCACTTGGGAGCTGCCCGGTGGAGTACTCGAACTCGACGAGACCCCGGAGGCCGGCGTCGCCCGCGAGGTCCTGGAGGAGACGGGCATCCACGTCGAGGTCGACGAGCTGACCGGCGTCTACAAGAACACGACACGCGGCATCGTGGCCCTGGTCTTCCGCTGCAAGCCATCCGGCGGCACCGAGCGCACGTCCAGCGAGTCGACAGCCGTCGAGTGGCTCACGCCCGACCAGGTCAGCGAGCGCATGGCAGAGGTCTACGCGATCAGGCTCTTGGACGCCTTGGACGGCAGCGGCCCCCACGTACGGAGCCATGACGGGAAGCACCTCATCACAGCGGGATAAGACTTTCTCTACTTCATCAAGGCGGCTCGCTCCGCTCACCGCGCGCGGCCCGGCCCCCGGCCGGACCTGCGCTCCTGTCTCCGCCCCGCTCCAGCCCGGCCGGCACCCGTGCCGCGCTCAGAACAATCAGCAGCCTGATGCCAGAGAGGGGGTACGTCGTGGCTGGGGCGGTCGGTTCCACGGCTTTAGGCAGCCACTTTGGCGCGAGCCTCGAAGATCATGGCCCCAACGTCGTGCTTCAACGGGCAGGTCCACAGACTGCCCGACGCGCCGGAAGCTTACGGGGCCATGATCACTCACGCCAAAGCAGCTCCAGCCCAAAGCCGCTCCACCGACCATCGACGATCTGACCGCTGGGGCTTCTAGCCGGTTTTAGCCAAGCGGTTAAACCAGCTGGATAGCCTCGTCAACGATCAGATGCAGCCATGCATCTACTTTCGGTCATTCCCCCAGACTCTGGCCCTTCTCCTACGGCGCTTCTGCGACTCTTTGTGCTTGCACAGCGTCGCTGTTTGATCACACATCGAATGTTCCGCGGGGGAGTTTGTGATGGAACACGCACAGTTGGTCGCCGCTGCGACGGCAGCCGCAGCGGCGCTGGTTGGAGAGATGGCCAGGGACACATGGGCATCGATGAGGTCCCTGGCCGCCCGGCTCTTCCGTCACGCAGGTCCGGAGGAGGAAGAGCGTCAACTGGCCAGGCTCGACGCTGACCAGGCCCAGGCGGCAGCAATTGACCCAACGGTTCTCCACGACAGGTGGAGTCGCCGACTACTAACCCTGGTGGAAGACTTTCCGGAGGCAGCCGAGACCCTGGCTGAGCTAGCGAGCCGTCGGCAGGACACCCCACAACCAGGGGTGAACCAGTCGGCGTCTAATAACACTGGGTCCGTCATCCAGATCGGCAGGGACAACTCCGGCAGCCTGAACACGGAGAGAAGGTGACCGCCCCAGAGGGGCCCGTCACGCCCCCGCGTCCCGAGGGTCCACCACTTCCCGAACAGTTCTCCGTCAACAACACCGGTGCGACTGTCCAAGTTGGCCGCGACAACACCGGCACCATCAACATCACCCATCGGGCCAAGTTGCCGCACCCCGCTATCCCGCGCGGTGACAGGGAAGCAGCCTTGGAGCCGCGTTGGGCTCACACCCCCACCCCGCAGCAAGCGGCAAACCTACTTGCCGCACACGGTCTCGCCATCATCGTTGGGGAGCGCGGCACAGGACGCCGTATCTCGGCAGTTCGTGCTCTGCATACTCACCTTGCCAGTCCATCGGGAGCAGCCCTGCTGTTCGATCTCGCGGTGGACTGGGATGAAGACGAAGTCCCGGAACGAGAAGTACTGCCAGAACCGGCTGCTGGGCACGGTTACCTGATCGATGCGACATCCCGTGTCGTCTCTGAGCCCACAGCTCGAGCACTCACAGCATGGGCAGAGGAGCTCCACGACCAGGGTGCGTGTCTGGTCATCATCGCCAACCAACGCGAATGGAAGGGCGACAACCGCTTCGAAACTGTGGCGGTGCGGCCTGACGCAGGACAAGTCGCTCGGAACCATCTTGTTTGCCTGGGAAGCCATGCGCAAGCACAGTGGCTACGCCCCGACCCTCAGCGCACCGCGTCACGCGGGCTGCTCCGCCAGGCGGCCCCTTCCGATCCCACCGTGGGCGTGCTGGCCGACCTCATCACCCGTAGCGTGAGCCCGTCTGACGCCGTTGCGATCGCTGAGCGCCTCCGCAACATCGCGCCCGAACGCGTACTCCGAGCCGTAGAGCTGAGGGACAACAAAGACGAGCAAGGGCTCTATGAACTCCGTCGCATTCGGGAAGAGGTCCTTCTATGGACAGGATTCCTCGAGAAGAAGCTCACGGACACAGGAACCCGTGGCGAGGATCGGGTAATGCTGCTTGCTGCCGCTTACCTCGAAGGTTCCCCCTTAGAACTCTGCATCAAGGCGGCCACCGCGTTCGGTAGTCGTGACGAGCCGATCGCGCGGCGATATCGCGAAGGTCGCAGCCCTCGTCGCCGTCTGCGAGACGTCGGAGTCGACGTGACCGCCAGTGATACAGCCGCCTTCGATAGTAGGCCAGGCCTCGCTCCCTCGGCCATCCGCATGGACTGGCATCACTGGGCCGACGAACGAGCAGAGACCATAAAGTGGCTCACTCGTATCACTGCCTCTGACGGCGTGGCCAGGGCGTGGGCCGAACAGGTTGGCTCCCGGCTATTGGATCTGTCCAAGACAGCTGTGGATCCTCCCTTCTTCGCCGTCCTAGATGCTTGGACCAGCGCATCCCCGGACACCGGACGCATAGACATAATCGCCAGACTCATGACGCAAGCCGCTGAAACAGGCGAGCTTGCCCGTGACGCCCATAAACAGCTACTGGATTGGGCTAGGAAGTCCCAACTGCCGCATCGGAAGGTAGTGGCTCAGGTATGTGCCGGCCGCTACGGCATGCGATGGCCTCACATGGCGCTCGTTCGGTTGCGTCACATCCTGGCGGTGGAAGATGAGGCCACTCACATCGCAGCTATCGCTCTCGAAAGCTACGCAGGAAAAAGCAGCGAGAGCCTTAAGAGGATCGTCGAGACGATTGAGTCATGGTTCGAAAAGTATCCGAACCATGCCGCAGGCCCTCGAGCATTTCTAGCCCTTACCGATCCTTCATACAACGTGCTGGATCGGCTTATGGCAGCTGCTCAAGTATCGCCAGTGATCCGTGATTTCTTAATCAGCGGTTGGATGCAGACGCTGGAGCAAGCAGACGTTCGTGACCGAGCCTATCAAGTCTTACTCGGTTGGGCCAAAGCCGCCCATGAGGGGCGATTGGAAAGTGGCACCACATTCGGAATTCTCACCGACGTTCGAAATGCGCACACTCCAGTTGATGCCATGTCACGCTTCCTTTACGGAAGCCCTGGCCTAGACGATCGCGCTCTGGTCGAAGCCCGCCTCGCCTTGGCCAATCTCCAGACCTGCAATCACGCGGAATGCCTCGAACCGAATTGCCCGCTCAAACAATCTCCTGGCTCCTCCTTGGACTCCAGCACTGCTGGGGGCACAGGTGAGCTTCGAGCCTGAACTGAGCCCAGACAATCGACGAGTTCGGTTTTCCTTGATTCGGTGGGTGCTGGCACCGCTGACAACCTGGCGTGCTCGACGCCTGGCAAAAGGGTACGGCCCCGGAATGGACGCGCGGAGCGCGTGGGCGCTTGCGCGAACAGCCGATCACCCGGAGGAGGTTCCTTTCGCCATGGAGCACCTGCGAGACGACGAAGAGGACGAGCCGTAGGGCACGCGCAGGTGAGCACTAGGACCGCAGGGGCCCCTCCGACGTTGTCCTTGTGCCTCGTGTCCCGGTCAGCGGGGGTTTTTCGGGGCTCCCCAGATGGCGCGCTCGATCTTTCGGGCCGCTTCTACGCCAGGGATTTCAGCACGTCCGAACGGTCTGCCAGGGAACCGCCGTGAATGGCGGCCCACGGGGTGTCAGGTTGGCTCACGCAGCGGGCAACGCGGCCGGCAGCTCACGGATTTGTAGACGACACCCGCAGCACCCAAGTGTGTGGTCTAAGGCAACACCGAAGCTCAGTGGCGCATGCACTGATGCCGGGGCTATGGCCGAATCCTCATGAGTCCTGAGTATCGTCTCGGCGTACAACCCTGACTTCGAGAGGCCAGGAGATACCAGGTTCCCTGCGGCGACTCCGAGAACGGGACCTGCCGCGCCTTAGCGTGAGGCCGAACAAACATACAATCACCGAAGCCAAAAAAGCTAGGTACCCAACCCATGTTCCCTTCTCTCCGCGAGAGGCGAGAACATGAAAGGGTTTCAGTGGAATACCCAGAAGCCCGTCGACCTTAACTGCCTTGGCGATGGTGAGTGTTTCATCGATCGCAGGAAGACCAAGAAAAATGGCGACGATGAGAGCGATTCCTGCGAGCATGTTAGCCCGCGTAGCTGATCTCTTCGATTCGGCCGCCACTACTAGTTGCTGAAGTTGATCGATGCTTTCTAGTACGTGACCGTAGAGACTATCGGCGCGCCACTCGCCCAGTAGCCGATCGACCACGTCCATCGCATCACCGAAAGAAATTGACGAGTCTCTGTACTCGCGCAAGCCGAAGATGGCCTCGCGCTGAATCGCGCGCACCTGTCGAACTCTGCCATTTGTCACCCCGACTCGACGATCTAGCAGTCGGATCTGCCAATATTGTAGTAGGGCACTTTCTAGAATCACGAGTCTCTGCAAATGCTGGGCGAACTCTCCATCTCGGCTTCCAGGCCATGTAACCTCCAGCGATGAGGACATGTTGCAGTACCACGAGCTGCTCATAGTGAGGCTGCAGTCTTCAGGTATCAGACTGGAAATCAGACCTGAGCGCACCGTAGAGACGTCAGGCGAGCGCACGATAGCGTTCTTGAGCTCACGGTCGTGATTGCGCTTGAAAGACTCCTCGGAATCGCAGCAAGTCACTTTATCAATGAAGGCTACAGGGTAGCAGAACCAATCGCCTGAAGGTGCGCTCTTAATAGTGCGAGCTATTGCTTCTTGATAGAGGACAGAAAGGTCAGACATGCTCGCCGGAGATTCGTGAACGGCCATCCTCCACCGCACCCCCTCTTCTTGTTCGTCCTCCCACTCGCCTTCCAGGTAGCGCTCTGCCCGCTTTCCGTAGGCAGCGCGAAGGATCGTCTCTGACAAGCGCGAAGCAGTGACAATTTCGGATGACCCAAAAGACATTTCCCGATACTGGTCGACCGTAATTCGGTCAGGGAGCCTCAAGGCGATCGTCATTTGCAGTACGCCCGACCGATGAATCAGGAGCAAGATGTCCGCCGCTGTCCCCATCTCCAGACTACCGGTCGGGCGCGTTTCGCCACCATTCATACGTATAAGCCATTGCCCAGCACTCCGTAGACGAAGGCGCACGTACGGCTCGCTGGCGAGGTAAGGGGCCCTCAACAAGTCTCGCTCAATATGATATTGAATGGCATTGACAGCCTGAGATTCAGCAACGGATTGCTCAATGAATGAGATGGTTTCCCTCAGGGAATCTGAAATCGGCTGAGACGGTTCACCGGATGAGGCCCGCGAGCGCCTGAATGTTGGGCGCGAGAGAACTCTCGCAGCCCAAAACGGATGGCGAATCATCCATCTGGGTAGCCGGCCATCTTCAAGCGCGTCATTCATGTCGCGAAGGATGTTAGTCTGACGCATGAGCCGCACGAGTCCTTGATACCTGTGGGCAACGCGCACTTGGCCGTCACGGGGGGATACGACAGTTTCCGCGATTCCGGACCTCAGAAGTGCATCTGCAGCTTTTCGAATGTCGAGAGGGTGTCCCGCATCAAACGAGTAAATGAAATATATTGTCCCCTCTTCGAGGACCGCCTCATGAGTCGACTGTGCAGTCACTAGAAACCCCCGCTCTAACGCGTCTATCCATTGCGGTACCGTTGCCTGCTCGAAGCTCAGCTAGGACCCGGAGACAGTCTAGGCCTGTGCCGGTGTCAGACAGTCCCCTCGGAACAAGAGGCGGATTCGTCAATGTGGAGCTGACCTGCGCAGCAGGTCACGCAGATGGGTGAGATCGCGTTGAGTAGGGGCAGGAGCTGGGTGACGTAGCCCAAGGTTGCAGCCGCCCCTCAGGGGACACGTACGTAATCTATGAAGCAGTTACTCTATGTCTTCTCAGACTGGTTGGCCTCATGGGCTTCCACGTACAGCGCCAAAAGATGGGTGCGTGCATTCTCGCCAAGTGAGCCGTGCTTTTCCTCATACGCCTCTACAACAAGATCGATGAATTTACGCGGAGGGATCAGAACACCTGTAATCCAGATGTCGACACTGGAGGCCTCCCAGCCTCCCCTGCGCGCAAACTCAGATGGACTCACGTCCAACGAGTGGAACATTGCATTTAGTGTCTCAGCAAAGACCCGCTTTGCCTCGGGATAGACGTGGAATAGCTTTCCGTGCGACCGAGGTAGAATCCCGCGATGGTTTAGCTTGTCAAAGACTAGGGTCGCTGCACCCTGGGTCTCCTCGCAAAGTGGGCATGGCATCGCATTGTGTTTTTCACGCCGCGGGCAGGACAAGGGCTTAAGCGCGTGATCGCGCCATGCCTTGCGCATGTGATCCTGGAACCAAGCTCGCCCGATAGTGTTGTCTGACTGCTCTAGTTCGCGCGCTGCCATGTCGAACAACTGGGGGCCGTAGGCGCCTTGACGCAGACGGGCGGCGATCCTGTTTAGGGAATGGATTAGCTCCTCTGCCGCACCGCATGTAGAGATCGCCACAACCGCGGTTGTTTCTGGCGGCCACGGAAGATACTTGATGGCATCAATCCCGATTGTGCCGTTCAGTCCGGTGATCAGGATAACGCCCACCTCGAACGTTGGGAGACTGTCTACGAAGGACCAATGATGACCTCGTCTGCCTGCCCTGGGCACCAAATCCGTAGTGCGCTCGTCAAGGTCAAGAACGTCGTCAAATAGAGCAAACATATACTTCGTCGACGAAATGCCTCTCATCTCAGCCTTTGGTGCTGCCCCGGCGGCAAGCACTGTGACTTGATGCCGGAAGGTCTCGTTCGGCTGGAATAATTCTCTCAGCTCTGCCAGAGCGTCATTTTCGACGTACGAGGCTACCTTGAGGCGCTCAGCGTTCATTAGCGTGTGCGCAACAGCATTTGAAGACGACAAGTCCCGTAAGTACTCCCCAACGACTCGATTCCGCGCGGCTACCTCCCCGTCGTAGTCGGACTGACGTCTGAACAGAAGTTCTGCGGCATCCCCGAACTGGTCAAGGACTTCGGAGGTTGCATTGAATCCACGTAGCCGCATAGCCCTGTAGGTTAGGGCGCGAGCGGTGTCACGCGCGGCTCGAACTCGACCTCCGCCCGTGAGAATCTGCCGAATCGCCTCGCGCGAATACGGGATCCCGGAAGACCGTGACGCCTCTTCGGCTATCTCGTGCAGTGCGGGAGTAGCTGCGAGCTTCATCAAGATGTACACCCAGTCACGCCAAGTGGTGTCATCGTTGGGCAGGCTGCGTCCGATCCAGATCTCGCGCTCAGATATACGGCGTGTACTGGCTGGCTCCTCGCTGATTTTTTCTACTACACGTTCCAAGCTAAGGCCGAGGCCTCCGAACGGCGCAGTTGCTCCGGGGCGCGTTTCGCCCGATTGCGCCGCCCTCAAACGCGCTGTCAGCATCTCGTCGAACGCGTCCCAGTCTTCTGAGGGCTTGCCGGCCACGGGGCGGCTGTCCATCTCCGCTAGCGTGTAGGCCACAGCTGTCGCGGGACCCTCGCTGCACGTACCTCCCACCAGCAAACGGCGCACTGTGGCTGTGCTGACCTTCTGCCCACGCTCTGTGGCTCGCTCTGCGATCAGCGATAGGGAAGGCGTTCCTGCCCTCCTGCGCAGCTCTTTCAACCACTCCAGCCACACCCGGAGAGGCCCCTGCGGGATCGAGTCGGGAATCTCTACCGCTCTGCTCGCTGAACCAGGCACCGCGCCCCTCCCCCGCCGTGGAGCCGAGGGCTCGGTTCACCACGATTCACCACGATTCTTTGTGTCACACAGCGTACCGCCACGAAACATCTCCTAGAGGCGCTTAGGAAGCTCAACCCAACGGCACAGATGGAGAGGTGGGGAGCATGAAGCTCGACAAGGAGTGGTGGCGGACGGTTCGATTCGCCATCGCGGAGGAGCGCCGTACGACACGCTTGATGGCCGTTTTGATCGTGGTCGGCGTGGTCGTAGGCGCCTTGATCATGATGATCCACGGGTTCACGGTGACGGTCGGCTAAGAACAGCGCATCGAGCCCAGCCCGCAGGATGGCTCGATGCGAGCAAGGCACCACAGGCCGCAGCAGGGCGCTGGGGTGGGCGGCGGCCTGTGCCGTGGGGGACACGGTGATCGTGCTGACGGTCTCAGCGCCGTTCATGGCCGTTCGGACCAGACCGGAGGCGGTAGCCGTTCAGGCGACCGGCCGCCCATGAACGCAGGGTTTGCCGACTGTGGACTATCCGTGGACTCGTCCAGCCTGGTCCACCTCGTACAGGGCCGTGACCTGCAGCGTTCTCCAAGAATCAAGGGGCCTCCGGAGCCGTTGCCGTATACCCGCTTCTCTCCGTGTATGCCGGGTAGTTGGCCGGGACCGACATGACAGGACGGGGAGAGGGACCCGGAATCACGGCCCGGGTCCCTCTCCCCATGAATTGAAGCGCAAGTGCGTCGACGTCGTCTCTGTACGCAGTCGGCCCTCAGAGACGCTGGGGCTCATACGCCGCCAAGAGTTGCCCTCGGCTGGTCGCCACGCGGAGCACGTCTCGCAGAGCCCCAGTTAGTTCCTGTGCCAGCCGTCGCACGTCTTCCAGGGCGGCATTCTCGTCGCCGAGGGTTTCCGAGACCTCGTCCAGCAGCTCGGCTGCCGTTCCCAGCTGCACCGCCTCGATGTTGTCCGCCAGGCGGGACAGGTAGCCGCCCCTGTCGTCGGTGCTCAGGTAGCAGGGCTTGCCCTCCGGCCCCGACCACGGGAGGAGTCGCAGTTCGTCCGATGCCGTCATGCTTGCGTCTGCCTCTCGTCGGTCATGTGGTGGGTAGTGAAGACGGCGTCGACGCGGTCCCCCGGGAACACCAAGAGCGCGGCCTCAACTACGCGCCCGGTTAGGTCGGTCGCGACGCGTGTGATCGCGAGGACTGGTGCGGTGGAGTTGGTCCGGAGGGTCGATGCTTCGTCCGGTGTAGATGGGCGGGCACAGACCGTCTCCCGGACAGCAGCCGGCGGCACGCTGAGAACGGCGAACCTCGTGACCGCTTCCCGGTACGACGGTTCGTCGTCGAGCACCCCGGCCGGTGCCAAGTCGCGCGGGATGTAGATGCGTGCCAGTCCGTGCCGTGACTCCCCCTCGTGGCTGATGCAGACGAACTCTGCGAGGGGACTGCCCGTCGGCACCTTCAGCAAGGTCGCCAGATGCCCATGCGCTTGGACCGTGGTGCTGCGCACTGTGACGCGTAGAGCCGCTTCAGCGGCCGTCCACGGGTCCAGCGTCCCCCATCCGCCGACGTACACGATCTTGCGGGGTGGGCAACGGACGAAGTTGCCTTTGCCGTGGATCTTTTCGACGAGACCTTCGCCCTGGAGGACCGCGAGGGCGCTCCGCAGGGTCACCGTGCTGACCTTGTACCGGTCGGCCAGGCCGGCCTCGGACGGCAAACGTTCGCCGGGCTTGATGCGGCCGGTCGTGATCTGGCGCCGGAGGTCATCGGCAATGTCGTGATGGCGCGAGGACACGGACCGGTCACCGCCTTCTCATCAGCCGCACGGCGCCGAGCCGGGTACGCGTGTGTATGGTCAGCAGCTCGCCCGACTCGAAGAGCAGTTGCTTGGCGCCCTGGGGAAGTTGAAAGAGGTCCCGCACCCGGCAGGCCCGACCGCCGAGTTGGATGATGTCGCCGCGCTGCACCGTGGCCGCGGTCACCTCGATGTTCGAGGCCAGCGCGCTCCTGGGGGTCCGGTCGATCACTGTCCCACCTCCGCACCCGTGGACCGGTCGGGCATCGAGTGGCACGGGCAGTCGCACGTTTCGTAGACCACCGGCAGATCGACCGGCGCCGATGCTGGGGAGGATTCCGCGCAGGCAAGGTGCGTGCCGATCCGACATGCGATCGATCGGTAGGGAACGGCCGCGGCGTCGGCGAGGTGAGGCTGTCGGCGAGAGGTCATCAGCGGACCCCCACAAGGGCCGACCAGGCCTCAGCCGGTAGACGGGGAGCAACGACCACTGAACGCGTCCGTGCGCGCCTCTCACAGGCCAGCACGTACGGGCGGACCAGCGCGACGTCCTCCCCCGGGAGCGAGTGCCAGCGGTTCATGCCGCTGTGGGCCCGGATCGGCGTTGCCATCGGCTCGTCGGCGGACGCGGGAGAAGCGAGAACGGCCGACGGCCGATGGGGCATTAACGGGCGGCCGTGCCTGCCCTTGGGGAAGTACCGCGCTCTGGTGAGCGATACGGCACGGCGGATACGGTTGAGCACGCTGCTCAGCTCCTATCGCTGATGGCTCGGTCCCCCGACATCGCCCGTCGTGGGGACCGCTTTGCGTACGACCGCCCAGAGGGTGCGGCCGTTCAGGCTGGTGGCGAGAAGTCCGAACCGATCGGCCTCGGCCACCACTTCGAGCACCTCCCGCCATAAGTCGGCGGAGAGCGATTCCGGCACCTCCGCCTCGACCGTCGTGTACTGGTCGCGCTCCTCCACGCGGGTGAAAAGCCCGACGGCGGACAGCCGGGCGGCGATGGCCGCCGCGCTAACTCCCGAAGCGGGCACAGGGCAGCCTCCGTCACCGGCGATCACTTTCAGTGAAGCTAGTTAACTAGATTAGAGCTAGTGGACTAGATTTTCCATATGCCTGAGCAGCCGCCCTATCTCCGCGTCGCCGACGAACTCCGGCGGCGGATCGCGGAGCACGTATGGGAGCCCGGGAATCGCCTGCCGTCCCGCGCCCAGATCGGCCAGGAGTGCGGTGTCGGCGAGAACGTGGTCCGGCGGGCTCAAGAGCTGCTGATCTCCCAGGGTGTGCTGGAGGGCCGCGCCGGTTCAGGCACGTACGTCGCCGAACCCCGGCAGCGCGTGCGCATGGTCCGGTCGTCGGCGCGCGAGCAGCCCGACGGGTCGCCGTTCCGGGCGGACATGAAGGCCGTGGGCAGGCAAGGGGACTGGGAGAGCCGGACCGACGCCAAGGTGCCGGCGCCCGCGGACATCGCGGCGCGGCTCGGCATCGCCGAGGGCGACCTGTGCGTCCGCACCACCTACGAGTTCCTGGCCGACGGCAGGCCGTTGCAGCTGTCGACGAGTTGGGAGCCCTACGACCTCACCGGCGGCACGCTCGTCGTCCTCCCCGAGGGAGGGCCCCACGCCGGAGCGGGTGTCGTGAACCGCATGGCCGCGATCGGCGTCACCGTCAGCCACGCCGTGGAGCAGCCGGAGCCGAGGCAGGCGACCGCCGAGGAGGCGTCACTCCTGGGCATTCAGAAGTCCGCGCTCGTCACGCACATCCGCCGGACGTACTACAGCGACCAGGGGCGGCCCGTGGAGACGGCGGACATCGTGGTGCCCGCCGCCCACTGCGAGATCGTCTACGAGATCCCGGTCAACCGTCCCTAGCCCTGCCACTCCCCCGGTCGAATGCGTGTCGACGTCCGGCCGCTGCGACGTCGGGCGTGGGATGGTGGCCAGGTCAGCGAGGGTGCTGCACTCGACACAGCAGGCGCCTTCTAAGCGCTTGGCCGCAGGTTCGAGTCCTGCCGGGGGCGCCCATCCCTGCCCTCCCACTCGGGAGGGCTTTTCGCTGGTCAGAGTCGGCCTCGACCGGCACGACGAAGCCCCGGACACCCTCTTGACGGTCAGGGGTGGGCTCCGGGGCCGTCCGGCCGTCACCGGGTTTGGGCGGGCGGCCGTGTTCGAGTGCGTGCCGAAGCCCTCGCACGGAGGCGGCACGGTCCTACACGCAGCGCGCCACGCCCGACGGATCCCGGCCGGTCGGCACAGGTGCGACCGGACGGACCGCAGTGAAGTCGTGGAACGCGTCGCGGGTGGCGGAGAGCAGCAGCAGCCACTCGTCGCAGCCCTGCCGCGGACAGAGGTCGCCGCCACCTCCGCGCACCACCCGCGGTCCGTCTCCGCCGCGGGGGCGCGCGTCCACCTGCGCGTCCGTCAAATGCGGGGATCCACACGTCGGCGCAGATCCCACATGGTGCCGGACGCCGGCAGCCGGGCCGTGCGCTGTGGCCCGACGCGAAGAGAAGGAAGCCGGGAGAAGAGCGCGAGATCCGCAGGAACCGCCGGCTCCCGTCACCCCGGTTGCCACGGTGACCCCCTGCGCTCACGGTCGTTAGGGCCTGGGCCTCGCGGCGCCACGAGCACGCCCGCACCGCCGTCACCTGGGGGCTTCCTCTCGGCACGCGGGCACAGGCGGAAGGCGCCTCACAAGGGGGAGTTACTCCGTTCGAGTGATCCGGGCCGGTAGCCCCTTGTCACTCCGTCGGCCGTATGGGTCACTGAGAGTACGAACCGGCGGGCTGCCCATCCCTGGACCGGGGGAACGTTCAGAAGGCAGCGTCTTGCCGGTTTTCTTGTTTGCCGGGAGAGCCTCCCAGCGCCACTGTGCGTGCGGTCCTGGGACCGGTGTTGTGCTCTGTTCGTTCGCCTTGCGACAGTACTCGGCTGAGCATGAGCGGACCGTGGAAGGACCGACGGTGTGTGTACGTCGGCGACGGTCCTGCCCAAGTGATGCGGCAGCCGGTGGCTGGTCATTCCTGTCGGTTCCTCGCAATGTCCCGAACGAACAGCGAGGAGTGTCCCCATGCCAATCTCTCCCAACCAGGGTTCGACCGGCGGCGGAACCACGGTGACGATCACGGGCACGAACCTGTCCAACACCAGCGCGGTGATGTTCGGCTCCAAGCCGGCGACGAACGTGACCAACGTCTCCCCGACCCAGGTCACCGCCGTCTCCCCGTCGGGGACCGGCACCGTCGGAGTCACCGTGACCACCCCGGGCGGAACCAGCAACCCGGTGCCGTTCTTCTACGTCGGCGCCCCGTTCAAGTCGTCGCTGGGCACCAGTTCCGGTCCGCTGGCCGGCGGCAACACCATCACCATCAGCGGCACCGGCCTGTCGACCGCGACCAGTGTCGCCTTCGGCTCGGAGACGGCCGTCCCGACCGTGAACTCCGACAGTTCGCTCAGCGTCGTCGTGCCCGCGGGTACGGCGGCCGGACCCGTGAGCGTGAGCGTCACGACCGCGGGCGGCACCAACAACGGCCTGTCCTACACCTACGTCGACGTCCCCACGATCGGGACCATCACCCCGACCTCGGGATCGACCTCGGGCGGAACGGCCGTGACCATCACCGGCACCAACCTCGCCAGCACCGATTCGGTCACGTTCGACGGTGTTCCGGCACCGTTCTCCGTGGTCAACGCGACCACGCTGTCGGCGGTCACCCCGCCGGGAACCGCCGGACCGGTCGATGTCGCGGTCACCAACCCCGCAGGGTCCGACGTGGCGGTCGACGGCTTCACCTACGTCGCCGGCCCCGGCATCTGACCCGTCAGGCAGCCTCCGTACGCAGGAGGCGATCAACCCCCGTCCGGGCGGCAGGCCCCCCTCCGCCCGGACGGGCCCGGTCCCGTGAGCACATGCCGCGGTTGGTGAAGGAGCACTGTCATGGCAACCCCCGTGGTCTCTTCGATCAGTCCCAATCAGGGAACGACGTCCGGCGGCACCGTCGTCACCGTGACCGGCGTCGGCTTCACCGGAGTCTTCCTCGTCCGGTTCGGCGCCAAGCCCGCCGCCTCGTTCACCGTCAACAGCAACACACAGATCACGGCGGTGAGTCCACCAGGCACCGGAACGGTGAACGTGGTCGTCACCAGTGACCAGGGCAACAGCGCTCAGCAGGTCCCCTTCACCTACGTCTCCGCCTCGGCTCCCGCCGTGACGAGCGTGTCCCCGAACCAGGGACCCGCCGCCGGGGGAACCCAGGTGACGATCACCGGCACGGGCTTCACCGGCACCACGGCGGTGAAGTTCGACGGCGTGTCCGCGACGTCGTTCACCGTCAACTCGGCCACCCAGATCACCGCGGTCACGCCCGCGCACGGGGCCGGCTCGGCGGCGGTCACCGTGACCGCCCCCGGCGGCACCAGCAACCCCAGCGACCCCAGCGCCTACTTCTACTACGTCGCCCTGCCCTCGGTAACCACCATCGCGCCTCCGTCCGGTCCCACGGCGGGCGGCACCTCGGTGACGTTGACCGGCACGGACCTCCTCGGTGCGACGGCGGTGAAGTTCGACGGCGTGTCCGCGACGTCGTTCACGGTCGACTCGGCCACCCAGATCACCGCGGTCACGCCCCCTCACGGGGCCGGCTCGGCGGCGGTCACCGTGACCACGCCCGGCGGCACCAGCGAACCCGACAGCTACGTGTACCTCGGCCTGCCCACCCTGCTGTCGATGGTCCCCGACAAGGGTCCGGCCGACTCGGGGATCACCGTCACGCTGACCGGCACGAACCTGGCCACGACGACGGCCGTCAAATTCGGCTCCGTCCTGGCACCCTTCACCATCGTCTCCGCGACGCAGATCACCGCCTTCGCCCCGGCAGGCGCCGCCGGCCCCGTGAGCGTCGTGGCCACCACGTCCGCCGGCTCCAGCAACGCGCTGACCTATACCCGGATCCCCGGCCCCGGCATCTGATCCGGCAAGCACGGCCCAGTGAGTGCGTGGTCCCTCTTTCGACGGGGGCCACGCACTCGGCGTTTGCCGGACAAAGCGCTTACGGTCGCGCCGGTGTCATGCCGATGAGGCGACGGCGCCCTTGCGTTTTCCCCGTACAAGCCGAATCAGCCGGTGCCTGGAGAGCACCGGCTGATCGGATCCAGACCTCTGCCGGGGGTGCCCATCGCGGCAAGCCGACAACCACGTCCATTTCCACGAGGGAAACGCTACGCAGGCCAACTGCCACTCCCCCCGGAGAGATGGGCGCCCACCGGCTGGATACCGACATCCAATCGATCGGAACGGCGTGTCGACAAGACTTCTCCGTGCCAGTCACACGGATAGGGGAGCGCGGTCCCATATATCTGGGACCGCTGTACCACCCGTCGGATTCCGATACCGTGAAATTGCAGGGCCGCAAGGGAAGGAAGCGTCACCAAGCCTCGCGTTCAGGCGAACTCAAGCCATTTCGGCCTGAATTCGCCAGCGACTTTCCGATCACCCGACAACGGCTGCCGACAGAGAGGCCGTTGCGAGTTCCACCGCCTGGGCGGGCGTCGGTGCCTGCGCTATGCGTACCGGTAGATCCGGCCGTGGTCCTCCAGCTCCTGCGGAGTCACGTTCCACGGTGGCAGCTTCTCCTGCCGCGCGACCACTCTGCCCCGCTGGGCGTCGCCGCGCGCCAGGGGCTTGGCGGGCAGGTAGCGAGCACCTCGGTGCCGTTGCTGCCAGCGCGTCCACAGCAGGTCGACGAAGGCGTGGTGGAGCCAGAAGACGGGGTCGTTGACGGAGGCCCCGCCGACCATGTGGCCGCCGACCCAGCGGTGCACCCGGTTGTGGGTGCGCCAAGAGCCCGGAGGGCGCCCCGTCCCCCACCCTTCGATCCTGTTGCGGAATCCCCTGGCCGAGGTGGAGTTCCAGGGCGACGTGTCGTACACGGGATCGGCGAGGGCCGCCTGCACGTCCTTGGACGTCGGCAGGGTGATCGGGTCCGCGGAGCGGCTCAGGTCACGCATGAGGTACCTGGTGTCGGTCACCCCTTCCCTGATGGTCCACGCACCGTTGCGGAAGGCGAAGGGGCCGGTCATGACCTGCCGGTCGGAGCGCCGCCCGGTACCTCCGAGCAGGTCGTCGGTCCACGGCACGGCCGCCCGGGAGCGCTCGCGTGTCCAGTCCCAGTACGGCACGGTCACCGAATCGTCCACCCGGCGCAGCGCCCGCTCCAGGTCCAGCAGGAACTTGCGGTGCCAGGGGAGGAAGGACGGTGTCATGTGGGCCGCTCGCAGCCCGGTCTCACCGTCGGGCGCGTAGTAGTGCATGTGCACGCGCACGAATTCGTCGTACTCGCCGCGGCGTTTGACCTCGAGCAGCGCGTTGACGAACCGGCGCCGTTCGGACCGGGTGAGCGTGCTGACGTCCTTACGCGTGTAGACCATGGGGATGGTCCTCCAGTGATCCCGTGCGGCTGCCCGGCACGCCGCTGCCGTCCGACGGACCGTCGCCTGCCCCGGGTGCGCCCAGCCTCGTGGTGGGTCCCAGTTCGTCGACGGCCGCCCGCGCGGCGGCCAGTGGTGTCGGGTACGACTGGTAGTGGTCGATCATGGTCATCCAACTGCCGTCCGCGCGGCGCATCAGGTGCAGGGGCCGTCCGTCCACCGTGACGTGCCAGCGGTCGGCGTCGCTCTGTGGAAGCCCGTGGGTGGCGGGTGTTCCGCCGACGATGCGCCGCCCGCGGTACGTCTCGGCGAACCACTCCCCGGCCTGGTCCCGTCCCGCCGACCGCACCTTCGACAGGAGCGGGCCGAGCGCCGCTCCGGTCCCCGTGGCGAGCACGAGTGTCAGCAGCCACTGCCGCCGTGTGGCCTTCATACGGTCCATGACTGACGCGGGCCGGGCGTCGACGGGCGGTGCCGCGGAAGGGAGCGGACACTCCGGGGTGCTGACGGCCGCCGCGGAACCGGCGGATGAACTCGTTGTCTTCATGCTGGTGTTCACCGATCTGGTCACGGCCTCCCCGAACTCGGCGCGGTTTCCCGGGTCGTGGGAATCCGTGCCCTTGTCGTGCGTCGTGGAGGGGAGCCGGCGTCGTCGCCGACTCCCCTGCCTTCACGTCCTTCCGGGACCCGCCCCTGGGCGACCGCAGGCACCCACGCAGGACTCGGACCTAGACGGGGAGCCCGCCGATCATGGGGCCGCCCGCGCGCTGGACGACGGGCTTGCCGGTGCCCTCCAGGACCCTGGACACGGACTCGCCTCCCTGCGTCTCGACCGTGCGCAGGTGCTGCGGCGACGACTGCGCGGCGACGGGCTCGCCGGCGATCTGCTTCGCCGCTCCGGCGAGGCTGCCGGCGGCGTCGCCCGTACCGCCGTGGGCGAAGGCCGGCGTGGCCGCACCGGCCACGGCAAGGGCTCCGGCAAGGACGGCGGCAGCCTTCAGAGGCTTCATGTTGTTCCTTTCCTCGGTAACGCACGGGCACTGAAAGGGAATTGCTTCGCCCGGCCCAACGAGCAGCACAGCCGCCGGTAACCCCGGAGGCGGAAGATTCCCTCTGCGCGCGTCCCTTGCTCACCCGGAGGAAGGACACGTGGTCGTTCGCCTTTCTGCCTGCCCGACGAACGTGTCGTCAAGACGCCGAAGAGGCCGACTCCGCACGGTGCGGAATCGGCCTCTTCGGCACAACACCCGACCTGCCGCCGAGGCGCGGTCGGCAGCGCCCTCACCTCACGCCAAGACCGCCCAGCAGCGAGCCCGAGTTCTGCAGGCCGTTGGTCGAGCTCTGCAGCGTCTGCCCGACCGAGCCCTTCTTCGAGAGGCCGAGCTTCTCGGTCTGCTCCTGCAGGGGCACGTCGCCGCCCGACCCCTGGGCGAGCGTGTCCGTGACGCCGCTCAGGCCGGCGCGGGAGACATCGTCGGCGCTGAGGGCGAACGCCGGCGCGGCGAAACCGGCGATGACCACAGACCCGGCAACAACGGCGGCGGTCTTCAGAGACTTCATCGTGTTCCTTTCCTCGGCACGTAACGGCCGGAGTGATGACACCGTGCCCAACGATTCCCTGCCGGTTCGGAACCGGGCGGGCGGGAGATTGCGGAGACCTCATATGAGATCTTTGCAATAAATGGGATCTTCCGAGCCGGGGATATAGGAACGGGAAAGCGCGAGAAGTCGTACCGGCCTGCCGCTGTCCCGTTCTAGGGCGCCGACAGGGTCGGCGGCGCGGGCTGTGCGACGGGATCCGGCGTGCTCCGGCCGTCGAGCAGCCTCGCGGCCAGGAGGCCGACGATCTCGTTCACCCCACTGTCGCCGTTCGGCCGCAGCAAGGCGCCGCCCCCGGGAGCGGTCGCCTGCAGCAGGCCCTGGACCACCTGGTCCAGGCCGAACGGAACACCGCTGCCCGGCACGGCCGTTCGGGAGCCCCGGGTCCCCAGGGCCGGGGTGAGGGGAGTCGAAGACCTCACCTCCTCCCGCAGTGCGAGCGGCGCGGGCAGCGTCACCGGCGCGGGCAGCGTCACCGGGCCGGCCGGTGCGGGCAGCGTCACCGGGTCGGCCGGCGCCGTCTCCTCCGGCACCGGCTCCGTCGTGCTCCCCGCGCCCGTCGGCACCAGCCCGGCCAGGGCGGTTTCGAGGGCATCGCGGAGTTCCTCGGCGTCCCCCGCCGGCAGCGGGCCGCCCGCACCCGCGAGTACGGCTTCGACCAGGTCGGCGACCGGGGCGAGTCCACCGCCGACCCCGCCGAGCGCCTCGATCTGGCCGATGACGTCCCCGTCGGCACGCGCCGCGGGCGCCGCCGCCCGGCCGTGCCCCCCTGCCGGTTCGCCCGCCGCCGCGGCAGGACCTGCGACCGCGACCAGGAGGGCGGCGCAGAGCGCGACGCCCGCGGCGCGTCGTGCGGGTGGATAACGCATGGTGGCTCCTTCGGACATCCGTCGTGGATCTTGAGCTCACTGTGGGGCGAGTCACCACGCTCTGCAACCGGACGCAACCACCCCGTAGGCGTAAGACCTCCTCGCGCGATCCCCCTCTCCCGGGGAAGGGCGAAGGGCCATCGAAACTTCACTATTTCGACACACTTGTCCGCTTCACTCGTTTCATCCCATTGATGATTAGAGTTGCGCATCGCCAGACGGGGTGCTGAGGCACGCGTCGCCGTGCCCCTCCCCCGACACCGCAGCCTTTTCTGGAAGGTCGAGCCGGACATGCGCAAACCCCTGGTCCTCCTGCTGCGCCGCACCACGGTGAGCGCCATCGCCCTGGCCGGGGTGTGGGCCCCCGCCGGCGCCCTGGCCCTCGCGCCCACCGCACCTCCGTCGCCGGAGAAGAGCCGCATCCCGTTCACCGAGCGGTACCAGTCCCTCCAGCGCGGCGGCATCGTGCGCGCGGCCAACGTCTCCATCACCTGCCGGGAGACCGAGCAGCAGTCGGCGCGGACCTCCTGCCCGGCCGTGCGCGCGGGAGGGAGCGGGGTGAACGGCGCCTACGACATGACCTACGTCGACGTCGACAAGGACCCGAACACCTACAACTCCTCCCGTGCCCAGGTCCGTCTGCCCAAGGGCTCACGGGTCAGCTACGCGCGGCTGTACTGGGGCGGCAATCTGCGGGTCGGCGAGCAGAAGCCGCCGGAGGACAACGGACGCGTGCTGATCGCGGAGCCCGGTGGGGAGTACAAGGAGGTTCTCGCGGACACCGTGGTCGGCCACCGCGTGGCAAACGGCGCGGACGCCTTCCAGGCGTCCGCGGACGTCACCGGGCTGGTACGCAACAGCAAGCAGGGTCTGTACACGGTGGCACAGGTCAACGTGGCGATGGGACGGTCGACTGCGGGCGCGTGGGGCGGCTGGACGCTGGTGGTGGCCTACGAGAACCGGGCCGAGCCCCTGCGGCACCTGTTCCTCTGGGACGGATTCGACACGATCGAGTCGGGCGTGACGGTCACCGCGGGCAAGCGCGGACCGCGTTTCGCGGAGGGCGCGGGCGGACGCGTGGGCATGACGGTCTACGACGGCGACCACGCCGTGACCGGCGACAGCCTCACCGCGCAGACCACCCGGACGGCCGCGGGCCGCCGTCGGACGACGGTCACCGAACTCACCGACCCGGCCAATCCCCGCGACGACGTCCTGAACTCCACGATCAGCGACCCCGGCCGCACCGCGCCGGAGCGTGTGCCGGCGTACGCCCGGACGCTCGGCTACGACTCGGACGTGTTCGACCTGGCGCCGGCCCTGCGGCGCGGCGGCGACCAGTTGACCCTCCGGCTCCGTTCGCCGCGGGACCCGGCGTGGGCCGGCGTGCTGTTCGCCTCCGTCGACGCCAAGTGATGAGGCCCGGCCCCTGCCGCACCGAGCGTCGGCGCCACCGCGAGCAAGGACGTCCCGCATGCTTCTGTCAGCAACCGCCCCACGGCCGCGGGTTCTCCACATCACCCAGCCCGTGGACGGCGGAGTCGCCCGTGTCGTGGCCGACTTGGTCAGGGCACAGGTCGCAGCCGGTACGGCCGTCACGGTCGCCTGCCCCGGCGGACCGTTCGCCGCGGAACTGAGGGCGCTGGGCGCGGACGTACGGGACTGGCCCGCGACGCGCACGCCCGGGGCGTCGCTCGCCCGTGAGGTGCGCGACCTCGCCCGCGTGGTGGCCGAGGTGCGCCCGGACCTGGTGCACGCGCACAGCGCGAAGGCCGGACTCGCCGGGCGGCTCGCCGTACGGGGGCGCGTCACCACCGTGTTCCAGCCGCACGCCTGGTCGTTCGAGGCGGTCCACGGGGCCGCCTCGGTGCTCGCGCGCGCCTGGGAGCGGTGGGCGACGCGCTGGACCTCCCACGTGCTGTGCGTGAGCGAGGCGGAACGGGCGACCGGCGTGCGCGCCGGGATCGACGTGCGGTGGCGCGTCCTTCCCAACGGCGTCGACCCGCGCCGCTGCCGCCCCGCACCCGCCGACGCGGCGCGGGCCGGGCTCGCGCCGCTGCGCGGGGTCGCTCCCTCCGCGCCGCTCGTCGTCTGCGTGGGCCGTCTGTGCCGGCAGAAGGGGCAGGACGTCCTGATCGAGGCGTGGCCCGCCGTCGCGCGCGACGTGCCCGGCGCGCGTCTCGCCCTGGTCGGCGACGGACCGGACCGCGACCGGCTGCGTCGGTGCGCCCCCGCGTCCGTGCTGTTCGCGGGGGCCGTCACCGATGCCGTCACCTGGTACCGGGCTGCGGATCTCGTGGTTCTGCCCTCCCGCTGGGAGGGCATGGCGCTGGCCCCGCTGGAGGCCATGGCCTGCGGACGGCCGGTGGTGGTCACGGACGTCGACGGGGCCCGCGAGAGCCTGCCGCCGGCATGCGCCCGGCACTGCCTGGTCCCGCCCGAGAACCCGGCGGCGCTGGCCGAGGCCGTCACCGCCCTGCTCCTCGACCCCCCGCTGCGTGAGTCGCTCGGCCGCCGGGGCCGCCGGCACGTCCTGTCGGCGCACGACACGCGTCACACCACGGAGGCGGTCGCGCACCTCTACCGCGACCTGATCGGCCCACGGCCCGCGGCGCCCGCCTCGGCCACCGAACGCAGGGAGTCCATCCACTCGTGACCGCGGAAAGCACCCTCCCTCTCACCGGCGCGCCCCACCGGGACCACGGATTCTCCCCCCTCTCGGTCGCCCCGCCCCGCGACGCCCCGCAGGCCCTCCGGCCCCCGATCCGCAGGCCGCCCCCGAAGCCGCCCTCTACGGTCGCGCTGTTCCTCGCGGACGGCGTGGCCGCGCTGCTCGGCGTCCTGCCCCTGAGCGGGACGCCGTTCCGCCCGCTCTCCGTGACCGTGCTCGTGACCGCTTCGCTGCTGCTGCGCCCGGAGCGTGCGCGCCCGCAGGCGAAAGGCGTTCTGGACGAACTCCCCGCCGTCTGCTGCCGCACCGTGGTGGCGTGGCTGGCCCTCGCGGAGGTCGTGGCGGTCTGCCGGCCCCCGCACACGCTGTCCGTCCGCGTCCTGCTGGCCGGCTGCGCCGTACAGCTCGTGGCGAGCTGTGCCCTGCGCGGCGCCGTCCACGCCAGGCGGCGCGCGGTGCTGCTGCGCCACCCGCGGGCCGCCCTCGTCGTCGGCCCGGCGGCGACGGCGCACCGCGTGGCCGCCGCCCTGCTGCGGAACCCGGGGTGCGGAGTGCGCCCGGTGGGTGTCGTCGCGGAGGGCGCGGACGGTGCCGGCGTCCTGCCGGTACTGACGGCCGAGGCTGCCTGGCGGGCGGTCGCCGAGAACGAGGTGCGGACGGTGCTGGCCGTCCATCCCTCCGTACGCGCCGAGCAGGGACCGCTGCTGCGGGCACTGGCCGAGACGGGCTGCCTGATCTGGGAGGTCGACGCGGACGCGCCGTCGTACGGGGCGAAGGCGCGGCTGGCCGGGTTCCCCTGCCGGCGGCTGGAGATGGCCTCGGCGCGCGGCGGCGCGGGCAAGCGCGTGCTCGACATCGTCGTGTCCGGGACACTGCTGCTGCTGGTCAGCCCGCTGCTCCTGCTGTGCGCGCTGGCCCTGCGGATCACCGACGGGCCGGGCGTGGTGTTCCGGCAGCAGCGCATCGGCAAGGACGGCGAACCGTTCACCCTGCTGAAGTTCCGCACGCACCGCCCCGCCGACGAACAGGAGTCGGCGACCCGCTGGAGCGTGGCGGACGAGAGCGGGATGCGCTGGTTCTGCCGCGTGCTGCGCCGCACCTCGGCCGATGAGCTGCTCCAGCTCTGGAACGTACTCAGGGGCGACATGAGCCTGGTCGGACCGCGGCCCGAACGCCCCTACTTCGTCGCCCAGTTCAGCCAGACCTACCCGGGTTACGCGGCTCGCCACCGGATGCGCGCCGGCATCACCGGACTCGCCCAGATCCACGGTCTGCGCGGCGACACCTCCATCGAGGACCGCTGCCGGTTCGACAACGCCTACATCGACGACTGGTCGCTGTGGCAGGACGTCACCATCCTCCTCCGCACCGCCTGCGCGCTCGTACGCCCGACGGGGAGCTGACCACCGTGAGCCATGCCCTGACCGCGACCGTCCGCCGCGTGTCCGCCCCTCCCCCGGCGCTCGCCGTGGTCGCCGTCGTCGCCCTGCTGGCGCTGCCGCCCGGCGGGTCCGGCGCGGGCGGCCCGGGACCCGCCGACGTGGCGTCCGGTCTCCTCGTGCTGTACTGCGCCCTCCGTCTCGTACGGGACCGGCGGCGCCCCCTGTCGCGTACGGCCGTGATCGTGCTGGGCCTGCCGGTGGTGGCGCTCGCCGTCTCGGCCGTGGGGGCGTCCACGCCGGAGGCCGGTCTCACCGGTCTGGTCCGCTATCTCCAGGTCTTCGTCCTCGTTCCGGCCGCCGTCCTGCTGCTCGTCCGCGACCGTGGCGACTTCCGGCTGCCGGCCTGGTCGCTCGTGGGGCTCGCGCTGTGGCAGGGCGCCATCGGCGTGCACCAGTACGCCACCCGGACCGGCGCCTCCTACCAGGGGGAGGACATCCGGGCCGTCGGGACCTTCGGTCCGCAGGACGTGATGGGCATGGCGACGGTGGTCGCCGTCGGCCTGGTGAGCGCCGTGGGTCTGGCGCTCGGGTCCGCGAGGCACCGGGCGGTCGCCGTCGGGTGCGCGCTGGCGCTGCTGGTGCCGCTCACGCTGTCCTTCAGCCGCGGCGCGTGGATCGCCACCGCCCTGACCTGCGTGGTGCAGTTGGCGCTGGCCGGACTGCGGCGCGCGCTCAAAGTCGCCGCTGCGGCGGTCGCCGCGGCGATCGTCCTCGTGGGTGGCCTGGGTGTGGGCACGGCCGTGCTCCAGGAGCGGCTCGAGAGCATCACCCGGGTCACCGTCGCCCCCGACCAGTCCGTCGTCGACCGGTACACGATGTGGACGGCGGCCGCGTCCATGTGGCGCGAGCATCCCCTGACCGGCGTCGGGCTGAAGGGCTTCCCCGAGCACCGGGACGGGCACGCGACGCCGGCGCTGTCGTCGGGCAGCGACGTCGCGGGCGCGGGAACCCCGTACCGCAGGCAGCTGCTGCTGTCGCCGCACAACATGTATCTCCTGGTCCTCAGTGAGCAGGGCCTCCTCGGGCTGGTCGCCTTCGCGGCGAGCTGCCTCGGACTGCTGGTGCTCGCGCTGCGCCGCCTGTGGCGCACGCGCAGGTCGCCGGTGCGCGACCTGGACTGCGCGCTCGTCGCCTGCGGGCTGCTGGTCTGGCAGCTCACCGAATTCCTGTACGGCGACATCGGCGGTCCCTCCACCGTGCTGACCGCCGTCTGCCTCGGGCTGGCCGCGTGGTGGGCACTGGCCCCGGCCGGCGACGCGACGACGGCGCCGGCCCCCGCGCGCCGGCAGGCAGAGGGGGCGGTCGCGCGATGACGCCGACGCCCCGGGGGACCCGCGGCCCCCGGACGGAGGTGCCCGTCCGAGAGGTCACCGCGCGGGCACGGCAGGCCGTGGATCCCTCCGCCGTCGCCCGGGGCTTCCTCGCCAAGGCCGCCCTGGTCACGGCGTCGCTGTCCCTCGGAGGGGCCGCGCTCGGCCTGGTCCGGGACCAGTCCCTCGCCCGGCTGTTCGGCGCCGGCGGCGAGATGGACGCCTTCCTGGTCGCGTGGACCGTGCCCGAGTTCGCCGCCACGCTGCTCGTCGAGGACGGACTGGCCTTCGTCCTGATCCCCGCGTTCAGCGCCGCGCTGGCACGGGGCGCCCGGGACGAGGCCGGCGACCCCGTGCGTTCCCTGGTGGCCGACACGCTGCCCCGGCTCTGCCTGGGCTTCGTCGCCGTCTCGGCCGTGATCATCGGCGGAGCCCCCTACCTGGTCGAGGTCCTGGCGCCCGGCCTGCCCGACCCACGCCTCGCCGCCGACTGCACGCGTCTGACGGCGACATGCGTGCTGAGTTTCGGTCTCGCCGGTTACTTCAGCGCGGCTCTGCGGGCACACCGCCGGTTCCTCCCGCCCGCGACGATCTACGTCGCCTACAACACCGGCATCATCGCGATGGTGCTCCTGCTCGGCGAGCGCTGGGGGGTGCGGTCCGCGGCGGCCGGTGTCGCGGTCGGCGGCTGTCTCATGGCGGCAGTGCAACTTCCCTCGTTCTGGCGGCGGTTGCGCGGCGGCACGTCCGCCGCCGAGTGTGCTGCCGAGGCGCGGACCGGGGTGCGCCCGGTGAACCTGGCCCTGGTCACCACCGTTCTCCTGTTCGCCCTGTGCCGCCAGTCGCAGGTCCTGATCGAACGATTCCTCGCCTCCGGACTCCCCTCCGGGGCCATCTCGGGCCTCAACTACGCGCAGAAGGTCGCGCAGATCCCCATGACGCTGTCTCTGATGCTGTGCACCGTCACCTTTCCGGTGGTGGCGCGGGCGCTGGCCGACGGCGACCCGGAGCGGGCGCGCGCCCGGACGGAGCGGGATCTCGTACTGGCCTGCTGCGTGGTCCTCCTCGGTGCCGCCACGGTCGTCTCCTGTGCCCCGCAGATCATCGAACTCCTCTTCCAGCGCGGCGCGTTCACCGCCCGGGACACGGCGGCGACGACGGACATCCTGCGGGTGTACGCCACCGGGCTGCTGGGTCAGACGCTGGTGGGCGTCCTGATCCGCTCGTACTTCTCGACGGGGCGGCCCACCTGGTACCCGGTGGGCGCGATGGCCGCGGGCATCGCCGCGACCTCGTCGATCGGGGCGGGCACGGTGGGCCCCTGGGGCGTCGCGGGCATCGCCGCCGCCAACGCCGCCGGCATCACCCTCACGGCCGCGCTGCTGCTCACGGGCCTCAGGCACGACCCGGGCAGACCGGCCGACGTCCGCGGCGCGGGGGTCACCGCGCAGTGGCGTCCCGAGAGCGCGGCACCGCAGCCGCCCCCCGGCCCCGCAGCGGCCGCGCCCGGGCCGGTCCCGCGTCACGGCGTCCGCCGCGGGGTCCCGGTCCGTGTCCCCCGGGTACTGGCCGAGCTGGGCAGGCTGGTCCTCGCGGCGACGGGCGCGACGGCGGCGGGAGCGTTCGCGGCGAACGGACCTGCCTCCCCCGCCGCGGGTCTCACGGCCGGCTGCGTGACGGTGACCGCGGTCTTCCTCCTCCTCGGCCGGGCCCTGGGCGCCCAGGGCTGCACGGCCGCACTCCACTCGGCCCACTCCCTCACACGAAGGCTGACGCATGGTCACTGCGCCTGACTGCATCGGCACCGCCTCACGCCCCGCGGCACCGCCCGGCGCGGTCCCCTGGGTGGCGATGTACCACTCGGTGGACACCTGCTCGTCCGACCCCTACCGCGTCACGGTCACGCCCGAACGGCTGGAGCACCAGCTCGCCTGGCTCGACCGGCACGGCCTGCGCGGCGTCACCGTGCGGGAGTTGCTGGCCGCCCGCGCCCGGGGGGAAGGCCGGAACCTGGTCGCTCTCACGTTCGACGACGGGTACGCCGACTTCCTCACCCACGCCCTTCCCGCACTGCGCCGCCGGCGCTTCGGCGCGACCCTCTTCGTCCTGCCCGGACGGCTCGGCGGCCTCAACTCCTGGGACCCGCTCGGCCCCCGCAAACCGCTGCTGACCGCGGACGGCGTCCGGGCCGCCGCCGCCGAGGGCGTGGAGATCGGCTCGCACGGTCTGACCCACATCGATCTCACCCGGGCCGACGACGTCACCCTCAAGAGCGAGACCGCCGACAGCGCGGCGCTCCTGCGAGAGCTGACCGGATCCCCGGTCGACGGCTTCTGCTACCCCTACGGCACGGTCGACTCCCGCGTCGTCGCCGCCGTACGCGACGCGGGCTACGGCTACGCCTGCGCCATCGACCCCGGCGCCCTGAGCGGCCCGCACGCCCTGCCCCGGCTGCACGTCGGGCAGAACGACACGGCCTGGCGGCTGGGCCTCAAGTACCGGCTGCACCGGCTGCGCCGACGTCCGGTCCGGGGCGTGTGACATGAAGGCCCTGCACATCATCACCGGCCTGGGGGTGGGCGGCGCCGAACAGCAGCTCCGGCTGCTGCTGCGGCACCTGCCCGTCGAATGCGAGGTGGCGGCCCTCACCAATCCGGGCGCCGTCGCCGCCGGGCTGGCCGCCGACGGCGTCCGGGTGCATCACCTCGGCATGCGCGGAAACCGCGACCTCACCGTGCTTCCGCGCCTGGTCCGCCTGATCCGCACGGGCGGCTACGACCTGGTCCACACCCACCTGTACCGCGCCTGCGTCTACGGCCGCCCCACCGCCCGGCTGGCCGGAGTCAAGGCAGTCGTCGCCACCGAGCACTCCCTCGGCGACACCCAGATGGAGGGCCGCAGGCTCACCCCGGGCGTCCGTGCTCTCTACCTGGCCGGCGAGCGGCTCGGTTCGGCGACGGTCGCCGTCTCGCCCGCGGTCGCCGACCGCCTCGGGCGCTGGGGCGTGCCCGCCCCGCGCATCGAGGTCATCCCCAACGGGATCGACCTGACCCACCTGCGCTTCGACCCGGCCCGGCGCCACCGCACCCGTCGCCGCATCGGTCTGCCCGACGACGCCTACGTCGTGGGCGGGATCGGCCGTCTCACCGCGGGCAAACGTTTCGACGTCCTCGTCCGGGCGGTCGCCCGGCTTCCCGGCGACCACTGGCTGCTGCTGGTCGGCGGCGGCCCGCAGGAGAACGTGCTGCGCCGCACGGCCCACGAGGCCGGCGTGGCCGACCGCGTCCTGTTCACCGGCGAACGCCCCTGTCTGCCCGACGGCTCGCCGGGACCCGACCTGCCCTCCCTCACCTCCGCGATGGACCTGCTCGTGTCGCCGTCGCCGGAGGAGACCTTCGGACTGGCGGTGCTGGAAGCCCTGGCATCCGGCCTGCCGGTGCTCTACGCCTCCTGCCCCGCCATCGAGGCCCTCCCCCCGCGGACCGCCCCCGGTGCCCGTCGCGTGCGCGGCGGCCCGGAGGCGTACGCACGTGCCGTCGCGGAGGTCCGCGCGGCCGGACCGCACCCCCGGACGGTCCCGGAGGCCGCCCGCCACTACAGCATCGCCCGCAGTGCCGCCCGCCTCATGGACGTGTACGCGGCGGCGATGTCCAGCTCGTTGTCACCCTCACCTCAGGGAGTCGAATCCTCATGACCGACAACCCCACGAAGCGCCGGCGGCGCCCGGCGCGTTCCGGGACCATGGCGCGCCTGGCATGGCTCGCGGCCGGCACGCTCGTCGGCGGTGCCCTCGGCGGCGCCTACGGCGTGGTCAGGGGCCCGGTGTACACGGCCACCAGCTACGTCGTCGCCGTCCCGTCCGCGAATTCCGACCCCGGACCCACGCTCGGCTTCGCCCAGGCGTACGGCCGGGCCGCCACCCAGTTGGCGGTGCTCCGCGACGCCCAGGACCAGGCGAAGGTGCCGGTGCGGACGCTGCAGCGGAGCGTGCGGACCGCGACCTCCCCGGACGCCCCGGTGATCGCCGTCTCCGCCAGCTCCCGGCGCCCGGGCCTCGCGCTCGGCATGGCCAACGGAGTCACCGACGCGCTGACCCGGCACGCCGAGGAGACCGAGGAGAACACGCACGTCAGGCTGGTCCGGTTCGCGCCGGCGGTCCGGCCGACGGACCCGTCGTCCGCACCGCCGTGGGTGACCGGCGCCGTCGGCGCGAGCGCGGGCGGCCTGCTGGTCGGCCTCGTGCTCCTCGTCCGGCCCCGGAAGACGGAGGACGACCCGCGGGGCCTGCCGTCCGTGCCCGGGCCGGCCGCCGCCGCCGACCAGCACCAGAAAGTGTGACATCGCCGCCCGGCGGGCGACCGGGGGGCAGCGGGGCGGGGCCCCGCCCTCGTTCACGCACCGGGCGGACGAGCCGTACCCACTCCCTACCGGCCGGGCTGCCAGAGGCCCGGCCCCTCGGACGAGAGGTCGCCATGGCAGTTCGGTTCCCACACAGCACGCACCTGCCGCATCCGACGCGTGAGCGGATCACCCGTTGAGACCGGGCCTCTCCGCGGAACTCGTCACCGACGAGACCGCCTTCGCCGAGCTGGCCCCGGACTGGGAGCGGCTCTACGGACGGTGCGGCACGGCGACCCCGTTCCAGAGTCACGCGTGGCTGCACTCGTGGTGGCTGTCGTACAGCCGGGGGCGGCAGTTGCGCCTGGTGCTGGTACGGGAGGAGGGCGCCCTGATCGCCGTGGCGCCGCTGACGCTCCGGCGCGGCCCCGTCCCCGCGTGGGTGCCGCTCGGCGGGGGCATCTCCGACTACGCGGACGTCCTGATCGACGACGAGCGGGCCGACCTCGCCGCCGCCGCGCTCACCGAGGGGCTCTCGGCGATCGCCCGCACGCTGCCCATCGACTTCCGCGAGGTGCGTCCGGGCGGCGCGGCGGAACGCGTGTACGAGCGCTGGCGCGGCCCGCGGCTGCGGATACTGGACTCCCTGTGCCTGGAACTGCCGGCGGCGCCCATGGACGAGCTGGTCTCACGGCTTCCGTCGAACACGGCCCAGCGGGTGCGCGCCAAGCTGCGCAGACTCCGGAGCCTCGGCGTGGAATGGCACGTGGTGGGCCCGGACCGGGTGGACGCGGCGCTGCGGAGACTGCTCGAGATCCACCGGTTGCAGTGGCAGGGGCGGAAGGTGACGACCGAGCACCTGAAGCCCCGGTTCCGTGAGCATCTGGTGCGCTCGGTGGTCCCGATGGTGCGTTCCGGAGCCGCGAAGGTCACCGAGTTCCTGCTCGACGGCGATGTGGTGGCCGTGGACCTGACGCTCGTGTCACGCGGCCTCGCGGGCGGCTACCTGTACGGCGCCCATCCGCGCCTGCGGGAACGGAAGGCGGACGTGGCGGTGATGCTCCTCGCCGCGTGCACCCAGCACACCGGCGCCGACGGGCTCGGCACGCTGAGCCTGCTGCGCGGCAACGAGCCGTACAAGCAGCGCTGGCGTCCCGAACCGGTCGTCAACCAGCGGCTGCTGCTGGCCCGGCGGCACACCGCCCCGCTGATGTCGGCGGTCACCTGGGAGATCGCCGGGCGCCGGCACGGCAAGGAGGCGCTGCACCGCCTCAGGAGCCGTGCCGGCGGCGGACCCGCCCCGGGCCCGCCCGCCCCCGGCGGCCGCTACGGGGTGCCCGACCCCCGGTCGGGACGCGGGCACAGCCTGCTGCCGAGCAACTGCTGGATCCAGTTCCCGAGGTTCGTCGCCGAGCAGCCGGCCGGGGGCGGCGACGGGGCGGGCGCGGTGGGCCGGCCGCCGGGGGCGAAGTGGGCGGTCCGGTAGATCCAGGACGCCCTGGGACGGGCCGCGCAGCGCCAGACTCCGTGCGGGCAGTAGTCCGACAGCGTGTTGTAGACCGCCTTGTGCTCGTCCATCCAATCGAGCATGCGTCGCATGTACACGGCGTTGTCGCCGTTGCGGAAGAGACCCCACTCGGGAAAGGAGATGGGCTTGTCATGGGCCTTCGCGAAGTCCACGTGCGCCTGGAGGCCGAAGGGCTCGTCCACCTGCTCGTCGAACGGCATCCCGCGCGGCTGGTCGTACGTGTCCATGCCGATGATGTCGACCGTGTCGTCCCCCGGATAGCACCGGGTCCAGGCAATGGCGTCCCGACCGCGGCTCGGCGCGAAGTCGAACCGGAACTTCTGCCCCGGCACCGAACGCATGGTGGTGACGATCCTGTTCCAGTACCTCTTCCAGGCCTCCGGGTCCGGCGCGCACCGATGGGCGTACGTCGTGCCGTTCATCTCCCAGCCGAGCACCAGGACCGCGTCCGGCACCTTCAGGGCGACCAGCCGCTCGGCGAGGACGCGGAAGTGGTGATCGAACGCTCCGGCGGCGCCGTATCGCAGCAGCGACCCGACCCGGGCGTCGGAGAGACCCTCCTCGTTCCGTTCCATCATGGGCACGTTGACGACGAGCATCCGGTCGGCGTCCGCCCCGCGCCAGCGCGCCCACCCGTCGAGGAAGCCGTACGCCCCCTCGATGTCGCTCCAGCGGTGACCGGGCAGATACGTGTGGCCGACCCGCACGTCGGCACCGCCCAGCCAGCGGCTGAAGCCCTCGATGCGGGCCACTCCCCTGACGTCGGACCCGAGGAACGCGCCGAACGCCGGAGGTGTCGCCCCGCCGTCCGGCTCGGCCGGCACCGTTGCCGCGGTCCCGGTGACTGACGGGACCGGGGAGTTCCCGGGGGCCAAAGGCACCGCCGACGCCGACGGTCGGGGCGGTGGAACCACCGCCGACGCCGACGGCCCGGGCGATGCGGTCGCCGGGGCCGCCGACGGCTGTGGCGGCGAGGCCAGCGGGGAAGCCGGCCCGGCCGGTACCGGAGCGGACGGACCGGCGACGCGGATCATCCCCGCCGCGTGGCCGGGACCGGTCGCCAGCGCGGCCGCCACGGCGATGGCCGCCGCGACGACCGTCAGCCGCCCGGCACCGGCCCGGCGCTGCTGTGGACCCACGCCCGCTCCCTCCTCCTCGACCTGCCGCCACTGGCCGATCACGCGCGTTTCCTGACGTGACGCCATATGACAGTTATTCACATTAAATGAATGGTTTCTCCGTTCTTTGCCGCCTTCGAGTGCCTCGCTCACCCGGACGGAAGAGCCGATCCGAAGGGACACAGTCCGTGTCACTGCTCGACACCCGCGTCCCCGCCGTCCTTCTGCGGGTCGACCCGAACCCCTTTCACCACGGGACGCTAGGAGCCGTGCGCTCGCTCGGCAGAGCGGGCGTGGAGGTGCACGTGGTCGCCGCCTCCGCGGGAAGTCCCGTGTCCAGCTCCCGTTTCGTGCACCGGACGCACACCCCGCCGCCCCCCGGTGCCTCTGCGCCAGACATCGCCCGCGTACTGCACCGGGTGGCGGCCCGGGTCGCCGGCGCCGCGGTCCTGGTCCCGATGGACGACGCGAGCTCGATCGCCGTGAGTCGCATGCGTGAGACTCTGGCGCCCTCCTACCTGCTGCCCGCCACGCCGGACGGGCTGCCCGAGCGCGTCGCCGACAAGGCCGCGCTGGCCGCCGTCTGCGCACAGGCGGGGATCCCGCATCCCACGACCCTCGTCCCGGAGAGCGGGGCGCAGGCCGAGGCCGCAGTCCACCGCCTGGGGCTGCCGGTGGTGTCGAAGTGGAGCCGGCCCTGGCTGCTGCCGGCCGGCCGCGGACTGCAGAGCACGAAGGTGCTGAACTCCGCACAGCAGGCACGGGAGCTGTACCGGCACTCCGAGGAGGCCGGCAGCCCACTGCTGTTGCAGCAGTACCTGCCGCCGGGGCGGGACCGGGACTGGTTCTTCCACGGATACGCCGACCGCTCCGGCGGCGTGCGCGCGGGCGGGACCGGCCGCAAACGCCGCGCCTGGCCGCGCGGGGCCGGGCTGACCGCGGTCGGCCACTGGACGTCCAACCCGCACGTGCGGGCGCTCTCCGAGCGGCTCGCCGGTGAACTGGGCTACCGGGGCATCCTCGACCTGGACTTCCGCCGCTGCGCCACCACGGGCCGGTACCACCTGCTCGACTTCAACCCGCGCCCGGGCGCCCAGTTCCGGCTCTTCTCCGACACCGCGGGCCTGGACGTCGTACGCGCCCTCCACCTGGACCTGACGCACCAGCCGCTGCCGCAGGGGGCGCCGCGGGAAGGGCGGACCTTCGTGGTGGAGAACTACGCGCCGTTCGCCGCGCTGGGGCCGGCGCCCCAGGGGCGCGAACTGGCCTGGCACGCCTCGGACGACCCGGCTCCCGGCCGCGCGATGCGCGCCCTGTGGCCCCGGCACGTCGCCCACAGGGTGCGGGGGCGCTGGGCCACGGCCGCGCCGGTCCCCGTCCAGGGACGTCCGGCGCACAACGAGACCGTAGCGACCAAGACCGACGACGAGAAAGCGAGTGGTTGCTGATGTACGACTTGCTGGTGGTGGGCGCGGGCCCGTACGGCCTGTCCGTCGCGTCCCACGCCGCGGACGCCGGACTGAGCCTCCGCGTCCTCGGCCGCCCCATGGCGACCTGGCGGGACCACATGCCCGGCGGCATGTTCCTGAAGTCCGAGCCGTGGGCCTCCAACCTGGCCGACCCCCGGGCCCGTTGGCGCCTCGACACCTACTGTGCGACGCGGAGCCTGCCGGTCGGTCACGCGAGGCCGATCCCGGTGGAGACGTTCGCCGAGTACGGCCTGTGGTTCGCCGGCAACGCCGTTCCGCCGGTGGACGAGCGCATGGCGAGCCGGGTGACTATCCACCCGACGGGCTTCGAGGTGCTCACCGAGGACGGCGAGGCGCTGCGCGCCCGGACGGTGGCGCTCGCGGTCGGTGTCCTGCCCTTCCTGGAGGTACCGCCCGCGCTGCGCGGCCTCGATCCCACGCTCGTCTCGCACAGCAGCCACCACCGGGACCTCGGCCACTTCCGCGGCCGGGACGTCACGGTGATCGGCGGGGGCCAGGCGGCCCTGGAGACCGCGGCCCTGCTGTCCGAACAGGGAACGCGCGTACGCGTGCTCTCCCGGGCCGACCGACTGGTCTGGAACGACGTACCACCGCCCTGGCAGCGCCCCTGGTGGCAAGCGGCCCGCGCTCCGCACAGCGGCCTCGGATGCGGCTGGCGGAACTGGTTCTACGCCGAAAGACCCGGCCTCTTCCACCGCCTCCCCGAGGCGAGCCGGGTCCGCATCGCGGCCACCGCGCTGGGCCCGGCGGGCGCCTGGTGGGTACGCGACCGGGTGGAGCCGGCGGTGGACGTCCTGCTCGGACACGCGGTCGCCGGGGCCCGGGCCGTTCCGGGCGGCGTACGGCTGAGGACGGTGACCCGGCACGGGGAGTCGCTCTCCCTGGAGACCGAACACGTGATCGCCGCCACGGGTTTCCGGGCGACCGTGGACAAGCTGGACCTGCTCTCCGGCGAGCTGCGCGGGAGTCTGGCGACAGCAGCCGACGACTCCCCCGTGCTCGACCGGTGCTTCGAGTCCTCGCAGCCCGGGCTCTTCCTGGCCGGCCTGCTCACCGCCTCCGCGTTCGGACCGGCCATGCGCTTCGTCCACGGCGCGACGTTCACGGCGTCCACCCTGGTGCGCGGGGTGCGCCGCCGACTGCGGACCGCCCGGCCCGGCGCCGTCTTCACGGTGCCGGAACGCCGGGAGCTCGTGGCGGAACCGGCCGAGGCACCCTGCTGAACGGTGGTGGCGGGCCCCCCCGGGCCGGCCCCCCCGCCGCCGCCCCCCCCCGGGGGGGGGGCCCCCCCCCCCGGGCCCCCCCGGCCCCCCCCGGCAACCGACACCCCGCGCCCCCCCCCCCCCGGACCCCCCCCCGCGCCCGCCCCGGGGGGGGGGGGCCCGCCCCGCGGGGGGGGGGGGGCGCCCCCCCCCGCCCCCCCCCCCCCGGGGGGGGGCCCCCCCCCCCGGCGCCCCCCCCCACGGCGGAGCCCTAGCGCGGGGAGGCGGCCCGGCCGCGCCGGTACAGCAGGACACCGCTCGTCATCAGCAGCGCGGCGACGCCCGACGCCGTGATCAACTCTTCCCCCGCGCCCGTCTGGGCCAGGGACGGCGGCTGCTCCACCGTCGTCCTGGTCGGCGGGTTCGACGCGGGAGGCGTCGCGGGCGGCTCGGACGGCTTCTCGGGCGTGGTCGTGGGGGGCGTCACCGGCGTCGTCGGTGTGTCGCCGTAGCCTCCGCACGTGTCGACGTCGTCACCGTAGCCGCCTCCCTCCTCGCACGGGGCGGTGTGTCCGCCGAAGCGGCCGTCGGTGAAGTGCCGGATCACTTCCTCGCTCACACGGTTGCCGAACTCCCGGACGCCGCCCTGGTCCAGGTGCTCGTCGACGCTCCGTACGACGTCACGGCCGTCCAGGTACGTGGGGAGACCGCGCACGACGTTCTCGCCCGGCCGTCCGTCGGCCGCGGGACGGGACGCCTCCCCACCCTGCCGGGACGCCTCCTCGGCGGAGCCGCCGTCATCGCCGTAACCGGCCGAGGCGGCCCGGTCGCGGGATGCGGCGCGTTCGCCCTGCCGGACGTCGTCGCCCTGGGCCGAGCCGTGGGACTCGGCGCCGTCCGCCGAAAGGTCGTGGGCGCTGTGGGACAGGGCGCCGAGCATGCCTCGGGCGGTCTCCTGGGCGTCCGAGGCCGCGAACGCCGGGGTGGCGTACAGCGACAGGATGCTCGTCGCGGCGCCGGCCACGACCATTCCCTTGCTCAGATTCCGTCGCATCTAGTCGTCTTTCTGATCGAAGAAGGGTGGGAAAATTCGGCCGGAAGTCCGGACCGGCCGGATCCCCCCGAACCTGTCCGAACCGCTTCCTTCATGCTGGGACATCGCTCCGACCTGGAGCGCAGGGAATCGAATGGGCCGGCTCATCACTTCTTCCGACGCTTCCCACCGTTGCGTCGAGAGGCGACTTCACGTCTGCCGTAATTCCTTTTCCACTTGATTCGCCGGCTCGTCCAGTAATGGGATCCGGTGAAATGCCAGTAACAACAATCCGGGCATCGATAGATCCGGTCCGGGATCTTCTCCAGCATCGGCTGTTTGACCAGCCAGACCCTTGCCTCGGATTCGGTGCGAAAGGATGCCTTGCCCGTTTGGGGACACCGTGGAAAGTTGATCGCACTGTGCATGTTCCGCCCCGAGATCCGATGCGACTCACATCTTCAGCAGAAGGATGGAATAGATGCTGCACCACCGGGGAAGTCATCATCAAGCGGGTGACACTCATTCGGGGGCGGCCGTCCCGAACTTCCCCCGAACGGCCCCACCATTTAATGCCTATATGAATTCAGAAAATCTGATCTACCGTGGAGTGAAATGAGCCCGAAAAAGCAGTCAGCGGCCATCGGGGCGATGACCGCTGACCATGTTCGCTTCCCTGCGGCACGAGGGGGCCTGCCGGCCCCCGAGGCACGAAGGGCGCACCTTCCGCTAGTTGCTCGGCGCGGCCTGGGTGCAGAAGTTGCCGATGTTGGTGACACTGTCCCCGAGGACCGAGATCGGCGCGTTGACGGTGATCAGGGAGGCTTCGAACTCCTGCTCGCAGTTCAGGAACTGCGCGTTGTCGACGGAGGCACGGGGCGGGGGCGGCGGGTCACCCGCACAGTCCTTGGCGTGTGCGGACCCGGCGGCCGCGAGACCGACACCGCTGAGAACACTGGTCACCAGCATGACCTTCTTGAACCTGCGCACGCACATCTCCAATTGACTCTTGGCCTTAAAGGCATTGCGGTATTCACTAGCACGGAACGGGGAACGTCGCGATTCCGACGCGCCCCGTTCGGCGAGCTGCCGATTGTCTCCCCCTGCGACCCGAGCACCGAATACCCGATCAGGCGCCGACGCAGAAGAACTGGGGGCGGGTCCCGCACCGGGCGCACGGGACCCAGCCACACCCGAATCAGTCCTCGACGGCAACCTGCGAGCAGAAGTTGCCGATGTTCTGCGTGTTGTCGCCGCCGATCGGGCCCACGGTGACCGGGGCGAAGGCAGTGCCGGCATCGAAGGACTGCTCGCACGACGCGACCTGGATGTTGTCGATGAAGAACGGGTTGTCGTTGGCGGTGGCAACCCCGCTGCCGACAATGCCGACTCCGCCGACCATGACAGCCACGGCCGCGATCTTCTTGAGCTTCTGCATCGGGTCTCCGATCTTCGCGGACACGGCCATCCTTACAGTCCGTGTCTGACTCGTCACAGACGCTAGCATGCGCCCACCTTGTCACGCCATTTCCGACACACCCGATTGAGTGGTGCTAATCAATTCATGTCACGACATTGTTCGATACCCGCATAAAGTGGTTCCGCCCATAAACAAAGGGCCCCGCACCCAAGATGCGAGACCCTCTGCTGATGACGTACGGCAAATCAGTCCTGCAGGCTGGCCTGCGTGCAGAAGTTGCCGATGTTCTGGGTGTTGTCGCCGGTGACCGCGCCGGTCACGGGAGCGAAGGCGGCGCCACCGTCGAACTCCTGCTCGCACTGAAGCACCTGCAGGTTGTCGATGGAGATGCCCGGGAACGGCTCCCCGAAGGAGTGACCGCCGTTGGCGCTGGCCGCTCCGGCGCCGGCGAGGCCGATACCGCCGACCATGACGGCCACGGCCGCAACCTTCTTGAACTTGTGCATCGTGTCTCCGATTTCGTTCACGCACACGATCCTCCTTACGGACCGTGCCCGACTCGTCACAGAACATAACACACGACTCCCTAAACCCTGCATTTCCGACACACCCGATTGAACCCATCTAATCGGGTAATTCATACATTTGCGCCGCCCGGGATACCGAATGCACCACAGCGTTTGACGCGACCGGGAACACAGCAAAGAGCCGGCGAGCGGACCGGGGTCCGACTCGCCGGCGGGTGGTCGCGCCGAGGCTCCGTCAGGGGGTGCAGAGGGTGGTCGTCTCCCCGCCGCTCTGCAGCGTCGCGCAAGCCTGCTCGACCCGGGGGCTGGCGACCGTGATCGTCTGCTGGACACCGGCCTGAACGGCCTGCTGGAAGTTCGCGATCTCCGCGCCGTCCGCGGTGATGCGCACATCGACGACCCGGCTCGCGCCGCACAGGAGGAAGACGCTGATCGCGGTGCTCTCGGGGCTGCTGATCTTCTGCACTCCGGTGGCGCAGGGGAAGCTCTGCCCGGGGGCGGCCTGCGCGGGAGCGGCGGCGAAGAGCGGTACGGAAGCCAGCAGCGCGACGGCCGCCGAACTGAGCGTGCGGTGGAGCATTGATCCTCCCAGGTGTCACCCGGGCAGGCGGCCGCAGACTGCCTGCCTCGACGATGGCGCCCGAGACCGTTCGGGCACCTTTCGTGACGAGGTGATCACGGAGAGTTCCCTCCCGCAATACACGCCGCCCGGATGGCCGCCCCGCGCCCTGCCTAGGACACCACGTCCTTGCGGGCGAATCCCCGGAAGGCCAGGGCGAACAGCACGACGGCGTAGGTGACGGAGACGGCGGTGCCCTGGATCATGCCGGACCACTCGGGGCTCGGCTGGACGGCGTCCGCCCAGGCGAACTGCCAGTGCGCGGGCAGGAAGTCGCGCCAGTGGCCGAGGGCGGTCACCGCGTCCAGGACGTTGCCGACGATGGTGAGGCCGACGGCGCCGCCGACCGCGCCGAGCGGTGCGTCGGTCCTGGTCGACAGCCAGAACGCGAGCCCGGCGGTGACCAGTTGGGACACGAAGATGTACGCCACGGCCACCACCAGCCGCTGGGCCGCCGTGCCCGGCGCGAGCGAGCCGCCCGTCGGGATCGCCAGCGGTCCCCAGCCGTAGGCCACCGTGCCCACGGCGAGGGCGACCAGCGGCAGCAGGATCATCGCGGCGAGGCTGAGCCCCAGCCCGACGGTGAGCTTGGATGCGAGCAGCCGGGCGCGCGGCACGGGGGCGGCGAGCAGGTAGCGCAGGGAGGACCAGCTCGCCTCGGAGGCCACCGTGTCCCCGCAGAACAGGGCGACGGGGACGACCAGCAGGAAGCCCGCCGAGACGAAGAGGTTGACCGCGGCGAAGTTGGCGCCGGACGCGGTGGCCGTGTCCATCAGGGTGATGCGGTCGCCCCGGCCGTCGGGTTCGCCGCCGATGGCGAAGGCGGCGACCAGGACGAACGGCAGCGCGGCGAGGATCGCGCCCATGACCAGCGTGCGGCGCCTGCCGAGCTGACGTGCCAGCTCCACGTGCAGGGGCAGCGTGCGGCCCGGCCGGTAACCGTACGCGGTCTCCGCGGGCCGCGGGGTCTGCGCGGGCGCACTCATGCGGAACCTCCGATCAGGGTGAGGAAGGCGTCCTCCAGACGGCGGTGCGGGCCGACGGAGGCCACGGGCACTTCCAGCCGGACCAGTTCGGCGACCAGGCGGGGCGCGGTGCCGTCGGGGTCCAGTCGGATCAGGAGCCCGTCGTCGGTGTGCACGACCGAGGCCACGCCCGGCAGGGCGGCGACCTTCTCCACGACCGGTTCCTCCACGGGGACGCCGGTACCGACCAGGAGGGTGTCCCCGGAGCCGATGATCTCGGCGACCGGGCCCGCCTGGACCAGGCGTCCGCGGTCCATGACCACCAGGTGGGTGCAGGACTGCTCGACCTCGGCCAGCAGATGGCTGGAGACGATCACGGTGCGGCCGGCCGCCGCGTAACGGATCATCACCTGGCGCATCTCGCGGATCTGTGGCGGGTCGAGGCCGTTCGTCGGCTCGTCCAGGATGAGCAGGTCGGGCAGGCCGAGCATGGCCTGGGCAATGGCGAGGCGCTGGCGCATGCCCTGCGAGTAGGTGCGCACCGCGCGGGCCAGGGCGTCGCCGAGGCCGGCGATCTCCAGGGCCTCGTCCAGATGGGCGTCCTCGGGCGGGCGGCCGGTGGCCCGCCAGTACAGCTCCAGGTTCTCCCGGCCGGACAGGTGCGGCAGGAAGCCGGCGCCCTCGACGAACGCGCCGACCCGGGAGAGCACGGGGGCGCCGGGCCGGACGGCGTGCCCGAAGACGCGGATCTCGCCGGCGTCCGGTGTGATCAGGCCCATCAGCATCCGGAGGGTGGTCGTCTTGCCGGCGCCGTTGGGGCCGAGCAGGCCGAGGACCTGGCCCTTCTCGACGCGGAAGGACACCTCGCGCACCGCGTAGCGCTCGGCGGACCCCGCGTAGCGCTTGCTCAGGCCGGTGATCCGCAGCGGGACCTCGGCGAGCGCGGGGTCGGGGGCGGGCGCGGCGGTGCGGCGGCGGCCGGTCAGCAGCAGGGCCAGCGCGGCGGCGAGACCGGCGAGCGGCAGCCACCACACCCAGGCGGGCAGCGGTGCGGCGGCGGCGGTGACGCCGGGTGCCGTCGGCACCTTCAGGTCGCCCTTCAGGGAGACCGTGTACGTGGCGGGTGCGGCCGGGGAGGCGTAGCCGAGGTCGGTGGAGGCGAGGACGAGGCGCAGGCGGTGGCCCTTCCGGACCTCGTGGTCGATCGCCGGGAGGGTGAGGGTCACGTCCCTGCCGGCGCGGGCGTCGCCGACGCGGACGGGGGTCACGAGCTGGGAGGGCAGCACGGGTGCGGTGCCGCCGGGGCCGACGTCGTAGACCTTGGCGAAGAGGACGGCGTCGTCGGTAGTGGAGCGGACGTGGACGGTGGCCGTCGGGGAGCCGGTGATCCGCAGGTCCTCGCGCACGGGGGCGGACTCGAAGGCGGCGTGCTGCCCCGGGAAGTCGAGGGAGAGACCGACGCCGAGCGAGGAGAGCTGGGCCAGACCGCCCGCGGCGCCGCCGATGCCGGGGAGGCCGGAGACGGCGGGCGGGTTCGCGCCCGCGGGGTTGTCGACGCGCTGCTCGCGTCCGCGCAGCGGCACGGTGACCCGCCCGCTGTCCAGACCCGGGTAGCGGTCCGCGCTCGCGCCCCGCAGTTGCGCCTGTCCGTCGGTGGAGTCCACGCCGCCGGTGCGGGTGACCCGGAAGGCGGGGCCGGTGCCGGTGCCCTCGTCGTCCTTCAGGTAGCGGTCGAACCAGGAGCGCACGCGTGCGGAGACGCGGTCGCCCTCCATGTCGCCGCCGTCGTGTCCGCCGGCGATCCAGTCGACGGCCACCGGCGCGCCGTTGGCGCTGATCGCCCGCGCGGCGGCGTCGGCGTGGCCGAGCGGGAAGAGGGAGTCGGTCTGTCCCTGCGTCAGGAGGGTGGGGACCCGGATGCGGTCGCCGACGGCCTGCGGGCTGCGCTCGTCCAGGAGGGCATCGGCCCGCTGGTCGGGCGTCCCGGACTCGGCGACCCGCTGGTACATCCGGCACAGCTCCGCCTCGAAGCGGTCGCAGCCGCCGCCGGAGTTGACGAACATGCCGGCCCACAGCTTCTTGAAGACGCCGTTCGGGAAGAGCGCGTCCTTGAGGTTCCAGTAGGTGATGGCGGGGGCGACGGCGTCCACCCGGCGGTCGTGCCCGGCGGCCAGCAGGGCGACCGCGCCGCCGTAGGAGCCGCCGGCCACGCCCACGCGGGGGTCGCCGGCGCCGTCCAGCCGGACCTGCGGCTGCTGCGCCAGCCAGTCGATCAGGCGGGAGACGTCGGCGACCTCGCCGTCCGGTGCGTTGAGCCCGATCTTGCCCGTGGACTTCCCGAAGCCGCGTGCCGACCAGGTCAGCACCGCGTATCCGTCCCTGGCGAGGGACTCCGCCTGCCGGCGCGCGTCGGCCTTGCTTCCGCCGAAGCCGTGCGCGAGCAGGACGGCGGGGCGGCGGCCCTCGTCGCCGGCCGTGAAGTAGGAGGTGTCCAGGCGCACCCCGTCCCCCATGGACATGACCCGGTCGCTGCGGTGCACCGGGGGCGGGTCGTCGGAGGCGACGGCCGTCCACGTCCCCGCACCGGCGAGCACGACGACGGCGGCCGCGGCGGAGAGCGTCCGTCGCGGCCGCCGCAGCAGCCCTCGTACACGGGGCAGTCGAAGATCCATGGGTCAACGGTACGGGCCGCCCCCGGCATCGGGGGCGGCCCGAGGGGTGAACCGGGGCCCCTCCCGGGGGCGTACGGTCCCCCGCGGTGTACCGCGGACGCGGTACGTCCGGCGGGGTCAGGACCGGGCGGGTTCCTGGGCGTCCTCGGGGACGGTCACCAGCCAGCGGGTGTCGCGGCGCGGGCGCAGGTACAGGAGCCAGTACAGGGTGGCGGCCGCGGTGATGCCGCCGGTCCACAGCAGGTAGGCGGTCTCCTGCTGGGTCAGGACGTAGGCGAGGACCACGATCAGCACGACGGGCACGGCGGGCCACAGCGGCATGCGCCACGCCCGCGTGTGCCGGTGGGAACCGCGGCGGGAGAGCAGGGCGGCGACCGCGACCAGCAGGTACATGCCGGTGACCGAGACGCCCGTGACGCCGTACAGGGTGTCGAGGTTGACGAAGCAGAGCACCGCGCCGGGCACGCCGACGGCGAGCGTGGAGACCCACGGGGAGCCGAAGCGGCCGAGCTTGGCGAAGAGGTTGTTCACCGGCTCGGGCCACGCCTTGTCGCGGGCGGAGGCGAACAGGACGCGGGAGTTCTGGATGACCATCACGATGCCGGCGTTGATGATGGCGAGGGCCACGCAGAGGCTGACGAAGGTGCCGACGGCGGAGTTGGACCAGGCGGTGACCATGGAGCCGATGTCGCCGCCGGTCAGCTCGGCGATGTCCGAGGCGCCCAGGGTGATGGCGACGACCGGCACCAGGATGATCACCGTGGAGATGGCGAGGGTGGCGAGCACCGTGCGGGCGACGTTGCGGCGCGGGTTCTCCAGTTCCTCGGAGAGGTAGACGGCGGTGGAGAAGCCCTGGGTGATGAAGAGGGCGATGGCGAGGCCGGAGACGACCAGCATGGCCGTGACGGTGTCCGTGTGGCCGTCGGCGCCGGCCACCTCCATGGAGGCGAGGCTGCCGAGACCGCGCTCGCCGTGGGCGAAGCCGAGCACCGCGACGACGGCGGCGGCGATGACCTCGAGGACCAGGAAGACGCCGGTGATCCAGGCGTTGGCGCGCAGGTCGAGCAGGCCGGCCAGGGTGGCGAGCACCATGACGCCGGCTCCGGTCATCGACGGGTCGAGGTGCACGATCGGCGCGAGGTAGTCGGCGGTGCCCATCGCGATGACCGGGGGGACGATCATGACGACCAGCAGGGACAGCACGAAGACCAGCCAGCCCGCCAGCCGCCCGGCCATGGTCGACACCATGGCGTACTCGCCGCCCGCGCTGGGGATGAGGGTGCCCAGCTCCGAGTAGCAGAACGCCACGGCGATACAGAGGAGGGAGCCGATGGCGATGGTGAGGGCGGTGGCCGTGCCGAGCGAGCCGAACAGGTCCGGCACGACCACGAAGAGCGTGGAGGCGGGGGTCACGCACGAGAGCGTCAGAAGTGTGCCGCCGACGACCCCGATGGAGCGCTTGAGCGTCCGGGAATCCGGGTGGTCCGGCTGTTCCGGGGGCGCTGCGGGGTCGGTCAGGGCGGGGCGGAGCGTGTCGGTCATGGAGCGGTTCCGATCGACTCGTGCTGTGCGGTTCGGGCGGGAGCGCTATCGCCTCCGGCGGCTGGTCGTTCGTTTTTCTCGTCCGCTCCCGGCGCAAGATAGAACCCCGACGAAAACCAGCACGTCAATGGGTGTTTACCTACGGATTCCGTTGATCGGAGTCGGCGGAACGAGTGGAAAGCGCATCACGGGCCGTCGGTTGGCGGCCGTTGAGGCATACGGGAACCGTAGCGGCGGCGTCAAAAAAACGTCAGGACGTCCGGTATCCGGACGCTGTCGGAGGGGCCCGGTAGAGTCCTCGGCACAGATGCATCACCGGATCACGGCAACGGGTGGGGACTCATGAAGCTGAGGTACACGGCGGCCTGGGTGGGGCTGACGGCGGCGGCGATCGTGGCGACGTCCGCGTGCGGTTCGGAGGGCGCGAAGAGCGCCGCCGAGACGGCGGACAAGGCGGCGACCGACGCCGTGGACAAGGCCGACACGATCATGGCGGCCCTGACGCGGGCCACCGACCGCACCGAGGAACTCGGGTCCGCCGAGGTCCGGACGACGACCGACCTGGGCACGGGCGAGCCGATCGCCATGGACGGCACGTACTCCTGGGGCGACGGCTACGCGCTCGACGTCGAGATGGACGCCGAGGCCGCGCAGATGCAGGAGCTGACGGACTCCCCGACGGTGCGCACGCTGTTCGTCGACGGCGCCTACTACTACGACATCGACCCGCAGCCCGCCGGTCCGCTCCAGGGCAAGGAGTGGATGAAGATCGACGGGACGGCGGTGTTCGGCGAGGAGGGCGCCGCCGCGTTCAACGGGGCCGGCGGCGGGGGCAGCCCGGCGGACTCCATGAAGGGCCTCAAGTACGCGAGCGACGTCGACGACCTCGGCGAGGAGACCGTCAACGGCAAGCCCACGACGCACTACCGGGCCGTCCTCGACCAGGACGACATGGGCAAGTTCAAGGAGGCCCTCGGCGGCGAGGACAGCCTCCTCAACTCGGGCGTGGGCGACGGCACGATCACCATGGAGATCTGGGTCGGGCCCAAGGACCTGCCGGTGCGCCTGAAGCAGGAGTTCGGCACCATGACGGTCACCATGGACTTCGACAAGTTCGGCGCCACCAAGAAGATCGTGGCCCCGCCCGCCGACCAGACCGGCGACCTCACCGACGAGGTGAAGGCGCAGCAGCAGGGCTGAGGCCGCGCACGGGCACGACGGTGCCCCGTCCCGCACGGGCGGGACGGGGCACCGTCGTCTTCCGGGGGCTCAGTGGTTGCGCGGGAAGCCCAGGTCCACGCCCGCCGGGGCGTCGGCCGGGTCCGGCCAGCGGGTGGTGACGACCTTGCCGCGGGTGTAGAAGTGCGTGCCGTCGTTGCCGTAGATGTGGTGGTCGCCGAAGAGGGAGTCCTTCCAGCCACCGAACGAGTGGTAGCCGACGGGGACCGGGATCGGGACGTTCACGCCGACCATGCCGGCCTCGATCTCGAGCTGGAAGCGGCGGGCCGCGCCGCCGTCCCGGGTGAAGATCGCGGTGCCGTTGCCGAACGGCGAGGCGTTGATGAGCGCCACGCCCTCCTCGTACGTCTCGGCGCGCAGCACGCACAGGACCGGGCCGAAGATCTCGTCCTCGTAGGCCTTCGCCGTGGTCGGCACCCGGTCCAGCAGGGACAGGCCGATCCAGTGGCCGTCCTCGTAGCCGTCGACGGTGTAGCCGGTGCCGTCGAGGACGACCTCGCAGCCCTCGGCCGCCGCGCCCTCGACGTAGGAGGCGACCTTGTCGCGGTGCGCCTTGGTGATCAGCGGGCCCATCTCGGAGGCCGGGTCGTCGCCCGGGCCGATCTTGATCTTCTCGGCACGCTCGCGGATCTTCTCCACCAGCTCGTCGCCGATGGCGCCGACCGCGACGACTGCGGAGATCGCCATGCAGCGCTCGCCGGCCGAGCCGTAGGCGGCGGAGACGGCCGCGTCCGCCGCCGCGTCCAGGTCGGCGTCCGGCAGCACCAGCATGTGGTTCTTGGCGCCGCCGAGCGCCTGGACGCGCTTGCCGTGCGCGGAGGCGGTGGTGTGGATGTAGCGGGCGATCGGGGTCGAGCCGACGAAGGAGACGGCCTTGACGTCCGGGTGCTCCAGGAGACGGTCCACGGCCACCTTGTCGCCGTGCACGACGTTGAACACGCCGTCCGGCAGACCGGCTTCCGAGAGCAGCTCGGCGAGCTTCACGGCCGCCGACGGGTCCTTCTCGCTCGGCTTGAGCACGAAGGTGTTGCCGCACGCGATGGCGAGGGGGAACATCCACAGCGGCACCATCGCCGGGAAGTTGAACGGCGTGATGCCGGCGACCACGCCCAGCGGCTGCCGGATGGAGGCCACGTCGACGCGCGTGGCGACCTGCGTGGACAGCTCGCCCTTGAGCTGCACGGTGATGCCGCACGCCAGGTCGACGATCTCCAGACCGCGCGCGACCTCGCCGAGCGCGTCGGAGTGGACCTTGCCGTGCTCGGCGGTGATCAGCGCGGCGATCTCGTCGCGGTGCTCGTCCAGCAGGGCGCGGAACTTGAACAGGATCGAGGTGCGCTGCGCCAGCGAGGACTGGCCCCAGCTCAGGTACGCCTCCTTGGCGGCGGCGACCGCGGCGTCCACCTCGTCGGCCGTGGCGAAGGCGACCTTGGTGGTGACCTCGCCGGTCGCCGGGTTCGTCACCGGCCCGTACGTGCCCGAGACGCCTTCGGCGGACTTGCCGCCGATCCAGTGGTTGACGATGTTCGTCATGACCGAGAACTCCTTCACAGATGGCGGCGACGGGTCGTGGCGTGCCGTTCGTCCAGCTCACGGGCCGCTGCCCGCGACGCCCGGGTCACGGTTGCGGCCACGGGTCCATCTCAGCAGCCGCGCGCCCGGCGCGCGCCCGACACTGTGTATGCGGTTTGGGCGAGTGCGTAGACACGTGGGGCAGTGACGGCGGCCCGCACCCCGGCGGGCCTCGGGAAACCTCCGGCGCGGAGCCGAGGCGGACCGGGAGTCGACGCCCGCCCTTCGCTCCTGCCAGGGCGAAGCGGCCTTCCGCGCCGGAGGCGACTCGTGGGGGGACCGGCGGCGCGGGGCGCGGACCGCCGCCCGCGGCGATCAGGTCCGTACGCCATCGTGTCCCCTCCCTGCCCGTCCTTGGGTCTCCCCGGTTTCTAGCCCCGTGCGTGCGGGCTGTCAATGCTTTGTCCGGACATTCGGACGACTTACTCCCGGTGGCGGTGCGTCCGCGTGCGTACGGCCTGTCGCGCCGTCGGAGTCAACCCACCGCGCATGGTCTTCGGCGTACGGCTTTGCGGCACTTCTGTCACAAAGGCCACCTCTTTGTCACGGGCGTCACGCCGACGCCGTTCTTCCGTCACACCCGGGAAACGGGGCCTGACCACCTGTCACTTGGCGTCGTTCACCCGTGACAGGCGTGGTGATCGCCAGCGCGCGCCCGGCTCCCACCGGCGGCCGTCCCCGGCCGCCGCCGCGGTGCGCGCGGGGAGGTGCGTTCCGTGACCGATCGAAAGCTCTGGACCTACAAGGACATCGCGGCCCACATCCGGGTACAGCCGGACACCGTGCGGTCGTACCGCAAACACGGGCTGTTGCCCCCGCCCGACCATGTGGAGGGCGGCAAGCCCTACTGGTACGCCGACACGGTGCGGGCCTGGGTGGCGTCCCGGCCCCGCAACCGGGGGCGACGGGAGTGACGCCCGGGGAAAACGGGTTCGCGCCGTACGGCCGAACGGGGCACAGTGCGGCCCATGGACTTCTCCGTGAAACCCGTCCTCACCGGCGCGAGGACCGTCCTGCGTCCCTTCACGGCGCGGGACGCGGACGTGATGTGGGAGATCATCGGCGATCCCGAGGTCGTCCGCTTCACGTACCCGCCCGCCCTCGATCTGACCCGGGAACGGGTGCGCGACTGGTACGGCTCGCGCGGTGAGCAGCCCGACCGGCTCGACCTCGCCGTCACCGACCCCGCCGACGGCGGGGTCCTCGGCGAGGTCGTGCTCTACGAGTGGGACCCCGCGGCCCGCTCCTGCACCTTCCGCACCCTCATCGGTCCCCGGGGGCGCGGCCGGGGCATCGGCACGGAGGCCACCCGGCTGATCGTCGGCCACGGCTTCGAACAGCTCGGGCTGCACCGCGTCCAGTTGGAGGTGTACGGCGACAACCACCGGGCCCGGCGCGTCTACGAGAAGGCCGGCTTCGTGGTGGAGGGGGTGCGCCGGGAGGCGGAGCGGCGGGACGGGGTGTGGGTGGACGAGGTGCTCATGGCCGTCCTCGACCACGAGTGGGCCGTCCATCGGGGCCACCCGGAGACGGTGGGTGCCGGGGACGGGTGAACGCCCCCGGATGCCGTGAGGCCGGGCCCGCCGCCCGCGCGCCCGCGGGCGGGTCCTCGGGCAGTTCCGGCCGCACGGCCGGGCGCCCCCTCCGAGGCCGGGCGCCACCGCAGACGGCCTGCTCCGTCCCGCTGACGCCGGCCCGCCGGACGACCGGTCCCGGCCGGGTACCGCTCGCCGGCGGGTGGGCGTGGGGCGTGGAGGTCAGGGCTCGATGACCGTGACGCCCGCTCCCGCCGCCGTGCCCATCGCCTCCAGGGCGGCCGGTACGGCGTCCAGGCCGATGGTGGAGGTCACCAGCCGGTCGGGGCGGAGCACGCCCGTGCGGACCAGCTCCATCATGGGCGGGTAGGTGTGCGCGGCCATGCCGTGGCTCCCCAGCAGTTCCAGCTCGAGGGCGACGGCGCGGGCCATCGGGACCGGGGTGGTGCCGTCCGCCGAGGGCAGCAGGCCGACCTGGACGTGCCGGCCGCGACGGCGCAGGCCGTTCACGGAGGCCCCACAGGTGACGGGCGAGCCGAGGGCGTCGAGGGAGAGGTGGGCGCCGCCGCCGGTGAGGTCGCGGACGGCGGCCGCCGTGTCCTCGGTCCGTCCGGCGTCCAGGCACTCTGCCGCGCCGAACGCCCGCGCCAGCTCCAGGGCCCGCGGCGACACGTCGACGGCGACGACCCGCGCGCCCGAGGCGGCGGCGATCATCACGGCGGACAGGCCGACCCCGCCGCAGCCGTGCACGGCGACCCACTCCCCCGGCGCGACCCGGCCCTGCTGGACCACGGCCCGGAACGCGGTGGCGAACCGGCAGCCGAGGGAGGCGGCCGTCGCGAAGGACATGTCCTCGGGGACGGCGACGAGGTTGACGTCGGCGTGGTCCAGGGCCACGTACTCGGCGAAGGAGCCCCAATGGGTGAAGCCGGGCTGGGTCTGCCGTTCGCACACCTGCTGGTCGCCCGCCGCGCACGCCGCGCAGCTCCCGCAGGCGCAGACGAAGGGCACGGTCACCCGGTCGCCGGGCCGCCATCCGGTCACCCGGTCGCCGACCGCCTCGACGACTCCGGCGAGCTCGTGTCCCGGTACGTGCGGCAGCGCGATGTCGGGGTCGTGCCCCTGCCAGCCGTGCCAGTCGCTGCGGCACAGCCCCGTGGCCTCCACGCGGACCACCACTCCGTGCTCCGCGGGCTTCGGGTCCGCGACCTCTCGTACCTCGGCCGGTTCCCCGTACCGCTCGAACACCACCGCCCGCATGGCCGGTCCCTTCCTTGCACCTGCTGCTTTCGGGGGAACGCTATCCCCGGGTCTCTACCGTGTCACGGGCGGCCAGGTCGGGGGCTCGCTCCCCGGCCGGGGCTTCGGCGCCGGTCCCGCCCGCGCCGACGAGCAGGCCGCCGCCCGCCGCGAAGCTCCCCGCCGCGCTCGCCTCCGTGCCGCCGGCCTCGCGCGCGGGCCTCGCCTCGCTCTCGCCCTCGCTCAGTCCGAAGCGCTCGTGCAGGCGCCGGAGCGGGCCCGGCGCCCACCAGGTCGCACGGCCGGTGAGGCGCATGACCGAGGGGACCAGGAGGCTGCGGACGACCATCGCGTCCATCAGCACCGCCAGCGCGATGCCGAGGCCCAGCATCTTGGTGTTGGTGACGCGGGAGGTGCCTATGGCGACCATGACCACCCCGAGGATGACCGCCGCCGCGGTGATCAGCCCGCCCGTGCGCCGCACTCCGTGCCGAACCGCCTGCTCGTGGTCGCCGCCGCGGTCGTACTCCTCCTTCATCCGGGACAGCAGGAACACCCCGTAGTCCATGGAGAGGCCGAACGCCACGCAGAACATCAGCACCGGGAGGGTCGTCTCGATGGAGCCGGTGCTGGTGAAACCGAGCAGGCCGGCGAGGTGGCCGTCCTGGAAGCCCCAGACGATCGCGCCGAACATCGCGGTCAGGCTGAGGGCGTTGAGCACCACCGCCTGAAGCGGCACCAGCACGCTGCCGGTGAGCAGGAACACCAGGATCAGGGTGACGATCACGATGAAGGCGGCCGCCGCGGGGAGGCGCTCGCCGATGGCCGCCTTGGAGTCGACCAGCACGGCCGCCGCGCCCGTCACCCGGGTGTCGAAGGGGGCGTCCACCGCGCGCAGGCCGTCCACCAGGCGCTGAGCGGGTTCGTCGACCGCCTCGCCCCGGGGCAGCACCGTGAAGTAGGCCAGGTCGCCCTTGACCAGCGGCCCGTCGACCCGCACCACCTCGGGCAGGCCCGCGACGCGCTCCTTGTAGGCGGCGTACTGCTCCCGGGTCGCGGGTCCCTCGGCGAGGATTTCGAGGCCGCCGCCGGGGCTGCCCGGGAAGGCGTCGCGGATGTGCTGCTGGACCACGCGCGACTCGGCGGTGGAGGGCAGCTCGCGGTCGTCCCCCGTGCCGAGCTTCACGCCCAGGAAGGGGAGTCCGAGCAGCACCAGGACGGCCGTGGTGCCCAGGGCGAAGAACGGGGCGCGACGCATCACGAAGGTCGCCAGGCGCCCCCAGGCGGCGCCCTCCTCGCCGGCGGGCCGCGCGGGCCGTCCGCGGCGCAGCGGGCGCCGCAGGTCGAGGGAGTCGACCCGGTGGCCGAGGAGCACCAGGGCGGCGGGGAGCAGGATCAGCGCGGCGGCCGCGGCCAGGACGACCACGGCGATCCCCGCGTAGGCGAAGGACCGCAGGAAGTACTGGGGGAAGAGCAGCATCGCCGCCAGGGAGACCGCGACCGTGAGAGCGGAGAACAGCACGGTCCGCCCGGCCGTGCGCAGGGTGGTGCCGACGGCCGTGCGGGGATCGGCGCCGCTGGACAGCTCCTCGCGGAAGCGGCGGACGATGAAGAGCGCGTAGTCGATCGCCAGGCCGAGGCCGAGGGCGGTGGTGAGGTTCATCGCGAAGACCGAGACGTCGGTGATCTCGGTGAGTCCGCGCAGGACGGCGTTGGTGCCGAGGATCGCGACGATGCCGATGCCGAGCGGCAGCAGGGCCGCGACGGCGCTGCCGAAGACCATCACCAGCAGGACGAGGGTGATCGGCAGGGCGATCAGCTCGGCCCGCAGCAGGTCCTCCTGGATGATCGTCTCCATCTCGTGCCGTACGGCGACCGGGCCGCCGACCCGGACCTCCACCGGTCCGTGCTCGCCGCGGAACGAGGGCGCGAGGCGCTCCAGGGTCTTGTACATGGCCGTCTCGTCGCCCGTGACGCGGGCGGCGATCAGCGCCTCGTGCCCGTCCTCGGCGCGCAGGGCCGGCGAGCCGGACTGCCAGTAGGAGCCGACGCCGGTGACACCCCGCTCGGCGGCCAGGCGTTCAGCGAGCCGGCCGGCCTCGGCGGCGACGGCCGGGTCGTCGACCGAGGCGTCCCCGGCGTCCACCAGCAGCAGGAGGTTGGGCTGGGAGGCGGGGAACTCGCGCTCCAGCGCCGTCGTCGCGTACGAGGACTCGGCGTCCGGGTCCTGCCAGCCGCCGCTGCCCATGCGGTCGGCGACCCCGCTGCCGGCCAGCACGGCGAGCACGGTGACCACGAGGGCCGCCAGCAGGGCGAGCCGGGGCCGGGCGGTGACGAACCGGGTCCAGCCCCCCTGGCGGGCTGGAGTGTTGACTTCGGCCATCCTGCGCTGTCCCCTTCACCGTGGACCATGCCCCGAGCCCGGTTGTCCCGGAGGTCCGTGCGGCCGTGCGGCCGGTGGCGGGCGCCGGGCGGGCAGGAGGCATGGCTGTGCCGTTGCCATAGACTGGCAAACACGAGCGACCGCTCGCGTTTCCTCAGAATGCGAGCGACCACTCGTGTTTGTCAATCGCGTACCGAGACCTGGGGATGACGCGTGCCCGAGAAGACCGAGAAGGCCGGGGGGCCCGAGAAGCCGGGGAGGGCGAAGACGCCCGGGAAGCCGGAGGCGCCCGTCCGCAGGCAGGCGCGCGGCGAGCGCCGCATCGCGCAGTTGCTCAAGGCCGCCGCGTCCGTCTTCTGCTCGACCGGCTACACGGCCGCCAGCACCAACGCCATCGCCCGCGAGGCGGGCGTCTCGCCGGGCACGCTGTACCAGTTCTTCCCCAACAAGGAAGCCATCGCCGTCGAGCTCGGCAGCCGGCTGATGCACGAGATGCGGGACGCCTACGGCGAGGCCCTCGCCCCGGTCGACCCCACCACCCCCCTGGAGGACGCCGTCGCGGCCGCCGTCGACCGGTTCATCGACTTCAACTGCCGCCACCCGGTCTTCTTCGCCCTGATGCACGGCCCGGACATCCCCGGCCACATCGCCGAGGAGCACGACGCGCTGCACGCCACCCTGACGGCCCGGATCGAGGCACTGCTCACCCCGTTCCTGGCGCACACGCCGGCCGCCGAGGTGCACCGCGTCGCCCAGGTCTGCCTCGGGATCTACAAGGCCGGCCTGGAACTGGTCCTCGCCCACGAGGGCGCCGAGCGCGAGGCCTACGTCGGGGAGCTGAAGAACGCCCTCGTGCGCTACCTCGACCCCCTGGTCGTGGATTAATACCCCCTAGGGGTATAAACTGGGAAGATGGCCCCCAAGGGCCCCACCCGCACACCTCGACGAGGAGCAGCGCCATGACTTCCCCGACCGACACCCAGGGTTCCGTCACCACGGTCTACAAGGTGAGCGGCATGAGCTGCGGCCACTGCGAGGGCGCCGTCTCCGGCGAGATCTCCGGGCTTCCCGGCGTAGGCTCGGTGCGGGCCGACGCCGCGACCGGCGAGGTCACCGTCGTCTCCGAGGCCCCGCTCGACGACAAGGCCGTGCGCGCCGCCGTGGACGAGGCCGGCTTCGAGCTCGTCGGCAAGGCCTGAGCAGCACCACCCCGGCACCACCCACCGCCCCGCCGACCGGGACGCGCCCACCGGCTCGCGGGCCGGCCCCGTCCGGCCCGGTCGGCCCCCTGGAGCACGACATGACCAGCACCCCCGCCAGGACCCCCGCGGCCGCCGAGCAGGACCTCGCCGAGGTCGAACTGCTCATCGGCGGGATGACCTGCGCCTCCTGCGCCGCCCGCGTCGAGAAGAAGCTCAACCGCATGGACGGCGTGAGCGCCACGGTGAACTACGCGACAGAGAAGGCCCGGATCACCTTCCCCGCGGCCACGCCGGTCGCCGACCTGATCGCCACCGTCGTCAGGACCGGTTACACCGCCGAGGAACCCGCGCCGCCCGCGGAGCCCGACGACGCGCCGGCAGCCGGCGAGGAGGGCGACCCGGAGCTGTCCGCGCTGCGCCAGCGCCTCGTCGTCTCGGCCCTCCTCGCCGTCCCCGTCGTCCTGGCGGCCATGGTTCCGGCGCTCCAGTTCGACAACTGGCAGTGGCTCTCGCTGACCCTGGCCGCGCCCGTCGTGGTCTGGGGCGGGCTGCCCTTCCACCGCGCCGCCTGGACCAACCTCCGGCACGGCGCGGCCACCATGGACACCCTGGTCTCCCTCGGCACGCTCGCGGCGTTCGGCTGGTCGCTGTGGGCGCTGTTCTTCGGGGACGCCGGGATGCCGGGCATGCGGCACGGCTTCGACCTCACCGTCTCCCGCACCGACGGCGCCTCCGCCATCTACCTGGAGGCCGCCGCGGGCGTCACCGCCTTCCTGCTCCTCGGCCGCTGGCTGGAGGCCCGCTCCAAGCGCCGCGCCGGTGCCGCGCTGCGGGCGCTGATGGAGCTGGGCGCCAAGGACGTGGCCGTGCTGCGCGACGGGCGGGAGGTGCGCGTCCCCGTGTCCCGGCTGGCCGTCGGCGACCGGTTCGTCGTCCGCCCCGGCGAGAAGATCGCCACCGACGGCACGGTGGTCGAGGGCGCCGGCGCCGTGGACACCTCGCTGCTGACCGGCGAGTCGGTGCCGGTGGACGTGACCGTCGGAGACGCCGTCACCGGTGCCACGGTCAACGCCGGGGGCCGGCTGGTCGTCGCGGCGACCCGCGTCGGCGCCGACACCCGGCTGGCCCGGATGGCGAAGCTGGTGGAGGACGCGCAGAGCGGCAAGGCGGAGGTGCAGCGGCTCGCCGACCGGATCTCCGGCGTCTTCGTGCCCGTCGTGCTGCTGATCGCGGCCGGCACCTTCGGCGGCTGGCTGGGCGCCACCGGGGACACGGTCGCCGCGTTCACCGCGGCCGTCGCCGTCCTGATCATCGCCTGCCCCTGCGCGCTCGGCCTCGCCACGCCGACCGCGCTGCTGGTCGGCACGGGCCGGGGCGCCCAGCTCGGCATCCTCATCAAGGGCCCGGAGGTGCTGGAGTCCACGCGGCGCGTCGACACGGTCGTCCTGGACAAGACCGGCACGGTCACCACCGGCCGCATGAGCCTCCACGAGGTGTACGTGGCCGAGGGCACCGACGAGAAGGAGCTGCTGCGGCTCGCGGGCGCCGTCGAGCACGCCTCCGAGCACCCGGTGGCCCGGGCGATCGCGGCGGGCGCCGAGGCGCGGGCCGGTGCGCTGCCGGGCGTGGAGGACTTCGTGAACGTCCCCGGGCGCGGCGTCCGCGGGCGCGTGGAGGGCCACGAGGTGAGCGTGGGGCGCCTCGGCGACGGCCTGCCGCCCGAGCTGGCCCGCGCCAAGGAGGAGGCAGAGCGGGACGGCCGTACGGCGGTCGTCGTCGGCTGGGACGGCGAGGCGCGCGGGGTCGTCGCCGTCGCGGACACCGTGAAGGAGACCAGCGCCGAGGCGGTGGCCGAGCTGCGCCGACTGGGCCTGTCGCCGGTGCTGCTGACCGGCGACAACCGGCGGGTCGCGGAATCGGTGGCCCGGACCGTCGGCATCGACGAGGTGATCGCGGAGGTCCTGCCCGAGGGCAAGGTCGACGCGGTCCGAAGGCTCCGGGACGAGGGCCGTACGGTCGCCATGGTCGGGGACGGGGTCAACGACGCCGCCGCGCTCGCCACCGCCGATCTGGGGCTGGCGATGGGCACGGGGACCGACGCGGCGATCGAGGCGGGCGACCTGACGCTGGTGCGCGGGGACCTCAGGGTGGCGGCGGACGCGATCCGGCTGTCCCGGCGCACCCTGGCCACGATCAAGGGCAATCTCGTGTGGGCCTTCGGCTACAACGTGGCCGCGCTGCCGCTGGCCGCGGCGGGGCTGCTGAACCCGATGATCGCCGGTGCGGCCATGGCCTTCTCGTCGGTGTTCGTGGTCACCAACAGTCTCCGGCTGCGCACGTTTCGCTGAGACCGCGGGGTGAAGTGTGGCGAAGTGCCTCTGGAGTCCGGCACGTACCTCACATAAGCTCTTCACAAGGCTCGCGCATCTTCCTTACGTCGGTGCCTCGTTCAGAGCATCGGGACACTTATGTACGTAACGGACATTTGCAAGAGACGCAGATCACAGTGATGCGAACGTAACCATCGAAGGGGTTCGACGGTCTAAGTTGGCGATGTCAGGCAGCGTCTTGGGGGGCGCCACCTGACATCTGGGGATGTCTTGGGGGACTTCTCCAGAGATGCGTTGCCGGGACACGTACACCGGGAAGCTTTGAGCGGCCCTCCCGGGCGTGCGCTGTCCCGGCAGACCGCAGACGAAGCCGGCACGTGAGCAGCACACGGTACGAGCGGTACACGGAGCACGGCGGGTTCGGCCCGCGGTGCTCGACACAGCGATTCAGGCGCTGTCCTCACAGACGCCCGGCCGGATCCCGTGGGGGGAATCCGCACCGGGACATGGGAAGGCGCCCTGGTCGTCGGCCCGTGGGGGGACCGGCGCCGGGGCGCCTTCTGCTGTGCGGCGGCGCGACGACGGGCCCCGCACCCGACGACGACGCGTCGGGCACGAGGCCCGTGAGCCCGGGGAAGAGTGCTCAGCGCTCCTCGACCGGGACGAAGTCGCGCTCGACGACGCCCGTGTAGATCTGGCGCGGGCGGCCGATGCGGGAACCCGGCTCCTTGATCATCTCGTGCCACTGGGCGATCCAGCCCGGCAGCCGGCCGAGGGCGAACAGGACCGTGAACATCTCGGTCGGGAAGCCCATGGCCCGGTAGATCAGACCGGTGTAGAAGTCGACGTTCGGGTAGAGGCTGCGCGAGACGAAGTAGTCGTCGGAGAGCGCGTGCTCCTCCAGCTTCAGGGCGATGTCCAGCAGCTCGTCGGACTTGCCGAGGGCGGAGAGCACGTCGTGCGCGGCGGCCTTGATGATCTTGGCGCGCGGGTCGAAGTTCTTGTAGACCCGGTGGCCGAAGCCCATCAGGCGAACGCCGTCCTCCTTGTTCTTCACCTTGCGGATGAAGGAGTCGACGTCGCCGCCGGAGTCGCGGATGCCCTCCAGCATCTCCAGCACCGACTGGTTGGCGCCGCCGTGCAGCGGGCCCCACAGCGCGTTGATGCCGGCGGAGATCGAGGCGAACATGTTCGCCTGCGAGGAGCCGACCAGGCGGACCGTGGACGTCGAGCAGTTCTGCTCGTGGTCCGCGTGCAGGATCAGCAGCTTGTCGAGGGCCGCGACGACCGTCGGGTCCAGGTCGTACTCCTGGGCGGGGACCGAGAAGGTCATGCGCAGGAAGTTCTCGACGTAGCCCAGGTCGTTGCGCGGGTAGACGAACGGGTGGCCGATCGACTTCTTGTACGCGTACGCCGCGATCGTCGGGAGCTTGGCGAGCAGCCGGATCGTGGAGAGGTTGCGCTGACGCTCGTCGAACGGGTTGTGGCTGTCCTGGTAGAACGTCGACAGCGCCGAGACGACCGACGACAGCATGGCCATCGGGTGGGCGTCGCGCGGGAAGCCCTTGTAGAAGTTCTTGACGTCCTCGTGCAGCAGGGTGTGCTGCGTGATGTCGCCCTTGAAGCCGGCGAGCTGGTCGACGGTCGGCAGCTCACCGTTGATCAGCAGGTAGGCGACCTCCAGGAAGGTGGAGCGCTCGGCAAGCTGCTCGATCGGGTATCCCCGGTACCGGAGGATGCCCGCCTCGCCGTCCAGGTACGTAATGGCGGATTTGTAGGCGGCGGTGTTGCCGTAACCGCTGTCCAGCGTGACCAGCCCGGTCTGGGCGCGGAGCTTCCCGATGTCGAAGCCCTTGTCACCGACGGTGCTGTCGATCACCGGGTAGGTGTACTCGTCGTCGCCGTACCGCAGTACTACAGAGTTGTCGCTCACGTCTTCCCTCACCGACGTAGTGCCTCATCTTCGAGGTGCCCTGACTGTCTCTACCATCCCCCACTTGGCTCAGGAGAGTGCACTCGGGGTCGACCATCGGGCCTATTCGCGGCACTCAGTGCCGCCAACTTGCCCATCCTGCCCGCTCTCCCGTGGTTCCGGAAGAGCACTGTGACCTTTGCGACTCATTTGATCGATCATTTTTTTACTGATGGCGGGGCACGGAAGCGCGGAGCTTGCGGTTCACGAGCCCGCGAGCCGGAAGTCGAGCGCCGTGCAGCGCCGCCCGGCGGAGACCGTGCGCACCGCCTGCCCGATCGCCCTGCGCGAGCCGACGAGGACGACCAGCTTCTTGGCCCGGGTGACCGCCGTGTACAGCAGGTTCCGCTGGAGCATCATCCAGGCGCCGGTGGTCACGGGGATCACCACCGCCGGGTACTCGCTGCCCTGGGAGCGGTGGATGGTCACCGCGTAGGCGTGGGCCAGTTCGTCCAGTTCGTCGAATTCGTACGGGACCTCCTCGTCCTCGTCCGTCAGTACGGTGAGGCGCTGGTCCACCGGGTCGAGCGAGGTGACCACGCCCACAGTGCCGTTGAACACACCGTTCTCCCCCTTGTCGTAGTTGTTACGGATCTGGGTGACCTTGTCCCCCACGCGGAAAACCCGGCCGCCGAACCGTTTTTCGGGCAGGTCGGGGCGGCCCGGGGTGACGGCCTGCTGGAGGAGGCCGTTCAGCGTGCCGGCGCCGGCGGGGCCGCGGTGCATGGGGGCGAGGACCTGCACGTCCCGGCGCGGGTCGAGGCCGAACTTGGCCGGAATCCGCCGGGCCGCCACGTCCACCGTGAGCCGCCCGGCCTCCTCGGTGTCGTCCTCGACGAAGAGGAAGAAGTCCTTCATGCCGTCGGTGACGGGGTGCTGCCCGGCGTTGATGCGGTGGGCGTTGGTCACCACGCCGGACTGCTGTGCCTGGCGGAAGACGCGGGTGAGGCGGACGGCCGGGACGGGGCTGCCCTCGGCCAGCAGATCGCGCAGCACCTCTCCGGCGCCGACGCTGGGGAGCTGGTCGACGTCCCCGACGAAGAGCAGGTGGGCACCCGGGGGCACCGCCTTGACCAGCTTGTTGGCGAGCAGCAGGTCCAGCATGGACGCCTCGTCGACCACGACCAGGTCGGCGTCGAGCGGGCGGTCCCGGTCGTAGGCCGCGTCGCCGCCGGGCCTGAGTTCCAGCAGGCGGTGGACCGTGGACGCCTCGGCGCCGGTCAGCTCGGCCAGGCGCTTGGCGGCGCGGCCGGTCGGGGCGGCGAGGACCACCTTGGCCTTCTTGGCGCGGGCCAGCTCCACGACGGACCTGACCGTGAAGGACTTGCCGCATCCCGGTCCGCCGGTGAGGACGGCGACCTTCTCGGTCAGCGCGAGCCTGACGGCGGCCTCCTGCTCGGGGGCCAGCTCGGTACCCGTACGGCCCTTCAGCCAGCCCAGCGCCTTGTCCCACGCCACGCCCCGGAAGGCGGGCAGCCGGTCCTCGTCGGTGCGCAGGAGGCGTCGCACCTGGGAGGCGAGGGACAGCTCGGCGCGGTGGAACGGCACGAGGTACACGGCGGTGACGGGGTCGCCGCCCTCCGGGCCGGGGACCTTCTCCCGTACGACGCCGGGGTCCTCGCCGTCCTCCTCCGGCTCGGCGGCCAGTGCGGCGAGGCACTCGATGACCAGGCCGGTGTCGACCTGGAGCAGCTTGACCGCGTCGGCGATCAGCTTCTCCTCGGGGAGGTAACAGTGGCCCTGGTCGGTGGCCTGCGACAACGCGTACTGCAGTCCGGCCTTCACCCGGTCCGGGCTGTCGTGGGGGATGCCGACGGACTGGGCGATCTTGTCGGCGGTGAGGAAGCCGATGCCCCAGACGTCGGCGGCGAGGCGGTAGGGCTGGTTCTTCACGACGGAGATCGAGGCGTCCCCGTACTTCTTGTAGATGCGGACCGCGATCGACGTGGACACCTCGACCGTCTGGAGGAAGAGCATGACCTCCTTGATCGCCTTCTGCTCCTCCCAGGCGTCGGCGATCTTCTTCGTCCGCTTGGGGCCGAGACCGGGGACCTCGATGAGCCGCTTGGGCTCCTCCTCGATGACGGTCAGGGTGTCGAGGCCGAAGTGCTGGGTGATGCGATCGGCGAAGACGGGGCCGATGCCCTTGACCAGTCCGGAGCCGAGGTAACGCCGGATGCCCTGGACGGTGGCCGGGAGCAGCGTCGTGTAGTTCTCGACGTGGAACTGCTTGCCGTACTGGGGGTGGGACCCCCAGCGGCCCTCCATCCGCAGCGACTCCCCCACCTGCGCGCCGAGCAGCGCCCCGACGACGGTGAGCAGATCGCCGGCACCCCTGCCGGTGTCCACGCGGGCGACGGTGTACCCGTTCTCCTCGTTGGCGTAGGTGATGCGCTCGAGAACCCCCTCCACGACGGCGAGCCGACGCTCCCCGGGGGTGCCTGCGGACTGGTTGGCCATGATCCGACGGTACCGGTGGGGTGAGACAGGGGGTGGGGTGCCGTCGGGCGGGGCCTTTCGCCACCGCCGCGGACCGAGAGCACCGGCCGTTTTTCCCGACGCCGTCCCGTCTCGGCGACGACTGGCGACGCGGCCGTTCCCCGTGGCGGGAGTGGCTGTCCGGCGCCGCCGGTGCCCTCTGCGCGCCCTCGCCCGCGCCACCGCGGCAGGCCGGACGTCTGCTCACCACCGCCGCGTCGGCGGCCTCGGCGGCCGGCCTGGCCGCACTGCCCGCCCGGGCCGCGGACCGCGCAGGGCCGGGCACCGGTGGCGTGGTGGACGCCCTGCGGGCGCTGCCGGGCCTGCGGGTCATCGAGGAACGGCCGATCGGGCGCTGCTCGAGGTGTCCGAGGACACGGCCGGCCTGCCCCTGTACGCCGACTCCACGGCCCGGCACTACATCCCCTACTGGTACCAACTCAGCACGCAGCTCGGTTACTTGAACGTCCCCACGGCCCACCTCGACGGGCTGCTGCGGTATCCGGGTGCCATCGAGCCCCGCAGCTTCGTGCCCCGCGCCGTCCCCATGCGCTTCGACGCCGGGGCCATGCGCGACATCGACCAGTGGGTGCGCGAGCGCGGCGACCGGGTGCTCTTCGTCAACGGCGGCCAGGACCCGTCCGTCGCCGAGTCCTTCCGGCCCGGTGGCCGTGACAGTCGGGCGCTGTGGGTGCCGGGCGGCAACCACCACGTCACCGTCGCGGACCTCCCCGGCGCCGACCGGGCGGTGGCCCTCGCCGTGATCCGGCGGTGGGCCCAGGGCTCCGGTGCGGCGCCGTCCGGCGGCGGGCGGACCACGGACCGGAATGCGCTTGCCGCGCCCGGGGTAGGTCGTCCAGGCTCGGCGAGCGTGAACGGCGGGAGGGGCGGTACGTGAGCGACAGTGAGCTGGACCGGCGGCTCGTGGCGGCGGTGGGTGCGATGGACGCCGAAGCGGTGCGGGCGCTGCTCGGTGAGGGGGCCGATCCGGACGCGCGGGGCGGTGACGGGCTGCCGGTGCTGTGCGCCGCCGTCGCGGCGTACGACTCCGCCGTCGCCGACGCGCTGGTCGAGGCCGGGGCCGATCCCGACCGGGTGCTGCCGGACGGGACCACCCCCCTGTGGCGTGCCGTCGACGGCGGTTCTCCGGCCGTCGTCACGGCCGTCCTCGGCGACGAGCCCCGGCTGCGGCTGCCGCACGAGACGCGGGAGCGGCTCCTCGGTCTGGCCCGGAGCTGGTACGAGACGGGCGCCGCCGAGGAGTTGCGGCGCCGGACGGGTGCGCCGGGGCCGGCCGGGACGGTGCGGGTGTCCGACGACGTGGACGCGTACCACTGGGTCGAGCAGGTCTCGCTCGGCGGCCTCGTCGTACGGGCCGGGCACGGCGGTGTCCTGACCGTGCTGGAGTGGGCCTTCCGTGTGCTGACCCCCGTGGACGAGCTGATAGCCCGCGCCGCCGGCCTGCCCGACGAGGACCACGCCACGTGGTGGGAGGTGGTCTGGGTGCTGCTCCAGCGCCGCAGCCCCGAGACCTGGTCGGCGGTGGTGGCCCACCGCCACCACCCCGATCCGGCGCACCGCCGCTTCGTGGCGGAGTACCTGCGCACCCGTGGAATCGTCGTGCACGACTCCCCGTACGCGGAGCGGGAAGGTGCCTTCCTGGCCGACTGGGCGGCGCGGGAGTCGGACCCCGGGATGCTCGCGAGGGTGCTCGACGCCTACGCCGAGTACGAGCACGACGGCCGGGAGAGCGCCGGACTGCGCCACGCCGGACACCCCGACCCCCGGGTACGGCGGGAGGTTCCCGACCTCTTCTTCCCGGCCGAGGGTGCCTCCCTCACGCCGGGGGCGCGGACCGCGCTGCTCGGCCTCCTGCGGGACCGGGACGCGGTGGTGCGGGCCGGTGCCTGCCGGCCGGCCGTGTCCGACGCCGGCCTTCTCGCCCCGGCCGTGCGGGCGCTGATCGGCCTGGCCGGCGGCCCGGACGCCCGGCTGCGGGGCGAGGCAGCGGCGCTCCTGGCCTCCTGCCGGGACCGTACGCCCGCGGTCGCCGACGCCCTGTTCGCGCTGCTGGACGACGACGACCGGATCACGCGCCTGGAGGCCGCGTACGGTCTCGCCCTGCGCGACGACCCGCGCACCGCCGGGGCCATCGACCGGGTCGGGCCGCTCGGCAGCGCGTTCGTGGACGACCACAGGGAATCGGCGCTCTGGCGGTGGGCGCGGGAGAAGGCCCGGCCGGAACCCGCGTGACGGCCCGTGCCGGCGTCAGAGCGCGGCGAACAGGCCCGCGAGCGGGGCGGGGACGCCGGCCGGGTCGAGGGCCTCGGTGAGGACACGGCCGTAGTGGATCTTGCGGCCCTTCTTGGTGCCGAGGAAGCGGCGCAGTTGCTGCCGTGCGGTGCGGTCCCGCTGCGCGGGCTGCCGGAGGAAGGTCCGCAGTGCGCGCTGGTCGCCCTCCGCCTCGACCAGGTCCGTCACCCGCTCCACGCCCAGCGCGCGGACGAGTTCGTCCTCCAGGTCGGCCGCGCAGACGAACAGGCCGTCCGGTGCCTGGCTCGCCCGGTCCAGGGCGCGGACGTAGTAGCCCCGCTCCCGCTCGTCGCACAGTCCCGTGAGGCGCAGGCCCAGGCCGGACGGCCCGAGCAGGCCCGCGAAACGGCCGACGTTCATCGCGCCGCCCATCGGCAGGACGCAGATCCCCTCCGCCGCCAGGTCCCGGCCCCGGCGCGCGGCCAGCGCGTCCACCGCCGCCGCGTCGCTCAGCCCCTCCAGCAGGACGGCCGTACGGACGGACAGGCGCCCCGCCAGCTCCCGCGCGGGCCCGCCGGGGCCCCCCGCCGCCCACGCCGTGACCGCGTCCCGGAACGCCCCCATGTCAGCCATGCGACGAGTCTGCGTCCTCGGCGGGCACGGCGACAGCGGTTTTCTCGGGTGCGGGTGGTGGCAACTTCGGATGGCGTCCGGGCCGTTCGGCCGTGGCCGGCCATGCCCCGCGGCCCAGCAGGTCGAGGACGAGCGCGGCGATGTTCCACGCGTCGTCCTCGCCGCGGTGGTGGCGTCCCTCGAGCGGCAGTCCGGCGATCCGCAGGGCCTGGTCCATGCCGGGCTTCCTGCCAAGCCCGTGGGCCGCGGCGAACACCGCCTTGGCGTCGGTGTGGCTGCGTTCCGCCGGGAAGCCGAACGGGTAGGCCACCCCGTCGGCCCGGCACTGCCGGGCGAACTGCCGGCGGTCGTACTCGCCCCAGCTCGCCCAGGGGCGCTCCCCGGCCCCGTGCTCCTCGACGAGGATCCGGCAGGCCTCGGCGAAGGTGACGCCTCGTTGCACCTCGGCCCGCGTCAGGCCGGTCAGTGCGGTGCAGAAGTCGCTCACGGCCGACCGGACGGGGCGGACCAGGAGGCGGTGCCGGGACACGCGGCGGGCTGCCGGCACGTCCACGACGGTCAGACCGATCTCGATGATCTCGCTCACGGAGCCGGGGGGCGGCTGACCGTCCCAGCAGGTGGCTTCCACGTCGATGACGTTCAGCAGGCAGGCTCCGCGGCGCATGGGGCCGAGGGTAGGCAGGCACGCCCGGTGCCGGCACCTCGATTTCCGCGCCGCCGCTCCAACCGGCGCGCCCGGCCGCAGGGGTGACGTCCCCTCAGCGGTGCAGCACCCTCTCCCGTCGCATCCCCGTCAGCTTCTCCGGGTTCCGCACGGCGTACAGCCCGGAGATGCGGCCGTCGTCGAAGCGCACGGCCATCACCGTGTCCAGCTCGCCGTCCAGCCGCATGAGCAGGGCCGGGCGGCCGTTCACCTCGGCCGCCGCCATCGTCACCTCGGCGGCCTGCTTCACCAGCCCGCCGATCAGGAGCCGGGCCACCTTGTCGGCGCCCGTGACGGGCCGCAGGATGGCCTGCTTGACGCCGCCGCCGTCGCCCACCAGCACGACGTCCGGCGCGAGGATGTCGAGCAGGCCCTGGAGGTCGCCCGTCTCGACCGCCCGCTGGAACGCGTCGAGCGCGTGCCGGGTCTGGGCCGGTGAGACGGCGCCGCGCGGACGGCGTGCCGCCACGTGCGCGCGGGCCCGGTGCGCGGTCTGGCGGACGGCCGCCGGGCTCTTGTCGACGGCCTCGGCGATCTCGTCGTAGTCCAGGTCGAAGACCTCGCGGAGCACGAACACCGCCCGCTCGGTCGGCGTGAGCGTCTCCATGACCAGCATCATCGCCATCGAGACGCTGTCGGCCAGTTCCACGTCCTCGGCCACGTCCGGCGCGGTCAGCAGCGGCTCCGGCAGCCAGGGACCGACGTAGGACTCCTTGCGGCGGCCCAGCGTGCGCAGCCGGCTCAGCGCCTGCCGGGTGGTGATGCGCACCAGGTACGCGCGCCGGTCGCGCACCGCGGCGAGGTCGACGCCCGCCCACCGCAGCCAGGTCTCCTGGAGGACGTCCTCGGCGTCCGCGGCCGAGCCCAACAGCTCGTAGGCGACGGTGAAGAGCAGATTGCGATGGGTGACGAAGGCCTCCGTGGCCGGGTCCGCCCGCCCGGTGCCGGACCGCTCCGCCTCGCCCTGTTCCCGCCCGCCGTGCTCGGTCGTCACCGGCAGCTCCCCCTCGTACGCCTTCAACGGTGTCATGCGCACAGGACGCCGGCCGGCGCCGTTCTGTGACACCCGCGCCCCATGGTCCACGTCACACCGCCGTCCTGTCACACCGGGCGGGGCGTCGGCATCTCGTGTTCGTTCCGTACGAGCACGAAGTGAGGACGAGACCATGGACACCCGTTTCAACCTTTTCGAGAACGAGCTCGCCGGCCGGTTCGCCAAGCGCTTCGCGGGCCTCGCGCAGATCCTCCACCAGTCGCCGCTGCCGCGGTCCACGCAGGAACTGGTGTCCCTGCGCGCCAGCCAGATCAACGGCTGCGGCCACTGCATCGACATGCACGTCAAGGAGGCCGCGGCCGCGGGCGAGTCGGCCGTCCGGCTCCACCTGGTCGCCGCCTGGCGCGAGTCGACGGTGTTCACCGAGGCCGAGCGGGCCGCGCTGGCGCTCGCCGAGGAGGGCACCCGGCTCGCCGACGCCCACGAGGGCGTGTCCGACGAGACCTGGGCCCTGGCGCGCAAGCACTACGACGACGACCAGCTCGCCGCCCTGATCTGCCTGGTCTCCGTGATCAACGCGGCCAACCGGCTCGCCGTGATCACGCACCAGAAGGGCGGTTCCTACGAGGCCGGCATGTTCGCCGCCGCGATGAGCTGACCCGCCCGGCGCGTCCGGCGCGGCCCGGACCGGGATCGTGACGATCCGGGTCCGGGCCGCCGCGCGTGCGGCCCCGTCCCCGTCCACCGGCGGCCCTTTTCGGTCACGATTGGGTTTCAGCCACCCCGCCCCCTCTTGCCACCCTCCCGTGTAATCGATTCCAATCCTCGGTGTAATCGATTCCACGAGGAGGTGGAAACGACGATGGCGAGCATCAAGGACGTCGCGGCCGAAGCGGGCGTCTCCGTCGCGACGGTCTCGCGCGTCCTCAACGGCCACCCGTCCGTCAGCGCGGAGGCACGCACCCGCGTGCTCGCCGCCGTCGAGACGCTGGGCTACCGCCCGAACGCCGTCGCCCGGTCCCTGCGCACCGCCCAGACCCGCACCCTCGGCCTGGTCATCAGCGACGTGCTGAACCCGTACTTCACCGAACTGGCCCGCTCCGTCGAGGAAGAGGCCCGCGCGCTCGGCTACAGCGTGATCATCGGCAACGCCGACGAGCGGCCCGACCTCCAGGACCACCACGTCACCACGCTGCTGGACCGCCGTATCGACGGGCTCCTCGTCTCCCCCACCGACGGCGGCTCCCCGCGCATGCTCGACGCGGCCCGCGCCGGGACGCCCATGGTCTTCGTCGACCGCTGGATCCCCGGCGTCGACGTGCCCGTCGTCCGCTCGGACGGGCGGGCGGCGGTGCGGGACCTGGTCGCCCACCTGCACGGGCTCGGGCACCGGCGGCTCGCCATCATCGCCGGGCCGGCCGCCACCACGACCGGCCGCGAACGCGTGGACGCCTTCCGCGAGGCGCTCGGCGCGTACGGGCTCGACCTCCCGGACGCCTACATCGGCCAGGGCGACTTCCAGGCCGGCAGCGGGCGCCGGGTCACCGAGGGCTTCCTCGACCTGCCCGAGCCGCCCGAGGTCGTCTTCGCCGCCGACAACCTGATGGCGCTCGGCGCCCTGGACGCCGTACGCGCGCGCGGGCTGCGTGTCCCCGACGACATCGCCCTCGCCGCGTTCGACGACATCCGCTGGTTCGTGCACACCGACCCGCCGGTCACCGCGATCGCCCAGCCCACGGGCGACCTCGGGCGGGCCGCGGTGCGCGCGCTGATCGACCGCATCGAAGGGCGGCCGGGCGAGTCCGTCACCCTGCCCGCCCGGCTCGTCGTGCGCCGCTCGTGCGGCGAAGCGGCCGGCCGGCGCCCTCTGTCCCCCTCCCCCGTACGAAGGAGTACGCCGTGAGCAGCCGTGATCCGGACGAGTTGCTGCGCATCGAGGGCATCCGCAAGACCTTCCCCGGTGTCGTCGCGCTCGACAGTGTCGACTTCGACCTGCGCCGGGGCGAGGTGCACGTGCTCCTCGGCGAGAACGGCGCGGGCAAGAGCACGCTGATCAAGATGCTCTCCGGCGCCTACACACCCGACGCCGGGCGGATCCTGGCCGACGGCGAGGAGGTGCGCATCAACGGCGCGCAGGACTCCGAGCGGCTCGGCATCGCCACGATCTACCAGGAGTTCAACCTCGTCCCCGATCTGACGGTCGCCGAGAACATCTTCCTGGGGCGCCAGCCGCGCCGGCTCGGGATGATCGACCGGAAGAAGATGGAGGCGGACGCCGCGGTGCTCCTGGAGCGGGTCGGCGTGAACGTGTCGCCGCGCGCGCGGGTGCGCGAACTCGGTATCGCGCGGCTCCAGATGGTCGAGATCGCCAAGGCGCTCAGCCTGGACGCCCGCGTACTGATCATGGACGAGCCGACCGCCGTGCTGACCTCCGAGGAGGTCGACAAGCTCTTCGCCATCGTGCGGCGGCTGCGCGAGGACGGGGTCGGCATCGTCTTCATCACCCACCACCTGGAGGAGATCGCCGCCCTCGGCGACCGCGTCACCGTCATCCGCGACGGCCGCAGTGTCGGCCAGGTGCCCGCCTCCACGCCCGAGGACGAGCTGGTGCGCCTCATGGTCGGGCGCTCCATCGAGCAGCAGTACCCGCGTGAACGCGGCGACGCCGGCGAGGCGCTGCTCGCGGTCGAGGGGCTGACGCGCGACGGCGTCTTCCACGACGTCAGCTTCGAGGTGCGGGCCGGTGAGGTCGTCGGCATCGCGGGCCTCGTCGGCGCCGGGCGCACCGAGGTCGTACGCGCCGTGTTCGGCGCCGACCCCTACGACGCCGGTGTCGTGCGCGTGGCGGGCACACCGCTGCGGCGGCACGACGTGAACGCCGCGATGGCCGCCGGGATCGGGCTCGTCCCCGAGGACCGCAAGGGTCAGGGACTGCTGCTGGACGCCTCCGTCGAGGAGAACCTCGGCCTGGTGACCCTGAGGTCCACCTCCCGCGCGGGACTGGTGGACCTCAGGGGCCGGCACGAGGCGGCACGGCGGATCGCCGGGCAGCTCGGCGTGCGGATGGCCGGTCTCGGGCAGCACGTGCGGACCCTGTCCGGCGGCAACCAGCAGAAGGTCGTCATCGGCAAGTGGCTGCTGGCCGACACCAGGGTGCTGATCCTCGACGAGCCGACGCGCGGCATCGACGTCGGTGCCAAGGTCGAGATCTACCAGCTCGTCAACGAACTGACGGCCGCCGGTGCCGCCGTCCTGATGATCTCCAGCGACCTGCCGGAGGTGCTCGGTATGAGCGACCGCGTGGTCGTCATGGCGCAGGGCCGCGTCGCGGGCGAACTCCCCGCCGAACAGGCCACCCAGGACGCCGTGATGGCGCTCGCCGTCAGTACCCCCCACAGCAACGGAACGGAGGCCTCCCGTGGCCACTGACTCGCTCAAGAGCAAGCCGGGCGCGCAGGGCGCCTCGGGCGGACTGCGCCGCCTGCTGCTCGACAACGGCGCGCTGACCGCGCTGATCGTCCTCGTCGTCGCCATGTCGGCGCTGTCCGGGGACTTCCTGACCGCCGACAACCTCCTCAACGTCGGCGTCCAGGCCGCCGTCACCGCGATCCTCGCCTTCGGCGTCACCTTCGTCATCGTCTCGGCGGGCATCGACCTGTCGGTGGGCTCGGTCGCCGCGCTGTCGGCCACCGTGCTGGCGTGGAGCGCCACCGAGGCCGGGATGCCGGTCTTCCTGGCCGTGGTCCTCGCGGTGGCGACCGGTATCGCGTGCGGTCTGGTGAACGGCTTCCTCATCTCGTACGGGAAGCTGCCGCCGTTCATCGCGACGCTCGCCATGCTGTCGGTGGGCCGCGGTCTGTCTCTCGTCATCTCGCAGGGCTCGCCCATAGCCTTCCCGGACTCGGTCTCCCACCTGGGTGACACGCTCGGCGGCTGGCTGCCCGTGCCGGTGCTCGTGATGATCGTGATGGGTCTGATCACGGCGTTCGTCCTCGGCCGGACCTACATCGGCCGTTCCATGTACGCCATCGGCGGCAACGAGGAGGCCGCGCGGCTGTCCGGCCTGCGCGTGAAGCGGCAGAAGCTCGCCATCTACGCCTTCTCCGGGCTGTTCGCCGCGGCCGCGGGCATCGTGCTCGCCTCCCGGCTGTCCTCCGCGCAGCCGCAGGCCGCGCAGGGCTACGAGCTGGACGCCATCGCCGCCGTCGTCATCGGCGGTGCCTCGCTGGCCGGCGGCACCGGCAAGGCGTCGGGCACGCTGATCGGCGCGCTGATCCTCGCGGTGCTGCGCAACGGCCTCAACCTGCTGTCCGTCTCCGCGTTCTGGCAGCAGGTCGTCATCGGTGTCGTCATCGCACTCGCGGTGCTGCTGGACACGCTGCGGCGCAAGGCGGGCGCGACCACTCCCGCGGCCGGGGCGTCCGGTGACGGGGGCCGGGCCAGGCAGGCCCTCACCTATGTGATCGCAGCGGTCGTGGCCGTGGCGGTCGTCGGCGCCACCTCGCTGCTGCACAACGGCTCGTCGGCCGGGAAGTCGCAGAAGATCGGCCTGTCGCTGTCGACGCTCAACAACCCCTTCTTCGTGCAGATCCGGGCCGGTGCCCAGGAGGAGGCGAAGAAGCTCGGCGTGGACCTGACGGTCACCGACGCGCAGAACGACGCCTCGCAGCAGGCCAACCAGCTCCAGAACTTCACCAGCGGCTCGCTCTCCTCGATCATCGTCAACCCGGTGGACTCCGACGCCGCCGGTCCCGCGGTGCGCGGCGCGAACAAGGCCGACATCCCGGTCGTCGCCGTGGACCGCGGCGTCAACAAGGCGGACACGTCCGCGCTGGTGGCCTCCGACAACGTCGAGGGCGGCGCGCTGGGCGCCAAGGCGCTGGCCGAGAAGCTGGGCGGCAAGGGCACGATCGTCATCCTCCAGGGCCAGGCCGGCACCTCCGCCAGCCGGGAGCGCGGGGCGGGCTTCGCGGCCGGTCTGAAGGCCTACCCGGGCATCAAGGTCGTCGCCAAGCAGCCCGCGGACTTCGACCGCACCAAGGGCCTGGACGTGATGACGAACCTGCTGCAGGCCCACCCCGGCATCAACGGTGTCTTCGCCGAGAACGACGAGATGGCGCTCGGCGCGATCAAGGCGCTCGGTTCCAAGGCAGGCAAGTCGGTCCAGGTCGTCGGCTTCGACGGCACGCCGGACGGGCTGAAGGCGGTCGAGGCGGGCACGCTGTACGCGTCCGTCGCGCAGCAGCCGAAGGAACTGGGCCGGATCGCCGTGCGGAACGCGCTGCGGGCCGCCGAGGACAAGAAGGTGGAGAAGATGGTGAAGGTGCCGGTGAAGGTGGTCACCAAGGAGAACGTGGCCGGCTTCGAGGGCTGACACGGGCGCACGGACGTGCGCACGGGCGGGCGGTCACCACGACCGCCCGCCCTCCTGACTCGTATGCACTCGTCATTCACTCGTCCTTCACTCGGATCTACTCGGACTCACCCGGAACGGGGAGCGATTCATGTACGACTACGACCTTCTGGTCGTCGGATCGGCCAACGCCGACCTGGTGATCGGTGTCGAGCGGCGGCCCGGCGCGGGCGAGACGGTGCTCGGCTCCGACCTGGCCGTCCACCCGGGCGGCAAGGGCGCGAACCAGGCGGTGGCCGCCGCCCGGCTGGGCGCCCGTACGGCCCTGCTGGCCCGGGTCGGCGACGACTCCCACGGCCGGCTGCTGCTGGACTCGCAGCGGGAGGCGGGCGTCGACACCGTCGGTGTGCTGGTGGGCGGTGCGCCGACCGGCGTCGCGCTGATCACCGTCGACCCGTCCGGGGACAACAGCATCGTGGTCTCGCCGGGCGCGAACGGCCGGCTGGCGCCGGAGGACGTGCGCGCCGCCGCGAGTCTGTTCCAGGCCTCGCGGGTCGTGTCGGCGCAGTTGGAGATCCCGCTGGAATCGGTCGTGGAGGTCACCCGGAGCCTGGCGCCGGGCAGCCGCTTCGTGCTGAACCCCTCGCCGCCGCGCCCGCTGCCGCGGGAGGTGCTGGCGGCCTGCGACCCGCTGATCGTCAACGAGCACGAGGCGAAGGTGATCCTCGGCGACGCGTGTGTGAGCGGGCGTCCCGAGGACTGGGCCCGTCTCCTGCTGGCCAAGGGGCCGCGTTCGGTGGTCGTGACCCTGGGCGCGGAGGGCGCGCTGGTCGCCTCGGCCGCCGAGGGCGTCACCCGTGTGCCGTCCGTGAAGGTGGACGCGGTGGACACGACGGGCGCCGGGGACGCGTTCACGGCGGCGCTGGCCTGGCGGCTGGGCACGGGCGAGTCGCTCGCCGCGGCCGCGGCGTACGCGGCGCGGGTCGGGGCGGCCGCCGTCACGAAGGCGGGGGCGCAGGTGTCGTACCCGACGGCGGCGGAGGTCGACGCGCTGTGAGCGGGGCGGTCACGCGGGGGGAGGCACGGTGAAGAAGGCCGGGATACTCAACCGCCACCTGGCCGGGGCGCTCGCCGGACTCGGCCACGGCGACGGCGTGCTGGTGTGCGACGCCGGGATGCCCGTCCCCGACGGCCCCCGCGTCGTCGATCTGGCCTTCCGCGCCGGGGTGCCGTCCTTCGCCGAGGTGCTGGACGGCCTGCTGGACGAGCTGGTGATCGAGGGTGCGACGGCGGCGGCGGAGGTACGGCAGGCCAACGCGGAAGCCGCCGCACTGCTCGACGAGCGCTGCCCGGACCTGCGGCTGGTCCCGCACGAACGCCTGAAGGAACTCTCGGCCGGCGCCCGCCTGGTGGTCCGCACCGGCGAGGCCCGCCCGTACGCGAACGTGCTGCTGCGCTGCGGGGTGTTCTTCTAGCCGGACGCGACGCGGGCGTGTCCTCCCGGGACGACGACCGGGAGGACACGAGGCGCGCGGCGGGTGGGGCCGGACGTCAGGGACGGCGGCCCTGCGCGTCCGTTCCCGGTGTCCGGATGCCGTCGACGATGCGGGTCCAGTTGTCCTTCCCGTGACCGTCGGCGATCGCGCGGTGGTAGTGCGCCTGGACGGCGCGCGGGAGCGCGAGGTCGATGCCGAGGGCGGCGCTGGTGGCGACGATGTGGTCCGTCGTCGCGCCCATCATGGCCACCGTGCTCAGATGGCCCGGGTGCTCGCCGGCGTCGATCTGCGCGCCGACGTTCTCACCGGCCCGGAGCATCGCCGGGATGTCCGTCAGGGTCGACATCAGCTCCGAGACCGCCTCCGTCGCGGTGATCCCGGCCGAGCCCAGCAGCGCGGTGGCGTGCATGAGCGCCGACAGGCTCGTCAGGAACACGTCGAGGTGCGCCTGGTACATCAACTGCGCCAGGCCGGGGTCCTCGCCGAGGTGGCGCGGGGCTCCGATCCGGGTCAGTACCGCGCGGTGCTCCTCGAAGGCCTCCGCCGGGCCGCTGTAGTACACGTAGGCGGCCTCGGTTCCCACCATCGGCGCGGGCACCATCACGCCGCCGGTCACGAAGCGCGCCCCGTGCCCGGCCGCCCAGGCGGCGGCCTCGCGGGCCCGGTCGGGGGTGTCCGAGCTGAGGTTGACGACGGTGCGGCCGGCCAGCTCCGCGGCCGCGGGCCCCAGGACGTCGTACATCGCGTCGTAGTCGGTGAGGCTGAGGATCACCAGCTCACTCGCGGCGACCGCGTCGGCGGGCGAGGCGGCCCGGACGGCGCCTTCGGCCACGACGGCGTCGGCCCGGGCGGCGGTGCGGTTCCACACGGTGACCGGGTGGCCGGCGGCGAGCAGCGTACGGACCATGGCCTGGCCCATCGGGCCGAGTCCGAGGAGCGTGACGGGGGTGGCGTTCATGCGGCGTCCTCCTCGGCGGAGCCGGCGGCGCGCAGGCCCTCGTAGATCCTCGCGAAGCCCTCCGCGCCGTGACCGGCCTCCTTCTGGCGGCTGATCAGCGCCTGGACGGCGGCGATCGGGGAGGGATCGACGCCCTCCTCCTCGCTGGCGCGCACCAGGTCCGACAGGTCGGAGAAGTCCAGGCTCTGCTGGCCCGGGACGGTGTAGTCGCCGCCGTCGACGACCTTCGCGTAGCCGGCGAACTCCTGGGTCATGGCGGACAGGAACGGGGTCTGCCGGGCGGCGAACTCGGACGCGCTCATCCCCGCGGAGGCGGCCATCGCCGCGCCGTGGAGGAAGCCCGCGAACATCTGGTACATCCCGGACAGCATGGCCAGGTCCACGAGCGACGCCCGGCCGGCGTCCTCGCCGTGGAACTCGCTCGCGGCCCAGACGCCGAAGGCCGGCCGGAGGGTGTCGTACGCCGTCCGCGAGCCGCTGTAGAAGATCTGGCCCTCCCCGGACCCGATCATGGCGGGTACGGCCATGATGGCGCCGTCGAGGTACTCGACGCCGTGTCCGGCCGCCCAGGCGGCGAGTGCGCGGGACTCGTTCGGCGTGGTGGTCGTGAGGTTGACGAGGGTGCGGCCGCGCAGCTCCTCGGCGGCCGGGTCGAGGGTCTCGCGGACCGAGGGGTACTTGAGCAGGCAGGCGACGACCACCGGGCTCGCCGCCACGGCCTCGCCGACCGAGCCCGCGGCACGGGCGCCGCGGGCCACCAGCTCGGCGGCGCGGTCGGGGGTTCGGTTCCAGACGGTGACGGAGCGGCCGGCGTCGAGCAACGCGGTCGCCAGCGCGCGGCCCATCGCGCCGAGGCCGAGCATGCTGACGTCGGTCGGCTGGGCGGGGTTTCTCGTTGATTCGGGCACGACGACCATGCTGCGGAACGCTGTATCGTCGCGGAAGTACCCACTATTTACTGCGGTACTTACCTTTTGGTAAGTGAGGAGGATCCATGGCGAAGGCGTCCCGCAACGGTCCCTACATCTGTGGCATCGACGCCGCGCTCGACGTCGTCAGCGGTAAGTGGAAGGGCCTCGTCCTGTGGGAGCTGGAGGCCCACGGCATCCGGCGTTTCGCCGAGCTGCGGCGGGCGCTGCCGGGCGTGAGCGAGAAGATGCTGACGCAGCACCTGCGCCAGATGGAAGAGGACGGCCTCATCCACCGCCGGGTCTACGCGGAAGTGCCGCCGAGGGTGGAGTACTCCCTGACCGAGTCGGGCGCGGCACTCAACGAGGCACTGCGCCCCCTCGGCGAGTGGGGCCGCGAGCGGATCCACCGCGACGGCCTCCACGTCGTCGCGGCCCCCGAGACCGCGGTGCCCGCACCCTCCTGACCCGAGGGCCCCCGGACAGCCGGGAGGGCCCGGTCACCGACCGGACCCTCCCGAATTCCTCCCCCTCGGACCCCCGCGATCCCCCCGGATCTCCCCCGCAGGCGTCCTGACGCCCCGTACGACCCGCGGGGGGCGGGGAGGGTTGCACGGGGCGGCGAAAATTCTCGCCGGGAGGCCGGTGAGGGCTTCCGCAGCCGCTGAACAGGAGTCCCGCCCAACGCATGAAAGGAACGCCGTGCCGGAGGAAGAACCCGTTGTCGACGCCGACTCCTGGAAATCGGCCCTGCTCGATCTGTTCGGTGGCGGCTGGACCTTCGCTCAGGTGGGTCCCAGGCGTCATGACGACTGGCGCCGTGACATGACCGCGCTCATGGCTCTCAAGGCTGTCGATCCACGACACTGGGCCTCGCTCAATTACGCGCCCGACAACGAGAACCGCGGTGGGACGAACTCACCGTTCTTCCCCTGGAGTCCCGAGGAGACCGGGGCGTCGCTGCACGAGGTCGGAGTGGAATCGGCCGGTCGGCTCCTGGTGGCCCTGCAAGGCGACTTGTACCAGGCTTCCAGCATCCCTGATTTCGAGCAGCGAAAGGAAGGACTCTTCCGGAGCGCACGCACGATTCTGTCGCGGTTCGGCGCCAACAGTCGATTCTTCACGAATGCCGCCGAGGCCCGCAGAGACCCCAACGCCGACCTCCTGAACCCCGACACGGAGTGGGACTGCCTTTCCGTCTACATCACTGACTGTGGGCTCGTCGCTGTGTCCGACACGGAGATCGGCGTCTTCTGGGCGTTCTGGGACGACTGAGCCGCCCCTCGGCTCACCTCCGCCAGAACAAGTGGTGCGTCACGCCGCTCGGGCTGGGGACGGTTTCCAGGTGGAAGCGGTCGAGGAGGTCCTCGGGGGACTCCCACAGGCGCAGGCCCGTGCCGAGCTTCACCGGGGAGACCGCCACGTGGAGGGTGTCGACCAGGTCGGCGTCGAGGAACTCGCGGATGGTGGTGACGCCGCCGCCGAGCCGGACGTCCTTGCCCCGGGCCGCCTCCCGTGCCTGTTCCAGGACCGTGGCCGGGCTGCCGTCCACGAAGTGGAACGTGGTGTCGGAGAGGGTGATCGAAGGGCGCGGGTGGTGGGTCAGGACGAACACCGGGGTGTGGAACGGGGGCTCGTCCCCCCACCAGCCCTGCCAGTCGTGGTCCCGCCAGGGCCCGCGCTGGGGGCCGAACTTGTTGCGGCCCATGATCTCGGCGCCGATGTTGCGTGCGAAGTCCCGCGTGAAGTAGTCGTCGATCCCTCGGCTCCCCCCGGGGTCGGTGCGCATCGGCCAGCTCGCCGTGGCGCCGGCCCAGGAGAACAGCCTCTCCGGACTCGGGAGGCCGAACGGGCACTCCAGGCTCTGGTTCTCGCCGGCGCCGATCCCGTCGCTCGACACGTTGAAGTTCATGACTCTCAGCAGTTGGTCCATCGTGTGCGTCCCGTCTCTCCTCGTGGGGCGAGGTGCCCCACATCGGTACGTCGAACGGGACACGACCGGATCGACAGCAGAGCCCGCCGAGTTCCGTATCCTTCTTCGCTCACCGGCGATGACTTCGCCCCGGAGCCGGAGTCTCCTTCGGGAGCGCCCCCTGCCGGACGTCCGTCGACCGGGCCGGGGGCGGCCCGATCACCGTCCCCGACAGGAGTCCAGCCCTCATGACTGATCCGGCACTGACAGCGGACCGCAACCGCGAGACCGGGATCTGGCCCTCGATCCACGCCGAGCGAGCCGCGCTGGCCGCCGACCTCGCGGAGCTGACGGACGAGCAGTGGGCGACGCCCTCGCTCTGCGCCGGACTGACGGTGCGGGAGGTACTGGCGCACCTGACCGCGGGCGCGAGCCTCACCCCCGTGAGCTGGCTGGCGGGAGTGATCCGCTGCCGGTTCGACTTCGACAAGCAGGTGGCCGTGCGGCTGGCCGAGCAGCTCGGAGAGGGCCCGGACGAGACCCTCGAACGCTTCCGGCGCATCGTCCCGAGCAGGACCAAGCCGCCCCTGCCCGCCATCGCCATGCTGGGCGAGACGATCGTGCACGGAGAGGACATCCGGCGCCCGCTCGGCATCCGCCGCGACCACCCGATCGAGGTCGTCACGCAGGTGGCCGAGTACTACCGGGGCTCGGACATGGTGGTCGTCGCCAAGGGGCGCGTCGCCGGCCTGGGACTCGTGGCGGACGACGGCCCCTTCGCGGCCGGTTCCGGACCCCTCGTGTCCGGCCCCACCGTCTCCCTGGTGATGGCCATGACCGGTCGCGCGGCCTGCTGCGACGATCTCGAGGGCGACGGCGTGGAGCTCCTCCGCGGCCGTTGCGGGACGGCGTGACACGTCACCGGCCGGCTCGGACGGTGACTTACGCCGCGTGTTCCACGAAGCGGCGGGCCGTCTCCGCCAGTACCTCACGGCCGTCCCGGGACCACAGGGCCTCGTTGAAGAGCTCGACCTCGATCGGGCCCGTGTAGCCCGCCGACTCCACGCGGGTCTTCCACTCGCGCATGTCGATCGCGCCGTCGCCGATCTGGCCCCGGCCGTTGAGGACGCCCTCGGGCAGGGGGGTCGTCCAGTCGGCGAGCTGGAAGCTGTGGATGCGGCCGGCCGCACCGGCGCGGGCGATCTCGGCGGGGGCCCGGTCGTCCCACCAGACGTGGTACGTGTCGACCGTGACGCCCACCTGGTGGGCCGGGAAGCGTTCGGCGAGGTCCAGGGCCTGGGTGAGGGTGGAGACCACGCAGCGGTCGGAGGCGAACATCGGGTGCAGCGGCTCGATGGCGAGGCGGACGCCGTGCCGTTCGGCGTACGGGGCGAGTTCGGACAGGGCGTCGGCGATGCGTTCGCGGGCCGCGCTCAGGTCCTTTGACCCGGGCGGGAGACCGCCCGAGACCAGGACCAGGGTGTCGGTGCCGAGGGTGGCGGCCTCGTCGACGGCCCTGCGGTTGTCGGCGAGGGCCCTGGCGCGTTCGGCGGGGTCGGTCGCCGTCAGGAAGCCGCCCCGGCACAGGGTGGTGACGCGCAGGCCCGCGTCGCGGACCAGCGCGGCCGCCGCCTCGACGCCGTATGACTGGACGGGCTCGCGCCACAGGCCGACGTTGCCGATGCCCAGGTCGCGGCAGGCCGCGGTCAGCTCGGGCAGGGAGAGCTGCTTGACCGTCATCTGGTTGACGCTGAAGCGTCCGAGGCCGGTCACCGGTCCACTCCGTGCAGCGCGAGAAGGGTCCGCATCCGTTCCTCCGCCAGTTTCGGGTCCGGGAACAGGCCGAGGCCGTCGGCGAGTTCGTAGGCGCGGGCGAGGTGCGGCAGGGAACGGGCCGACTGGAGGCCGCCCACCATCGTGAAGTGGCTCTGGTGACCCGCGAGCCAGGCCAGGAGGACCACACCCGTCTTGTAGTAGCGGGTGGGGGCCTGGAAGAGGTGGCGGGACAGGGGCACCGTGGGGTCGAGGAGGGCGCGGAAGCCCTCCGTGTCGCCCGTGTCCAGGACGCGCACCGCCTCGGCGGCCAGCGGGCCCAGCGGGTCGAAGATGCCGAGGAGGGCGTGGCTGAAGCCCTCCGCGTCGCCCGCGATCAGCTCGGGGTAGTGGAAGTCGTCGCCCGTGTAGCAGCGCACCCCGCGCGGCAGGCGGCGGCGCAGGCCGATCTCGCGCCCGGCGTCCAGCAATGAGACCTTGATGCCGTCGACCTTGCCGGGGTGGGCGGCGATGACCTCCAGGAAGGTCTCCGTGGCCGCGTCGAGGTCGCACGAGCCCCAGTAGCCCTCCAGCGCCGGGTCGAACATCGGGCCCAGCCAGTGCAGGATCACCGGCTCGGCGGACTGGCGCAGCAGGTGGCCGTACACCTCCATGTAGTCCTCGGGGCCCCGGGCCGCGGCGGCGAGGGCGCGGGAGGCCATCAGGACGGCCTGCGCGCCCGACTCCTCCACCACCGCGAGCTGTTCCTCGTAGGCCGCCCGGACCTCGGCGAGGGTGCCGGTGGTGAGCTGGTCCGTGCCCACTCCGCAGGCGACGCGGCCGCCGCACGCCTTCGCCTCGGCGGCGGACCGGCGGATCAGTTCGGCGGCGCCCTCCCAGTCGAGGCCCATGCCGCGCTGGGCGGTGTCCATCGCCTCGGCGACGCCGAGCCCGTGGGACCACAGGTGGCGGCGGAAGGCGAGCGTGGCGTCCCAGTCGACGGCGGCGGGGCCGTCCGGTGTGGTGTCCGCGTACGGGTCGGCGACGACGTGCGCCGCCGAGAAGACCGTACGGGAGGTGAAAGCGCTTGCCGAAGAAAGGGTCAGGGGGTCGGTGCGCGGCTCGTAGGCGCGCAGGGTGCCGTTCGCGTCGGGGAGGTGCAGGGTCACAGGGAGATCTCCGGTACGTCGAGGCGGCGGCCCTCGGCCGAGGACCTCAGGCCCAGTTCGGCGAGCTGGACGCCGCGGGCGCCGGCCAGCAGGTCCCAGTGGTACGGGGCGCCGGCGTAGACGTGGCGCAGGAACAGCTCCCACTGGGCCTTGAAGCCGTTGTCGAACTCGCCGTTGTCCGGGACCTCCTGCCACTGGTCGCGGAAGACCTCGGTGGCCGGGACGTCCGGGTCCCAGACCGGCTTGGGGGTGGCGGAGCGGTGCTGGACGCGGCAGCCGCGCAGGCCCGCGACCGCGGAGCCCTCGGTGCCGTCGACCTGGAACTCGACCAGCTCGTCACGGTTGACGCGCACCGCCCAGGACGAGTTGATCTGGGCGATCGCGCCGCCCTCCAGCTCGAAGACGCCGTACGCGGCGTCGTCGGCGGTGGCCTCGTAGGGCTTGCCGTTCTCGTCCCAGCGCCGCGGGACGTGGGTGGCGGTCAGGGCCTGCACGGACCGCACCCGGCCGAACAGCTCGTGCAGCACGTACTCCCAGTGCGGGAACATGTCGACGACGATGCCGCCGCCGTCCTCGGCGCGGTAGTTCCAGGACGGGCGCTGGGCCTCCTGCCAGTCGCCCTCGAAGACCCAGTAGCCGAACTCTCCGCGGACGGACAGGATCCGGCCGAAGAAGCCGCCGTCGACCAGGCGCTTGAGCTTGAGCAGGCCGGGGAGGAACAGCTTGTCCTGGACGACGCCGTGCCTGATGCCCGCGTCGTTCGCCAGGCGGGCGAGCTCCAGGGCGCCGTCCAGGCCGGTGGCCGTGGGCTTCTCGGTGTAGACGTGCTTGCCCGCGGCGATCGCCTTCCTGATCGCCTCCTCGCGGGCCGAGGTCACCTGGGCGTCGAAGTAGATCTCGACGCTCTCGTCGGCGAGCACCGCGTCCAGGTCCGTCGAGACGTGCTCCAGCCCGTGCCGCCCCGCCAGCTCCCGCAGCGCGTGCTCGCGGCGGCCGACCAGGACCGGCTCCGGCCACAGCACGGTGCCGCCGCCCAGGTCGAGGCCGCCCTGCTCGCGGATGGCCAGGATGGAGCGGACGAGGTGCTGGCGGTAGCCCATGCGGCCGGTCACACCGTTCATGGCGATACGCACCGTCTTGCGTGTCACGTCGTTCCCTTCGTACGCGGTCCGCGCGCCGTCCGGTCGGACGGACAAGCGGTTCAGCAAGCGCTTTCTATACGGGCCGAAGCTAACCTGTGGACGGAGGTCCGGACAAGGGTCCGTTCCGGACGGGTCGCCCGAGGGGGCGGACGGCGGCGGGCGCGGGCCTTAGGGTCGGCACGGCACCGGGCCCGGGGTCCCCGGCTCCGAGGACCGGGGCGTACGACGAGACGCGCGACCGGAGGACGAGGACATGACGGTGACACTGGCGGACGTGGCGGCCCGCGCCAAGGTCTCCCCCGCGACGGTGTCGCGCGTGCTGAACGGGAACTATCCCGTCGCCGCCTCCACCCGCGAGCGGGTGCTCAAGGCCGTGGACGACCTGGACTACGTGCTCAACGGCCCCGCCAGCGCCCTGGCGGCGGCGACCTCCGACCTGGTGGGCATCCTGGTCAACGACATCGCCGACCCCTTCTTCGGCGTGATGGCCGGTGCGATCCAGTCCGAGATCGGCGGGCCCGGCGGCAGGGCGGGCGGCGAGAGACTCGCCGTGGTCTGCAACACCGGCGGCGCCCCGGAACGCGAGCTGACCTACCTCACGCTGCTCCAGCGGCAGCGGGCGGCGGCCGTGGTGCTGACCGGCGGGGCGAGGGAGGACGCGGCACACCAGGCGGCCGTGGCGGCGAAGCTGCGGAAGCTGGCGGACGCCGGGACGCGGGTGGTGCTGTGCGGGCGGCCTCCGGTGCCGGGGACCGGGGCGATCGCGCTGACCTTCGACAACCGCGGGGGCGGCCGGACGCTGACCGAGCACCTGGTCGGCCTCGGCCACCGGCGGCTCGGCTACATCGCGGGCCCCGAGGAGCGGACCACCACCCGGCACCGGCTGGAGGGGCACCGCGCCGCGCTCGCCGCGCACGGCATCGCGGAGGACCCCCGCTGGACGGTCCACGGCCGCTACGACCGGCAGTCCGGCTACGAGGCCACGCTCGAACTCCTGCGCAGGGATCCGTCCCTCACCGCGGTCGTCGCCGCGAACGACACCGTGGCGCTCGGGGCCTGCGCGGCGCTGCGGGACTCCGGGCTGCGGATCCCGCGGGACGTGTCGGTGGCCGGCTTCGACGACCTGCCGTTCAGCATCGACGCCGTCCCCGCGCTGACGACGGTGCGGCTGCCGCTGGCGGAGGCGGGGGCGCGGGCGGGGCGGATCGCGATGGGCCGTGAGGAGGCTCCGCCCGGCGGGATCGCCACGGTGCGGGGGGAGTTGATGGTACGGGGGTCCTCCGCGGTGCCCCGGGCGTAGGCGGGGGCGGCGCCGTGCCCCGGGGCGGCGCCGGTGAGGGCGCCGTCGCCGTGACGGCGCCCGGTGTCCGCGCCGGTGGTGGCGGGGCCGCCGCCGCCCGTCCCCGCTTCGGACCCCACCTCCTCCCCGAACGCCGGACGACTGCGGGATCGCCGGTCGCCCCCGACGGGTTACTCGCGCGGGGGGTTGCGGCGGGAGACGCCGGAGGCAGCCGCCTCCCGGCCCCGCTTCCGCCGCGACCGGACCGGCTTCCCCGTTCCCCCGGGGAGGGCGAGACCGCGGCACGACGGCCGCCCACGGGACGCATGTCTGCCGCGACACCCCCTCTCCGAAGGAATCCGCAGGCCGTCCGCGGGTAGGGTCCCCGGGCATGAAGCTGGCGTTCTCCACCCTTGGACTGCCCGGACAGCCACTGAGCGAGGTGCTGCGGCTCGCGACCGCTCACGGATACCACGGCGTCGAACTGCGCGCCCATCCCGAGGAGCCGGTGCGTCCGGACCTCACCCCCGAGGAACGGGCCGACGTGGCCGCCGCGTTCGGGGCGGCCGGTGTCGAGGTGCTCGGTGTGGCGGGATACGCGCGGGTCGCCGCGCCCGGCGACGACGACGCCGTCGTCGCCGAGATCCGCGCCCTCCTCGACCTGGCCCGCGACCTGGGCGCCCCGTACGTCCGCGTCTTCCCCGGCGGTGACCCCGGCCAGAGCCCCGAGGAGGCCGACGCGACGGCCGCCCGGCGCCTGGGCACCGCCGCCGAGTACGCCACGGACGCGGGTGTGCGGATCCTGCTGGAGACCCACGACTCCCACCGCACCGGCGCCGACGCGATGCGCGTCCTCGGACTGGTCGGCCACCGGCAGGTCGGCGCCCTGTGGGACATCATGCACACCTGGCTCGGCGGCGAGCAGCCCACGGACACCTACGCGGCCCTGTCCCCGCACCTCGGCTACGTGCAGGTGAAGGACATCGCCTCCCCCGACGACACCACGCCGCTGCCGCTCGGCGCGGGCGTGCTGCCGCTGGCGGAGTGCGTGGAGGTGCTCTCCCGCGAGGGCTGGGACGGCTGGCTGTGCTGGGAGTACGAGAAGCGGTGGTACGAGGCCGCCGCCCCGCTGCCCGGCCTGCTGGACGAGGGCCGCCGTCACCTCGCCCGGCTGCTCAACGAGTCCGCCTGAGAACCGGCGCTCCGGGGCTGGGGGACGGGGCCGGGCGGCTTCCGCGGCTGGTTGCGCAGCGGACGGTTGTCGCTGATCACGTACGTCTTGGGCGGGGGCTGCGTACGGGGCCCGGGCGTCGGCGGCCGCTGCCCGCGCCCGTCGGCCCGCCGGGGGCCCTCCGCAGGCGCGCCGTCCTTGCGCGCGCCCGGGTCGCCGGGGCCCTGACCCGGTGCCGGGTCGGCCGCCCGCGCCGCCTCGGCCCCCTCGGGGGACCGCAGCCGGTGCCTGGGGGTGGCCCGCCGGGGCGGCCGGGTGAGCGTGATCTGGCGTACGAGCTGCTGGAAGCAGGTCAGCGACGCCAGCCCCGGCAGGGCGGCGGCCGCGACGTCCATGAGGGTGCGGGGAGCCTCGGCGCAGACGCACAGGACCATCGCGATGAGCGAGAAGGCCAGGACCACGCACCAGGAGTGCACGGCGCGGCGCCGGTGCAGGGCCGCGCGCAGGACCGACAGCGACGCCGCGAGCCAGGGCCCGTAGACGAGCAGGGGCCACCAGGACACGGCACCGGACTGCAGGCGGGTCAGGGCGACGACGCGCAGGGGGTCGTAGGCGACCACGCCGCCGAAGAAGCTGACCGCCGAGGCGATGACGGTGATGACGGCGGCGATGGCGTAGCTGACCGCGTGCATCCCCCGCGGGCGGCGTCGTTCCCGGGTCCTGCGGTGGCGGCGGGCCACCCGCAGGGGGGGCAGTTCGGCGGTGATCGCCTGGAGGTTCTCCAGGGGAGTGCCCGTCGCCTCGGGTGCGGGCGGCGGTGCCTCGTACCCGGGCGGGGGCGCGTCGTACCCGGGCGGGGGCGCGTGGGGGGCCTGCTGCTCCTCCAGGGCGTCCTGGAGCATGAAGGCCAGCTCCTCGGCCGGGTCCCAGGACATGTCCAGGTCCGGGTCGAGGGGGAGGGAGTGGTCGACGTCGGGGGCGCGGTGACGGCCGGGACCCGGCTCGGCGCGGTGACCGTACCCCGGCTCGGGGGTGGGGTACGGGGTGGCGTCGGGGCCGAGGTGGAAGGACGCGTCCGGGCCGGGATACGAGCCCGGATCGGGGCCGGGGTAGTAGGCCGGTCCCGGTCCGGGGTAGGGGTGTGGCGCGGAGGAATCCGGTCCGTAATACCGTTCTTCTTCGTACACGGCCCGGTCACACGGCCCGTGAGAAGGCGGGCCGTTCCTTCGTCGCCAGGCCCCCCGCCGTGTCTGCGCGATCAGAAGCCCAAGGGAGACACTTTCCCCCAGTTACCTTGGTCATATTCCCACTAACGTCGGCCCGCCTCAGCCGGATGCGCGGCAAACGAGTGAACGGTTATGCAGACAAGTAGTCCGCGTTTTCATAGGGATTACGCACGGTGGTACTCGGGACGGGCGGCCTCCGCGAGGGGCTCCACCGGGCGTTCGGACCGCTCGCCGCCCTCGGCCGGGCGCCCGCCGCGTCGCGGGAGGGTCAGCGACGTCATGGCCACGCCGCCCACCAGCAGCGCCGCCGCGCACCACCGCAGCGGGGTGACCGGCTCGCCGAGGAACAGGGCCGCCGACGTCATGCCGAAGACGGGCACCAGCAGGGAGAACGGCGCGACCGTCGAGGCGGGGTGGCGGCGCAGCAGCCACCCCCAGGCGCCGAAGCCGAAGACCGTCGAGACCCAGGCGACGAAGAGGATCGTGCCCGCGCCCTGCCAGTCCAGGCCGCGCAGGGCTTCGAGGTCCCGGGAGGGGCCCTCGGTGAGCAGGGAGAGGGCGAGGAGCGGCAGGACCGGGACGGTGGACACCCACACCATGAAGTTCAGCGCGTCCGGCGGGGCCGCCCTGCGGGTCAGGACGTTGGACACGCCCCAGGCCGCCGCCGCGGCGACCACCAGGGCGAAGGCGCCCAGCGGGCCGGAGGTGCCCTCGTCGACGGCCGCCACGCCGATGCCCGCGCAGGCCACCACCATGCCCAGCACCCGGACGCCGGCGGGGCGTTCGCCCAGCACCGCCGCCGCGATCACGGCCGTGAAGACGGCCTGGATCTGCAGCACCAGGGAGGACAGGCCGGCCGGCATCCCCGCGTCCATGCCGACGAAGAGCAGGCCGAACTTCGCCACCCCGAGCGCCAGGCCCACCGCCACGATCCACTTCCAGGCCACCTTGGGGCGCCCCACGAAGAACACGGCGGGCAGGGCCGCGGCCAGGAAGCGCAGGGCGGAGAAGAGGAGGGGCGGGAAGTGGTCGAGGCCGATCTCGATGACGGTGAAGTTGACGCCCCAGACGGCGGCGACGAGCACGCCGAGGGCGAGGTGGGAGGGTCGCATACAGGGAGCATCGCCCGGCCTGATCGTGTAGCACCAGCGATGATTGCTGCATGGTTGGATGAAGGAACGCTTCATCACCGCTGTCCGCTGTTCCGCCGTGCCCCGGGAGCCGCCATGCTCGATCTCCAGCGCCTGCGCGCGCTGCACGCCGTCTCCGTCCACGGCACCGTCGGGGCGGCCGCCGCCGCGCTCGGCTTCACCCCCTCCGCCGTCTCCCAGCAGATCGCCAAGCTGGAGCGGGAGACCCGGACGGTGCTCCTCGAACGGGAGGGGCGCGGGGTGCGATTGACCGACGAGGCGTGGGAACTGGCCGCGACAGCCCGTGAGTTGATGGCGATCGTGGAGCGCGCGGAGACCGGGCTCGAAGAGCGGCGCGGGGTGCCGGCGGGGCGGCTGGACATCGCCGCGTTCGCGTCGGCGGCGCGCGGGCTGATGCCGTCCGTACTGGCCGATCTGGCGGCGCGTCACCCGGCGCTCGACGCCCGGCTCACCGAGGTCGATCCGCACCTGTCCGTGGATCTGGTGGCGAAGGGCGCGGTGGATCTCGTCGTCGCCCACGACTGGGACATCGCGCCGCTGCCCGCCCCGGCCGGGGTGGAGCAGGCGCCGATCGGCGACGACCTGTGCGACCTCCTCGTCCCCGAGGGGCACCCCTTCGCGGGGCGCGGGGCGGTGCGGCGCTCGGAGCTGGGCGGGCAGCGCTGGATCTGCCAGCCGCCCGGCCGGGTCTGCCACGACTGGCTGGTACGGACCCTGCGCGCGGCCGGGCACGAGCCGGACATCGTCCACCGGGCCGAGGAGAACCCGACCCTGGTCGCCCTGGTGGCCGCCGGGCTCGGCATCGCGCTGATCCCCCGGCTGGGGCGGGGACCGCTGCCCCCGGGGGTGGTGCGGGTGCCGCTCGACCCGATGCCCGTACGGCGGCTGTACGCGCTGTGGCGCACGGGGGCGGCCCGGCGCCCGGCGATCGCCGAGACGGTGCGCGCGCTGCGCGACCACTGGCCCCGCGTGTGCGCGCAGGCGGGCCCGGCCGCGGACCACGCGCCACGCTGAGCCGCCGCCCCGCACGCCGTGCCCCGGCCGCGGCGGCGCCGGAACCCGCTCGCCGTACCGTGCGTCCGAGGGGCGGTTGCCGGGAGGGTCTCCGCGGCGCGGTGTCGGCCCCGCCGTCCGCGAGCGCCGGCCACTCTCCCTCCGTGCCGCGGCCGGCCGCCCGCCTCGCCGGCGCCCCTCCCCGACCGGCGGCGGCGCCTCCCTGCCTCACCCCTTCGGACGACTCCTGTGCGCTCCCTTGACTGGCAGAAACTTCCCGGATATTGAAGACACCTTGGAAGTTTCCTTCAGCAGCTCTCCAGCGATCCCCAGCGGATCACTCCGGAAGGAGCGCACGTGCACGACAGCAGCACGGCCGGCCCGGGCAGCACCGCACGACCCTCCAGACGCACCGTCCTCGCCGCCACCGCCGGCGTCACCGCGGTGCTCGCGACCGGCACCGCCGCCTACGCGGGACCGCGCCGGCCCGACGACGACAAGCTCCGCGCCCTCATCTCCCGCATGTCGCTGGAGGAGAAGGTCGGCCAGCTCTTCGTGATGCGGGTCTACGGCCACTCGGCCACCGCCCCCGACCAGGCCGACATCGACGCCAACCTCAAGGAGATCGGCGTCCGCACGGCCGCCGAGCTGGTCGCCAAGTACCGGGTCGGCGGCGTCATCTACTTCGCCTGGGCCCACAACACCCGCGAACCGCACCAGATCGCCGACCTGTCCAACGGCATCCAGAAGGCGTCCCTGTCGCTGCCGCGCGGGCTGCCGGTGCTCATCTCCACCGACCAGGAGCACGGCATCGTGGCCCGCGTCGGCGAGCCGGCGACCCTCTTCCCCGGCGCCATGGCCGTCGGCGCGAACGGCTCGCGGTCCGACGCCCGCACCCTGGGGCAGGTCTCGGGCGCCGAGCTGCGCGCGCTGGGCATCCGGCAGGACTACTCCCCCGTGGCCGACGTGAACGTCAACCCGGCCAACCCCGTGATCGGCGTGCGTTCCTTCGGCGCCGACCCCCAGGCGGTGGCCCGCATGGTGGCGGCCGAGGTGACGGGCTATCAGCGCTCCGGCGTCGCGGCGTGCGCCAAGCACTTCCCCGGGCACGGGGACACCGCCACCGACAGCCACACCGGCCTGCCGGTCATCACGCACAGCCGCGCCCAGTGGGAGACGCTGGACGCGCCGCCGTTCCGCGCGGCGATCGAGGCCGGCATCGACTCGATCATGACCGCGCACCTCGTCGTCCCGGCCCTCGACGACTCCGGGGACCCGGCCACCCTCTCCCGTCCGATCCTCACCGGCATCCTGCGCGAGGAGCTCGGCTACGACGGTGTCGTGGTCACCGACTCCCTCGGCATGGAGGGCGTGCGGACCAAGTACGGCGACGAACGGGTGCCGGTGCTCGCGCTCAAGGCCGGCGTCGACCAGCTCCTCAACCCGCCCGACCTGGACCTCGCGTGGAACGCGGTGCTGACGGCCGTACGCGACGGTGAGCTGACCGAGGCGCGGCTCGACGAATCGATCCTGCGCGTGCTGCGGCTGAAGGCCAAGCTGGGACTGTTCGAGGACGCCTACACGAGCGGCGCGGACGTCGACCGCACCGTCGGCACCCCCGGGCACCTGGCCGCCGCCGACCGGATCGCCGAGCGCGGCACCACCCTGCTGGTCAACGAGGGGAACCTGCTGCCGCTGTCCCGGCGCAGGACGCCGCGGCTGCTCGTCGTCGGCGCCGACCCCGCCTCCCCGTCCGGCACGACGGGTCCGCCGACGGCCACGCTCGCGGGCGCGCTGGGCGAACTGGGCTTCACCGCCACCGCACTGTCCACGGGCACCGCACCGTCCGCCGCCGTCATCGACCGGGCGGTCGCCGCCGCCGGGGACGTGGACGCGGTGGTGGTCGCCACGTACAACGTCACCGGGAGCAGCGGTCAGCGCACGCTGGTCACCCGGCTGCTGGCCACCGGGAAGCCGGTGGTGGCGGTGGCGGTCCGCAACCCGTACGACGTGGCCCAGCTCCCCGGCGTCCCCGCGTACCTGGCCACCTACTCCTGGACGGACGTCGAGGTGCGGGCGGCGGCCCGGGTGATCGCCGGACGGGTGCGGCCGCGCGGGAAGCTGCCCGTGCCGGTGGTGCGCGCGGACGATCCCGCGACCGTGCTCTACCCGCTCGGACACGGGCTGTCGTACCGGGCGTAGCTCTGCGTACGGCACGCGCCCGCCACCGTACGCAGAGCACATCGCCCCGCGTCCGTGTGGCCCGCCGCGGCGGGTCACACGGACGCGGGGATCCGGGGACTGCGATGCGTGGAAGACGGCGGGCGGGTGCGCCGTCGCTGTCCGCCGCGCCGCCGGCGGGCTGCCGGAGCCCGTCGGCGGGCGGGGCGGACGGGGACGGCCGCCCGGTGGGCCGCGCCCGGCCGCCGTGAGCGTGTGCGTCGCCAACGGCCGGGCGTGCCCCGGGTGTTGTCAGGCAGCCGCGCGGCGTCACGGACGCAGCGTCGACTCCTTGCGCACGTCCCGCTTGTCCAGCTTGGCGTCGAACGCCGCCAGCGGACGGGCCGCGGACGGGTTCTCCTGGACGGTGGCGGACGCGACGCCCGCCCACTCGAGGATCCGCGCGGTGGCCAGAGCCTTCTGCTCGGGCACCAGGCCGGCGACGTTGGCGCCGTGGTTCATGCCGGGGGCGGTGAACACGTAGGAGTCACGCGCTCCGTGGCCGAGGCGGAACGGCTCGGCGCCCCACGGGTCGTTCTCGCCGTACACGAACAGCATCTGGTTCGCGTGGTGCCGCACCCACGTGTCCACGTCGCGCATCGCCGACGGCTGGAACGTCATCGGGATGTCGCGGGGCACGAAGTTGCGCGGCGGCTGGTAGCCGTAGCGGATGTACTTCTTCTCGATGTGCGGGAAGTGGATCGTCGGCGCACCGAGCTGCGTGCCCGCCTGGTAGTAGTACGGCGTGTACGTCGTCAGGCCCTGGTCGGTGTAGGCCGAGAAGCCGGAGATCGTGTCGACCGACTCCCAGATCGCGTCGTCCGTGGCGTTCTTGGCGTCCGCGGGGATGTCGGCGCAGTCCTTCAGGGTGCTGTACTGCCAGAAGCCCCAGACGTAGTCGAGGACGACGGCCTCGTACGCGCGGTCCAGGCTGCCGATGGTGTCGAAGGTGTAGCCGTTCTCCGCCGCGTACGCCGCGTACCTCTTCTCCAGCGGCGCCCGGCGCACCAGCGCCTCGCGCTGCACGCCGTTCAGGCGGTCGCGGCACTCCTGGGTGCCGACGTCGGCGAAGAAGCGGTCGTAGGCCGAGTCCTCCTTGTTCACCACGTCGTTGGGGGCGACGTAGGCGACGACGCCGTCCATGTCGCGCGGGTAGAAGCGCTCGTAGTAGGTGGCGGTCATGCCGCCCTTGGAGCCGCCGGTGGAGATCCAGTTCCGGGAGTAGACCGGCTTGAGGGCCTCGAAGATGCGGTGCTGGTCGCTGGCCGCCTGCCAGATGTCCAGCTTGGACCAGTCGGCCGGCTGGGGCCGGGACGGGGTGAAGAAGCGGTACTCCATGGAGACCTGGTTGCCGTCCACGATCTGGGTCGGCTCACGGCGGCTGGGGTTGGTGGAGACGTTGTAGCCGCCGGTGTAGAAGACCGTCGGACGGGCGGTGTCCTTGTGCAGCACGGTGATCCGCTGCTGGAACGTGCCCTTCGACGGGTTCCTGTGGTCCACCGGCTGGGTGTAGTTCAGGACGAAGAAGCGGTAGCCGGTGTACGGCTTCTCCTCGATCAGGCTCATGCCCGGTATGGACAGCAGCCGGTCCTTGATGTCGACGGCCTTCGGCTCGGCGGCGGTGGCCGCCCCCGCCGTGCTGACGGTGCCTATGAGCACCACGAGCGCCAGCAGCCATCTGAGCGCCTTGCGCATGCACCCTCCCTTGGAAACATCTGTGCGCCGGAAGCTATCGGAGCAAGTCGTCCGCGCACCAGGGGAGATGGGGAAATGGCGTGGGCGGGCGCTCAGCAGAGGATCCAGCCGGAGGCGACCGCGCCCCGGTCCACCCCGCCCCGCACCCGTACGCACCGCTGCCCGGCGTGCACGGTCACCGGGCCCGCCCGGTAGGAGTAGCGCCCGGAGTCCACGACGGGCCGGCCGCCGCGCGGCTGCACGCCGACGGACATCGTGCGCGGAGTGCCGGCCTTCTTCGGGACGGTGACGGCGCAGACGTAGCCGCCGCGCTTGTGGACGTGCACGGACCCGGTGGAGAAGGTCAGCGTGCGCACCTTGCGGCCCGCGCAGCCCGCCGCGGCCGCCTGCGCGTCGTGCGGTGCCGCGACAGCGAGGAGCCCGGCGGCGGTCAGCACGGCGATCCCGGCCGCCAGCCGTCGGCGTGTCCCGCCGCCCTGCCTGCCCACTGCGGTCCCCTCCGTACGGCGGTCACTGCGTACGGAGGTACGGACGCGCGCCGGGGGCCGAAAGGTTGCGCGATTCCGCGTCGTGGTCAGCGGGCCGCGCCGACCGGCTCCTCCGGCTCGGCCGCCCCGACGAAGGTCCGCCACAGCCGCGCGTACCGCCCGCCGAGCGCCAGCAGCTCGTCGTGCGTACCGTCCTCGGCGACCCGGCCGTGGTCCATGACGACGACCCGGTCCGCGCGGGCGGCCGTGGTCAGCCGGTGGGCCACCACCAGGGTCGTGCGGCGGCCCGCGAGACGGTCGGTGGCCTGGTTGACCTGCGCCTCCGTGGCCAGGTCCAGGGCGGCCGTCGCCTCGTCGAGGAGCAGCACGTCGGGGTCGACGAGTTCGGCGCGGGCCAGCGCGATGAGCTGCCGCTGCCCGGCGGACAGGTTGCGGCCCCGCTCGGCGACCTCGTGGAGGTAGCCGCCCTCCAGCGTGGCGATCATCTCGTGGGCGCCGACCGCACGCGCCGCCGCCTCCACCTCGGCGTCGGTGGCGTCCGGCCGCCCGTAGGCGATGGCGTCGCGGATCGTGCCGGGGAAGAGGTAGGCCTCCTGGGGGACGACGCCGAGGCGGTGCCGGTAGGCGGTGAGGTCGAGGTCGCGCAGGTCCCGCCCGTCGACGGTCACCCGTCCCGCGGTCGGGTCGTAGAACCGGGCGACCAGCTTGACCAGCGTCGACTTGCCCGCGCCCGTCTCGCCGACGAACGCGACGGTCTGCCCGGCCGGGATCGTGAGGTCGATGCCGGTGAGGGCCGCCTCCGCGTCGTCGCCGCCGTAGCGGAACTGCACGCCCTCGAAGGCGATCTCGCCGCGCAGGGACGGCACGTCGAGGGGCTCGCGGGGGGCCTGCGTGGAGGTGGGTTCGCGCAGCAGCTCCTGGATCCGGCCGAGGGAGACGGTCGCCTGCTGGTAGCCGTCGAAGACCTGGGAGAGCTGCTGCACGGGCGCGAAGAACAGGTCGATGTAGAGCAGGTAGGCCACCAGGGCACCGGTCGTCAGCGTCGCGTCGTCGATGCGCCCGCCGCCGACGATCAGCACGGCGGCGGCCGCCCCGGAGGACAGGAGCTGCACGAACGGGAAGTAGACCGAGATCAGCCACTGCCCGCGGATGCGCGCCCGGCGGTAGCTGTCGCTGCGCTCGGCGAAGCGCCGGCCGCCGTCGCGCTCGCGCCGGAACGCCTGCACGATGCGCAGCCCGGCCACCGACTCCTGGAGGTCGGCGTTGACCGTCGACACCCGCTCGCGGGCGAGTTCGTACGCCTTCACGCTGGCCCGGCGGAAGAAGAACGTGGCGACGATCAGCGGCGGCAGCGTGGCGAAGACGACCAGGGCGAGCTGCACGTCGATCACCAGCAGGGCGACCATGATGCCGAAGAAGGTGACGACCGAGACGAAGGCGGTGACCAGGCCCGTCTGGAGGAACGTCGACAGCGCGTCGACGTCCGTGGTCATCCGGGTCATGATCCGGCCGGTCAGTTCGCGCTCGTAGTAGTCGAGGCCGAGCCGCTGGAGCTGGGCGAAGATCTTCAGGCGCAGGGAGTACAGGATCCGCTCGCCGGTCCGCCCGGTCATGCGGATCTCGCCGGTCTGCGCCGTCCACTGGGCGAGCACGGCGAGCAGGCCCAGCAGCGAGGCCGCCCAGACCGCGGCGAGGGCGAGCCGGGTGACGCCGTCGTCGATGCCGTGCCGGATCAGGACCGGCAGCAGCAGGCCCATGCCGGCGTCCACGGCGACCAGGGCGAGGCTGACCAGCAGCGGGCGCCCGAAGCCCCGCAGCAGGCGCCGCAGCCCGTACGACTCCTCCGGCAGCACGGCACGCGCCTCGTCGACGTCGGGGACGTCGACGGCCGGGGGCAGGGCGTCGACCTGCGCGAGCAGCTCGGGGGTGGCGGGGGTGCCGGCGAGCGCGGTGTCCTTGGGCGCGCGGTCGCCGGTCCACAGCCGCGGGGTGACCCCGCGTTCGGCGTCGAACTCGGCGTCCAGCTCGTCGCGTACGGAGGTGTCCTCCTCCACCTCGGCCGGGCGGGCGTGGCCGGGCGAGACCGCGCCCAGCTCGTCCGGGTCGGTGAGCAGGCGGCGGTAGAGGGCGGAGCGCTCCTGGAGTTCGTCGTGGGTGCCGATGTCGGCGAGGCGGCCGCGGTCGAGGACGGCGATGCGGTCGGCGAGGCCGAGGGTGGAGCGGCGGTGGGCGATCAGCAGGGTGGTGCGGCCCCGCATGACGTGTGCCAGGGCCTCGTGGATCTCGTGCTCGACGCGGGCGTCCACGGCGGAGGTGGCGTCGTCCAGGACCAGCAGCCTGGGGTCGGTGAGGATCGCGCGGGCGAGGGCGACGCGCTGGCGCTGGCCTCCGGAGAGGGTCAGGCCGTGCTCGCCGACGGTCGTGTCGTAGCCGTCGGGCAGGTCGGTGATGAATCCGTGGGCCTGCGCGGCCCGGGCGGCGGCCTCGATCTCCTCGTCGGTGGCGTCGGGGCGGCCGTAGGCGATGTTGGCGCGGACGGTGTCGGAGAAGAGGAACGAGTCCTCGGGCACCAGCCCGATCGCGGCCCGCAGCGAGTCCAGCGTCAGCTCGCGCACGTCGTGCCCGCCGACGAGGACGGCGCCGCGCGTCACGTCGTAGAAGCGCGGCAGGAGCAGGGAGACCGTGGACTTGCCCGAGCCGGAGGAGCCGACGACGGCGAGGGTCTCACCGGGCCGGATCTCGAAGGAGAGGCCGTCCAGGACGGGCCGGTCGGGGTCGTAGCCGAACGACACGTCGTCGAACTCGACGGTGGCGGGCGCGTCGGCCGGGAGCTCCTTGGTGCCGTCGGTCAGGGACGGCTCGGTGTCGATCAGCTCCAGGACGCGTTCGGTGCCGGCGCGGGCCTGCTGGCCGACGGTGAGGACCATCGCGAGCATGCGGACCGGGCCGACGAGCTGGGCCAGGTAGGTGGAGAAGGCGACGAACGTGCCGAGGGTGATGTGCCCGCGCACGGCCAGCCAGCCGCCGAGGGCGAGCATGGCGACCTGGCCGAGGGCGGGGACGGCCTGGAGCGCCGGGGTGTAGGTGGCGTTCAGCCTGATCGTCCGCAGCCGCCCGGCGAACAGCCGGCGCCCGACCTCCCGGAGCTTGCCGGTCTCCTGCTCCTCCTGGCCGAAGCCCTTCACCACGCGTACGCCGCTGACCGCGCCGTCGACCACGCCCGCGACGGCGGCGGCCTGGGCCTGGGCGTACCAGGTGGCGGGGTGCAGGCGGGTGCGGCTGCGGCGGGCGATGAACCACAGGGCGGGGGCGACGGCCAGCGCGACGAGCGTGAGCGGCGGGGACAGCCACGCCATGATCACCAGGGAGATCAGGAAGAGCAGGACGTTCCCGATGGTCATCGGGAGCATGAAGAGCAGGCCCTGGATGAGCTGGAGGTCGCTGGTGGCCCGCCCGACGACCTGCCCGGTGGACAGCTCGTCCTGCCGCCGGCCGTCGAGCCGGGTGATCGTGTCGTACATGTCGGTGCGCAGGTCGTGCTGCACGTCGAGGGCGAGACGGCCGCCGTAGTAGCGGCGGACGTAGGTGAGGCCGTAGACGACGAGCGCGGCGCCGACGAGCACACCGGCCCAGGTGGCCATGTCCCTGCTCTTGTCGCCGATGACGTCGTCGATGATCACCTTGGTGATCAGCGGGACGAGGGCCATGACGGCCATGCCCGCGAGGGACGATCCGAGGGCGAGGACGACGTCCTTGGGATACCGCCAGGCGTACCCCGCCAGTCGCCGTGCCCATCCCCGCTGCGCGTCCACGCGGTGCCCTCCGGTCGGTCGTTCCGCTCACCTGATCTACCGCAAGGCACCAACACGGGCGAGCGGGGATTTCATCCCGCCGCAACATTCGGGGCACGGAGCGGGCCGGGCGGAGACGACCGCGGGCCGGTCCGGGCCGGCCTGCGGCCCAGGTGGCGGGCAGGCCTGGCGGCGGCCCGAGCGGCGGGCGGGTGACGGCCCGGACGGCGGACCGGCCCCGGTGGCCCCAGCGGCGAGCAACCCGAGCGGCGAGCAGGCGGCGGGCGGCCCGGACGGCGGTGGCCCGGGCGGCAAGCGGCCGGGCGGTGAGCGGCCCGGACGGCATCTCCCGCAGCAGGGCCGTCACCGCCTCCCGTCCCGACCCACCGGAGATGATCACTGTGCCGGGCTGCCGGACCGCCCGGCCGGGCGTGCGGGGCGCGGTGCCCGGCCGGGTGCGCCTTCCTTTACAGGTAGGGGCGGGTGATCAGTTCGACGGCGTGACCGGAGGGGTCCTTGAAGTAGACGCCCCGGCCGCCGTGCTCGGTGTTCGTCTCGCCGGGGCGCCGCATCTGCGGGTCGGCCCAGTACTCGACGCCGCCGTCGCGCAGGCGCCCGCAGGCGCGGTCGAAGAGGTCGTCGTCGACCAGGAACGCGTAGTGCTGCATCTGGATGTCGACCGGGGGCTCGGCGAACTGGAGCAGTACGCCGTCGGCGAGCTGGATGTTGGTGAAGGGACCCCAGGACGGCGCGGCCGGGACTTCCAGCAACTCCCGGTAGAAGCGGGCGGATTCCTCGCGGTCCTGGGCGGCGATGATGGTGTGGTTGAACGTGGCTGCCATACGGCTGACCTCACGGTGACGCGGCGGGAAGCGGACTGGGCGGGCTCGTGGAGACGCACGAGCACCGGGGGTCCGCGTGCCGCGGCGAGGGGGTGGCCGACGCGCACCCGACGCGCGGTCAGACCTCCACCGGGTCGCCGATCCGTGTGTGGCGCAAGGCCGTTCCGGTGTTCACGTCGCGCAACGGTAGTCGATGCGGTCCGTCACCACAACGCGCCCGCCGGACACGGCAGTCCGGTCCTCGTCACGCAATCGCCACCTCTTCTTCACGCGCATGCCCGCATGTCCATGTCACTCTCTGCGGTATCACCCAGACATCAACCCGCGTAGATCGGACACCCCACATGCTCGCGATACGCATACCCGCACACCGGCGGCGCCGGACGGCGACCGCGCTCGCCGCGGCCGCGCTCATCGGCGTCGCCGCCCCCACGCTCTCCGCCACCCCGGCGACGGCGACGGCCCGGACGGCATCGGGCGCCACGGCCACCGCCGGTGACTACGACTCGACCTACTACAAGGACGCGATCGGCAAGACCGGGTCCGCGCTGAAGTCCTCGCTCCACACGATCATCGACGACCAGACGAAGCTCTCGTACTCGGCCGTCTGGGACGCGCTGAAGAACACCGACCAGGACCCCGCCAACAGCGGCAACGTGATCCTGCTCTACTCCGGCATCTCCCGCAGCAAGTCGCTCAACGGCGGGGACACCGGGGACTGGAACCGCGAGCACGTCTGGGCCAAGTCGCACGGCGACTTCGGGACCTCCATCGGGCCCGGCACCGACCTGCACCATCTGCGTCCCGAGGACGTCCAGGTCAACAGCATCCGCGGCAACAAGGACTTCGACAACGGCGGCAGCGCCGTGAGCAACGGCGGCGGCAGCCTCACCGACTCCGACTCCTTCGAGCCCCGCGACGCCGTCAAGGGCGACGTGGCCCGCATGATCTTCTACATGGCGGTCCGCTACGAGGGTGACGACGGCTGGCCCGACCTGGAGGTCAACAGCAGCGTCAACAACGGCAGCAACCCGTACATCGGCAAGCTCGCCGTACTGAAGGCGTGGAACGCCGAGGACCCGCCGGACGCCTTCGAGCAGCGCCGCAACCAGGTCATCTACGACTCCTACCAGCACAACCGCAACCCGTTCGTCGACCACCCGGAGTGGGTCGAGGCGATCTGGTAGTCCGGTCGTCTGACCGCCGTGGCCGATGGGTAGGGAGGTGGCCATGGCAGACGAACCGGAGAGCGCCGCCCGGATGTGCGGGCGGCTGTGGGCGACGCTGGTCGTGCTGAGGGCTGTCGGGGAGGACCGGGGTCGCAACACGGACCTCCTCGACGAGGACTGGCTCGACAAGGCGCAGAAGCACCCCGCCGACCACCTCGGCAGACAACTCGCCCTGGCGGCGGAACACCTGTGCAAGGCCCGGCGGCGCGGCGCCCGGCACGGCGAAGCCGCCACGCGGCTGTTCCTGGCGATACCCGGGTACGTCCCGAAGGACGGCAGGATCCCGTCGTCCTTCGGCGGCGAGCCGCGGGGCACCGAGTTCGCCAAGGCGTACCACGAGCAGCGCGGCGCGTACGCCGAGTACAAGCCGCTGTTCAAGTGACCCGGCCCGGGCCGCCGTTCAGCCCAGGTGCGTCGGGGCGAACATGCGCAGTACGGCGGGGAGGACGACCACCGAGGGGCCCGGGGCGGCCAGTGCCCGCGCCAGGTCCGCCTCCAGGGTCTCCGGTGACGTCCGCACCCCCGGCACCCCGAAGGACTCGGCCAGCGCGACGTAGTCGGGCCGGGTCAGTTCCGTCGCGGTGGCCTGCCCGAACGCGTCGGTCATGTACTCGCGCAGGATGCCGTAGCCGCCGTCGTCGACGATCAGCCAGGTGACGTTCAGGCCGTACTGGCGGGCCGTCGCCAGTTCGGCGACGGAGTACAGGGCGCCGCCGTCGCCGGACACCGCCAGCACCGGGCGGGTCGGGTCGGCGGCCGCCGCTCCCAGCGCGGCCGGGAAGCCGTAGCCGAGGCCGCCGGCGCCCTGCGCGGAGTGCATGGTGTTGGGTGCCCCGGCGTCGAAGGCCGACCAGGCCCAGTAGGCCAGGATCGTCATGTCCCAGAAGGAGGGCGCGTCCTTCGGCAGTGCCCTGCGCACGGCCGACAGGACGTCCTGTTCCAGGGTGAGTTCCTGGGAGGCGATGCGTTCGCGGACCTTGTCCAGCAGCTCACGGACGCGCTCCGGCGCCGTCGGGTCGGTCCGCTCCCCCACCGCCTCCAGCAGGGCCTGGAGGGCGAGGCGGGCGTCGGCGTGGATGCCCAGGGCCGGGTGGTTGGACTCCAGCTTGCCGAGGTCGGCCTCGATCTGGATCACCCGGCCGCGCGGGGCGAACGTGTGGTAGTTGGAGGAGAGTTCGCCGAGGCCCGAGCCGACCACCAGCAGGACGTCGGCGTCCTCCAGGAAGTCCGTCGTGTGCCGGTCCTCCAGCCAGGACTGGAGGGAGAGCGGGTGCGTCCAGGGGAAGGCGCCCTTGCCGCCGAAGGTCGTCACGACGGGGGCCCGAAGCCGCTCGGCGAGCTGCCGCAGCTTGCCGGAGGCGTCCGCGCGGACCACTCCCCCGCCCGCGATGATCGCGGGGCGCCGGGCGCGCGTCAGCAGATCCGCGGCGACCGCCGTGAGTTCGACGCGCGGCGGCAGGTCCTCCGGGGTCGCGTCCACCGCCGTCACCACCGGCAGGCTCGTCGCCAGGAGCAGGACGTCCTGCGGGATCTCCACCCACACCGGGCCGTGCGGGGCCGTCAGCGCCGACTTCCAGGCCTCCGCGATCGCGGACGGGATCTGGGACTGGGTGCGGACGGTGTGCACGGACTTCACCACGCCTCGGAACGACGCGGCCTGGTCCGGGAGTTCGTGCAGATAGCCGTGCCGGCCGCCGCCGAGGCCGGCCGTCGGGATCTGGCTGCTGATGGCCAGGACGGGCGCCGAGGCGGCCCGCGCCTCCTGGAGCGCGGCCAGGGAGGTGAGGGCTCCCGGGCCGGTGGACAGGAGCAGCGGGGCCGCCTCGCCGGTGATGCGGCCGTACGCGTCGGCGGCGAACCCGGCGTTGTTCTCCACCCGCAGGCCGACGTAGCGCAGGTCCGAGCGGCGCAGGGCGTCGAACATGCCGAGGGCGTGCTGGCCGGGCAGGCCGAAGACGGTGGTCGCGCCGAGCCCGGCCAGGGTCTCCACGACCAGGTCTCCGCCGTTGCGGCCGGGGGGAGGATTGAGGGCGGCCTCCGTCTGGGCGGCGTTCGGACGGAGCTCCAGGTCGTGGTCGTGGGTCACTTCGAACGGGCCTCGGCGATCTGGCGGGACATGATGGTGGTCAGTTCGTACGCGGTGTGGGACGCGGCCACCGAGGTGATCTCCGCGTGGTCGTAGGCGGGGGCCACCTCGACGACGTCCGCCGAGACCAGGTTGCAGGAGGCCAGGCCGCGCAGGATCTCCAGCAGCTCGCGGGAGGTCATGCCGCCGGCCTCGGGGGTGCCGGTGCCGGGGGCGTGGGCCGGGTCCAGGCAGTCGATGTCGATGGAGATGTACAGCGGCCGGTCGCCGATGCGCTGACGGAGCTGGTCGGCGACCTCGTCGGCGCCGCGGCGGTAGACGTCGGCGGAGGTGACGATGCCGAAGCCCATCTTCTCGTCGTCGGTCAGGTCCTTCTTGCCGTACAGCGGGCCGCGGGTGCCCACGTGGGAGAGCGCCTCCGTGTCGAGGATGCCCTCCTCGACCGCGCGCCGGAACGGGGTGCCGTGCGTGTACTCGGCGCCGAAGTAGGTGTCCCAGGTGTCCAGGTGGGCGTCGAAGTGCAGCAGCGCGACCGGGCCGTGCTTCTTGGCCACCGAGCGCAGCAGCGGCAGCGCGATGGTGTGGTCGCCGCCGAGGGTCATCAGGCGGGCGCCGGTGCCGAGCAGGTCGTCGGCGGCGGCCTCGATCGTCTCGACGGCCTCGTTGATGTTGAACGGGTTCACCGCTATGTCGCCGCCGTCGGCGACCTGGGCGAGGGCGAAGGGGGAGGCGTCCTGGGCCGGGTTGTAGGGGCGCAGCAGCCGGGAGGCCTCGCGGATGGCGTTGCCGCCGAAGCGGGCGCCCGGCCGGTAGGAGACGCCCGAGTCGAACGGGACGCCCACCACGGCGATGTCGGCGGTACCCACCTCGTCCAGGCGGGGCAGCCGGGCGAAGGTCGCGGGTCCGGCGTACCGCGGGACGCGGGAGGAGTCGACGGGGCCGCGGGGCGTCTCGTTGCTGCTCATGAATTGCCTTCCTTCTTACGCTTCTTCGCGTATTTACTGCTCTGTACTACCCGGTACGACTCTACTGGTGAGCCGGCTCCGGTTCGGGTGCGTCCGCGGGGGCCCGGCCGGCCAGGCGCTCGCGCCAGGCGTCCAGGACGGCCGCGTCGGTGGGGCGGGTCGCCAGGGAGACGGCGACGTAGACGACCAGGGAGGCCAGCAGGCCGTAGTAGACGGGCTCGTTGGCGAGGATGCCGTAGCCGGCCATGAGGCCGACGACCGCGAGACCGCCGACCGCGACGGCGGCGAGGGCGCCCTGCGCGGTGCCGCGCTTCCACAGCAGGCCGCCGAGGATGGGCACGAGGAGGCCGCCGACGAGGAGGTTGTAGGCGACGGTGAGCGCCTCGACGACGTCGTTCAGGGCGATGGCGGTGACGATCACGGCGACGCCCATGACGAGGATGAAGGCGCGGTTGCCCTTGACCTCGTCGTGCTCCTCGCCGGTCCCGCGCACCGCGCCGCGCAGCCGGGACCAGATGTCGTTGTTGGCGACGGTGGCGCAGGCGATGAGGGCGCCGGAGGACGTGGACATCACCGCGGCCAGGGCGGCGGCCAGCACCAGTCCGCGCACACCGACGGGGAGTTCGTCCTTGACGATGGTGGCGAAGGCGTCGTCGGCGCTGGCGAGGTTCGGGTAGAGGACCTTGGCGGCCGTGCCGATGACCGCGCCGGCGACGGCGTAGACGAGGCAGTAGGTGCCGGCGACGGTGCCGCCCCACTTGGCGGTGCGGTCGCTGCCCGCGGTGAAGACGCGCTGCCAGATGTCCTGCCCGATGAGCATGCCGAAGGTGTAGATCAGCACGTAGGTGAAGATCGTCTCGCCGCCGATGCCCAGCGGGTCGAAGTACGAGGTGGGGAGCTGGGCCTTCATCTCGCCGAAGCCGCCCGCCTTGACGACGGCGATGGGCAGCAGCAGGAGCAGGACGCCGATGGTCTTCACCACGAACTGCACCATGTCGGTGAGGGTGATGGACCACATGCCGCCGAGGGTGGAGTAGGCCACGACGATCGTGCCGCCCAGGATGATCGCGAGGGTGCGGTTCACGTCGAAGAGGACGTCGAAGATCGTGGCGTAGGCGATGGTGGAGGTGACGGCCAGCATCAGCGTGTACGCCCACATGACGACGCCGGAGATGATGCCCGCCCGGCCGCCGTAGCGCAGGTCCAGCATCTCGGAGACGGTGTAGACCTTCAGCCGGGCGATGCGGGCCGAGAAGAAGACGGACAGGGCGAGGATGCCGAGGCCGATGGTGACGACCATCCAGGCGCCGGAGAGGCCGTACTGGTAGCCGAGGCCGACGCCGCCGATGGTGGACGCGCCGCCGAGGACGATCGCCGCCATGGTGCCCGAGTACATCGCGGGGCCGAGCCGGCGGCCGGCGACGAGGAACTCGCTCTTGGACTTGGCGCGGCGCATGCCCCACCAGCCCATGGCGAGCATGCCGGCGAGATAGACGACGATCACGATGTAGTCGACGGCCATGTGGGGCCCTCCTTCACGCACTCGGTGGCGTGTCGTGCTGATGGGGAGTTGTCCGGGGGGACATTCCGGTGGCGCCTGGCGGGGACATCCGCCCGTACCCGCGGCAGCCGGTCCGATACCGGTGGGGAATTCCGGTCCGGATAGACACTAGGTGGCCGAAAAGCGCCTGCGAAGTGTACGTTTCATCCATTCCGGCGCTCAGGAACAGAGGGAACGTCCACCATGAAGGAGCAGGTCACTCCTCCCACACCTCCGGTGTCCCTCGCGGCCCTGCTGTCCCGCGAGGACCTCGCCCTGCGCCAGATCACCGGGCCCCCGGCCGCGGAGGTGGCGGTCCACTGGGCGCACACCTCGGAGATGGCCGACCCCTACCCCTATCTGCTGGGCGGCGAGCTGCTGCTGACGGCGGGCGTGCACATCCCCGCGGCGGGGACGGAGAGCGAGTACGGCGCGTACGTCGCCCGCATCGTGGAGGCGGGCGGAGCGGCCCTCGGCTTCGGGGTGACGCCGGTGCACGACACCGTGCCGCCGGGGCTGGTCGCGGCGTGCGAGGCGTCCGGGCTGCCGCTGGTGGAGGTGCCGCCGCGGACGACGTTCTCGGGCGTGGCCCGTGCCGTGTGGCAGCTCATGGCGCAGGCCCGGCTGGCCGAGCTGCGGCGCGTCTCCGAGGCCCAGCAGGCGCTGGCCGCGGCGGCGTCCCGGCCGGATCCGGTGCCGTCGGTGCTGCGGCGGCTGGCCGCGCGGCTGGACGGGCGGGCGGTGCTGTACGGGCCGGAGGGCGTCGAGATCGCGGCGGCGGGGCGGGAGCCGGTGCCCGAGGTGCGCCCGGCGCTGGCGGAGCTGGCGCGGTTCGTCGCGAGCCGGACCTCCACGACCGCCGCCGACACGGTCGCCGACACCCGACTGGCCGCCTACGCCCTGGGCACCGGCGGGGGCTTCGTCCTCGGGGTGGCGGCACCGCAGCGGGAGCCGGGGGACCACACCATCGCGTCGGTCGCCGCCGTACTGCTCTCCCTGCTCACCGGCGAGCACCAGAGCGGCACGGGAGCGGCCCGCTCGTCCGCCCTGGTACGGCTGCTGCTGGGCGCCCGCCCCGAGGAGGTCGCGCCCCTGCTCGACGGCGACGGGGAGGCCCGCTGGCACGTCGTCCACGCCCGCCCGGACACCGGCACCCCCGACCCGGTCGCCGCCTCCGCGTTGGGCGCCGCCCTCGGCTCGCCCCTGGTCGACCCGGCCGGCAACGTCGTACGGGTCCTGGTCCGGGCGGATCCGCCGCGGGGCGGGGCCGGCGACCGGGGCACCGGTGGCCCGGCCGCGCAGCGGGGCTGGACGCTGGGGGTGAGCGCCGCCGTGGGGCCGGGCGAGTGGGCCGCCGCCGACGCCCAGGCCGCGCGGGCGCTGGCGCGGGCGCGGGCCACCCGGGTGCCGGTGGTGCGGCACGGCGGCCGGCCGGGCCTCGCCGACCTGGTCCCGGACGCCGAGGCCGAGGCGCACGCCCGTGCGCTGCTCGCGCCGGTCGCGGACCTCCCGGCGCTGACGGAGACGCTGCGCGTGTGGATCTCCCTGCACGGGAGCTGGGACCGCACCGCCGTCGCCCTGTCGGTGCACCGCAACACCGTCCGCCAGCGCATCGCCCGCTGCGCGGACCTGCTGGACGCCGACCTCGACGACGCCGACGTACGGATGGAGCTGTGGTTCGCGCTGCGCCGGCTGTGACCGGCGGGGCCGGGTGACGCCCGTCCCAGCGCGCGGAACGCCGCAGACGGCGCGGCGGGGCTGCCCCACAATGGAGCCATGCCGATACCCGGGACACCCAGCCGCAAGGAACTCGCCGAGCATCTCGTCAGAACGCGTATCGCGGGGGATGTCGCCACTCCCCGCGAGAACAACCTCTCCCACTACCGGAAGCTGGCGAACGGCGACCGCAACTACTGGCTCGGTCTGGAGCTCGGGGACCGCTGGAGCGACGAGCAGGACGTGCTCGCGGTGATGGCGGAGCGGGTCGGCGTCAACGACGACCCGGAGTACCGGTACGGCCAGGACACCATCGACCCGGAGCTGACGGTGGCCGCGCTGGAGCGCATGGCCGGCCGGCTGCGCAAGGCGGCCGACGGCGGGCAGCGGGTGCTGTTCGCCACCGGTCACCCGGGCGGCCTGCTCGACGTGCACCGGGCCACGGCCGCCGCGCTGCGTGCCGCCGGCTGCGAGATCGTCGTGATCCCGGAGGGGCTGGCGACGGAGGAGGGCTACGTCCAGCAGTTCGCGGACGTGGCGGTGCTGGAGCACGGCGCCTCGCTGTGGCACACGCACTCCGGGGAGCCGATGAAGGCGATCCTGACCGGTCTGGAGCGCGCGGGCCGCCCCCTGCCCGACCTGGTCGTCGCCGACCACGGCTGGGCGGGTTACGCCGGCCAGCACGGCGTCGACTCCGTGGGCTACGCCGACTGCAACGACCCGGCGCTCTTCCTCGCCGAGTCCGAGGGCACCGTCCAGGTCACGGTGCCGCTGGACGACCACGTGGTCAGCCCCCGCTACTACGACCCGATGACGGCGTACCTGCTCGCGGAGGCCGGACTGAGCTGGTGACCGCGCGTCAGGGCCAGGGGTTCAGCCCCTCCCGGCGGCGCTGCGCGAACCCGGGCGTCGGGTCGAGGTAGACCCGGCGCACCACCGGGAACTCCTCGCGCAGCCGCTGCTCCGCCCGCTCGCAGGCCCACTCGATCTGCGCGGCCGTCGACACGTCCCGGAAGTCGACCTTGGCGGCGACCAGCGCCTCCCGCGGCCCCTGCAGGAGGGTGGTCAGCTCCAGGACGGCCTCGATGTGCTCGACGGCCAGCAGTTCGGCCCGGACGCCGTCGCGCACCCCGGCGGGCAGCGGGCGCCCGATGAGGAACTCGGCGTTGGACCGGCCCAGCACCCAGGCGACGTACAGGAGCAGCGCGCCGATGCACAGGGAGGCGGCGCCGTCCCAGACCCCGGAGCCGGTGAGCTGTCCGCCGAGCAGGCCGCCCGCGGCCAGCGCCAGGCCGGCCAGGGCGGCGGAGTCCTCCAGGACGACGGCCTTGACGGCGGTGTCCGGGGTGCGGCGCAGATAGCGGCCGAAGGGGACCTCGTACCGGCGGGCCTCGCCGCGCGCCTGTCTCAGGCCGGTCCGCAGGGAGTAGCCCTCCAGCAGGAAGGCGACGGCCAGGACGACGTAGGACACCAGCGGGTCGCCGGGCTCCTCGCCGTGGGTGAGGGTGTGGACGCCGTCGTAGAGGGAGAAGACGGCGCCGCCGACGAAGGTGGCGACGGCGGCGAGCAGGGCCCAGATGTAGCGCTCGGGGCCGTGACCGAGGGGGTGGTCCTCGTCGGCGGGGCGCTCGCTGCGCCTGAGCGAGGTCAGCAGCAGGACCTCGGTGACCGTGTCGGCCACCGAGTGCGCGGCCTCCGACAGCATCGCGCTGGACCCGCTGATCGCGCCGGCGACGGCCTTGGCGACGGCGATGCCCAGGTTGGCGAGGGCGGCGACGATCACCGTGGAGGTGCTCTCGCCGCCGCCGTTCGTCGCGCTCGCGGGTTCGGCCATGCCCCTCAGTGTTCCCGAGGGACGCGGACCACGCCTTCCTGGATGACCGATACGGCGAGCCGGCCGTCCTGCGTGTGGATGCGGGCCTGGCCGAGGCCCCGGCCGCCGGACGCGGACGGCGACTGCTGGTCGTACAGCAGCCACTCGTCGGCGCGGAAGGGCCGGTGGAACCACATGGCGTGGTCGAGGGAGGCCCCGACGACGTCGCCGACGGCCCAGCCGCCGCGGCCGTGCGCGAGGAGCACCGAGTCGAGGAGGGTCATGTCGGAGACGTAGGTGGCGAGGACGACGTGCAGCAAGGGGTCGTCGCCGAGCTTGCCGTTGGTGCGGAACCACACCTGGGAGTGCGGTTCGCGCGGGGTGCCGAAGTCGCCGAACGGCGGGTCGTCCACGTACCGCAGGTCGACCGCGGCCCGGGCCTCGAGAAGGCGTTCCACGGTGTCGGCGGGCAGGTGCGGGTAGCTCCGCAGCCGCTCCTCGCCGGTGGGCAGGGTCGCCGGGTCCGGGGCGGGCGGCATCGGGACCTGGTGGTCGAGCCCTTCCTCGTACGTCTGGAAGGACGCGGACAGGCCGAAGACCGGCTTGCCGTGCTGGACGGCGACCACGCGGCGGGTGGTGAAGGAGCGGCCGTCGCGCAGGCGGTCGACGTTGTAGACGATCGGGGCGCCGGGGTCGCCGGGGCGCAGGAAGTACGCGTGCAGGGAGTGCGGCTGCCGGTCGCCGGGGACGGTGCGCCCGGCGGCGACCAGGGCCTGGGCCGCCACCTGCCCGCCGAAGACCCGGGGGACGACGGCGGACCGGGAGCGCCCGCGGTAGATGTCCTCCTCGATCCGCTCCAGGTCGAGCAGATCGAGGAGGGACTGGAGTGCTTCGCTCATGCCCGGGGCTACAGGCCCATGTCCTTGGCGATGATCGTCTTCATGATCTCGCTGGTGCCGCCGTAGATGCGGTTGACGCGGTTGTCCGCGTACAGGCGGGCGATCGGGTACTCGTTCATGTAGCCGTAGCCGCCGTGGAGCTGGAGGCAGCGGTCGATGACACGGTGGGCGACCTCGGTGCAGAACAGCTTGGCGCTGGCGGCCTCGGCGGGGGTCAGCTCGCCGGCGTCCAGGGCCTCGGTCGCGCGGTCGGCGACGGCCTCGGCGGCGTCGACCTCGGCCTGGCAGGCGGCCAGCTCGAACTTGGTGTTCTGGAAGTGGGCGACCGGCTTGCCGAAGACGGTGCGCTCCTGCACGTACTGCTTGGCGAACCGCACGGCGGCCTTGGCCTGGGCGTAGGCGCCGAAGGCGATGCCCCAGCGCTCGGAGGCCAGGTTGTGGCCGAGGTAGGAGAAGCCCTTGTTCTCCTCGCCGAGCAGGTCCTCGACGGGCACCTTGACGTCGACGAACGCCAGCTCGGCGGTGTCGGAGGTGCGCAGGCCCAGCTTGTCCAGCTTGCGGCCGACGGAGTAGCCCTCGGACTTGGTGTCCACGGCGAACAGGGAGATGCCGAAGCGGCGGTCGTCCTCGCGGGGCGCGGAGGTCCGGGCGCAGACGATCACCTTGTCGGCGTGGACGCCGCCGGTGATGAAGGTCTTGGCACCGTTGAGGACGTAGTGCGAGCCGTCCTCGGAGAGCTTGGCGGTGGTCTTCATGCCCGCGAGGTCGGAGCCGGTGCCCGGCTCGGTCATGGCGATGGCCCACATCTCCTCGCCGGTGACGAACTTCGGCAGGTACCGCTTCTTCTGCTCGTCGGTGGCCAGCATCTTGATGTAGGGCAGGGCGAGCAGCACGTGCACGCCGGAGCCGCCGAACTGGACGCCCGCGCGGGCGGTCTCCTCGTAGAGGACGGCCTCGAACTTGTGGCTGTCCATGCCCGCGCCGCCGTACTCCTCGGGCACGTTGATGCCGAAGATGCCGAGTTCACCGAGCTTGTAGTAGAACTCGCGCGGCGCCTGGCCGGCGGCGAACCACTCGTCGTAGACGGGGACGACCTCGGCCTCGATGAAGGCGCGGAGGGTCTCGCGGAACGCCTCGTGGTCCTCGTTGAACACCGTACGGCGCACGGCGCCACCTCCAGGGTACGTGTCTAAGCGCTTGCTCAGACTTCACCGTACCGGTGGGTAGGGAGAGGCGTCCAGACCGTGGCGCGGGTAACCCTCGTCACTCCGCGGGGCCCGCACGGCCGGCCCCGGCACCCCCTACGCCTCCTCCACCGCGACCGCCGCGAAGGCCCCCCGGGCCATGCGGTGGAGCAGCGACGCCGTGACCGCGCGGCCCGGCAGCGAGCCCGGGCGGCCCAGGTGCGGGGTGGAGTTCAGGAGGCCGAAGACCGAGTGCACGGCCGAGCGGGCGACGGGCTCGGCGAGGTCCGGATAGACCTCGCGCACCACCCCGACCCATAGCTCGACGTACTGCCGCTGGAGCTGGCGCACCAGCTTGCGGTCGCTGTCCCGGAGGCGGTCCAGCTCGCGGTCGTGCAGGGTGATGAGCGGGCGGTCGTCGAGCGCGAAGTCGATGTGACCCTCGATGAGCGAGTCGAGGACCGCTTCGGGTCCCGCACCGGAGCCGTCCACCCGCTCGTGCTCCGCCAGACGTCGCTTCGCCCCGGTCAGCAGCGAGTCGCTGATGCCGACCAGCAGCTCGGCGAGCATCGCGTCCTTGCCGGCGAAGTGCCGGTAGAGACCGGGGCCGCTGATGCCGACCGCGGCCCCTATCTCGTCGACACCGACGCCGTGGAAGCCGCGCTCGGCGAAGAGCCGGGCCGCCTCCTTGAGGATCTGCTCGCGGCGGGTGGGGGCGTCGGTTCTCGTGGCCATGGGTCCGATTCTAGACAGGGAGGTTAGCGGTCGTTAACCTGAAGGAAATGCGTTAACGCTCATTAACTGGTCGACCACTGGGTGAGGGGACCGCAGGATGCACGAGGCACCGGAGCTGACGAGCGCGGCCGACCCCGCGTCGGAGGCCTTTCGGGCCAACGAGGAGGCGCACCGCGTCCTCGTGGAGGAGCTGCGCGCCAAGCTGGCGGCGGCCCGGCTCGGCGGCGGGGAGCGGGCCAGGGCCCGGCACACCGCGCGGGGCAAGCTGCTGCCGCGCGACCGCGTCGACACGCTGCTGGATCCGGGCTCGCCGTTCCTGGAGCTGGCGCCGCTCGCGGCCGACGGGCTCTACGACGGACAGGCCCCGGCGGCCGGCGTCATCGCCGGCATCGGTCGGGTCTCCGGCCGGGAGTGCGTGATCGTCGCCAACGACGCCACGGTCAAGGGCGGCACGTACTACCCGATGACCGTGAAGAAGCACCTGAGGGCACAGGAGGTGGCGCTGGAGAACCGGCTGCCCTGCCTCTACCTCGTCGACTCGGGCGGCGCCTTCCTGCCGATGCAGGACGAGGTGTTCCCCGACCGCGAGCACTTCGGGCGGATCTTCTACAACCAGGCCCGGATGTCGGGTGCCGGCATCCCGCAGATCGCCGCGGTCCTCGGCTCCTGCACGGCGGGCGGCGCGTACGTCCCGGCGATGAGCGACGAGGCGGTGATCGTGCGCGGGCAGGGCACGATCTTCCTGGGCGGGCCGCCGCTGGTGAAGGCGGCCACCGGTGAGGTGGTCACGGCCGAGGAGCTGGGCGGCGGCGAGGTCCACTCCCGCGTCTCGGGCGTGACCGACCACCTCGCGGAGGACGACGCGCACGCGCTGCGCATCGTGCGCAACATCGTCTCGACGCTCCCCGCACGCGGCACGCCGCCCTGGGAGGTGCGGCCGGCCGTCGAGCCGAAGGCCGACCCGCAGGGGCTGTACGGCGTGGTGCCGGTCGACTCCCGCACCCCCTACGACGTGCGCGAGGTCATCGCCCGCGTGGTGGACGGCTCCCGGTTCGCCGAGTTCAAGTCCGAGTACGGGCAGACCCTCGTCACCGGCTTCGCCCGCATCCACGGCCACCCGGTCGGGATCGTCGCCAACAACGGCATCCTGTTCTCCGAGTCGGCCCAGAAGGGCGCCCACTTCATCGAGCTGTGCGACCAGCGCGGCATCCCGCTGGTCTTCCTCCAGAACATCTCCGGCTTCATGGTCGGCAAGGACTACGAGGCGGGCGGCATCGCCAAGCACGGCGCCAAGATGGTCACGGCGGTGGCGTGCACACGCGTCCCGAAGCTGACGGTCGTGGTCGGCGGGTCGTACGGCGCGGGCAACTACTCGATGTGCGGCCGGGCGTACTCGCCGCGCTTCCTGTGGATGTGGCCCAACGCCAAGATCTCCGTGATGGGCGGCGAGCAGGCCGCGTCCGTGCTCGCCACGGTCAAGCGGGACCAGCTCGAAGCCCGCGGGGAGCAGTGGCCGGCCGAGGAGGAGGAGACCTTCAAGGCCCCGATCCGCGAGCAGTACGAGCGCCAGGGCAACGCCTACTACGCGAGCGCCCGGCTGTGGGACGACGGGGTCATCGAGCCCGCCGACACCCGCCGGGTGCTGGGCCTGGCCCTGACCGCCTGTGCCAACGCGCCGCTGGGCGACCCCCAGTTCGGCGTCTTCCGGATGTGAGGAGGGGACCCATGGGACACACACGGGAAGCGGGAGTCACGGCAGAGGTGGGACGCATGTTCGATACGGTGCTCGTCGCCAACCGGGGGGAGATCGCCGTCCGCGTCATCCGGACGCTGCGCTCGCTGGGCGTGCGCTCGGTGGCGGTCTACTCCGACGCGGACGCGGACGCCCGGCACGTGCGGGAGGCCGACACGGCGGTGCGGATCGGGCCGGCGCCGGCGGCGGAGAGCTATCTCTCCGTGGAACGGCTGCTGGACGCGGCGGCCCGCACGGGCGCGCAGGCCGTGCACCCCGGGTACGGCTTCCTCGCCGAGAACGCCGGCTTCGCGCGGGCCTGCGAGCAGGCGGGACTGGTCTTCATCGGGCCGCCCGCCGACGCCATCGCCCTGATGGGCGACAAGATCCGCGCCAAGGAGACGGTGCAGGAGGCCGGCGTCCCGGTCGTCCCCGGCTCCAGCGGCAGCGGGCTGACGGACGGGCAGCTCGCCGACGCGGCCCGCGGCATCGGGATGCCGGTGCTGCTGAAGCCGTCGGCCGGCGGTGGCGGCAAGGGGATGCGGCTGGTGCGGGACGAGGCCGTGCTCGCCGACGAGATCGCCGCCGCCCGACGCGAGGCCCGCGCCTCCTTCGGCGACGACACACTGCTGGTGGAGCGGTGGATCGACCGGCCCCGGCACATCGAGATCCAGGTGCTGGCCGACGGCCACGGCAACGTGGTGCACCTGGGCGAGCGCGAGTGCTCGCTCCAGCGCCGGCACCAGAAGGTCGTCGAGGAGGCGCCGAGCGTGCTCCTGGACGAGGCCACCCGGGCCGCGATGGGCGAGGCGGCCGTGCAGGCGGCCCGCTCCTGCGGCTACCGGGGCGCGGGCACGGTGGAGTTCATCGTTCCGGGCGGTGACCCGTCCCAGTACTACTTCATGGAGATGAACACCCGCCTCCAGGTGGAGCACCCGGTGACCGAGCTGGTCGCGGGAGTGGACCTGGTGGAGTGGCAGCTCCGGGTGGCGGCGGGCGAGCGGCTGGGTCTCGCGCAGGAGGACGTCCGGCTGACCGGTCACGCGGTCGAGGCCCGGCTGTGCGCCGAGGACCCGGCCCGCGGCTTCCTGCCCTCCGGCGGCACGGTGCTCGCGCTGCACGAGCCCGAGGGCGACGGCGTGCGCACCGACTCGGGGCTCAGCGAGGGCACCGAGGTCGGCAGCCTCTACGACCCGATGCTGTCCAAGGTGATCGCGTACGGCCCCGACCGGGAGACGGCGCTGCGGAAGCTGCGCGCCGCCCTCGCCGGGACGGTGACGCTGGGCGTGCAGACCAACGCCGGGTTCCTGCGCCGGCTCCTCGCGCACCCGGCGGTGGTGGCGGGCGACCTGGACACCGGACTGGTGGAGCGGGACGTCGACACGCTCGTCCCGGACGAGGTGCCGGTGGAGGTGTACGCGGCGGCGGCGCTGCTGCGGCACGCGGCCCTCGCCCCGGCCGCCCGCACGGCCGCCTGGTCGGACCCGTTCGACGCCGCGGACGGCTGGCGGATGGGCGGGGAGCGGGCCTGGACGCCGCACCACCTGCGGGTGCCCGGCAGGGACCCGGTCACCGTGCGGGTGCGCAGCACCCCGGACGGCGGGCTGGAGGTGCTGCCGGACGGCGCGCCGCGGCCCCTGGCCGCCTCGGCGGTGACGCCGTCGGGCCACGGGCACCGGTACGCGGTCCGGCTCGACGGTGTGAGCCACACCTTCACCGCGCTGCCGGACGGCACCTGGCTCGGCCGCGACGGCGACGCCTGGCAGGTGCGCGACCACGACCCGGTCGCCGCCTCGCTGAACCGCGCCGCCCACGCGGGCGCCGACTCGCTGACCGCGCCCATGCCGGGCACGGTGACGGTGGTGAAGGTGGCCGTCGGCGACGAGGTGGCCGCCGGGCAGAGCCTGCTGGTGGTGGAGGCGATGAAGATGGAGCACGTCATCTCCGCCCCGCACGCCGGCACGGTCGCCGAGCTGGACGTGGCCCCCGGCACCACGGTCGCCATGGACCAGGTGCTGGCGGTCATCGCCCCCGTCGGGGAGAGCGAGGAGGAGACGGCGTGAACACCCCGGAACTGGGCCTGCCCATGACCGTGCCCGCCGAGGGCCTGCCCGCGCGGGTGCGGATCCACGAGGTCGGCGCGCGCGACGGTCTGCAGAACGAGAAGGGGACCGTACCGACCGAGGTCAAGGTGGAGTTCATCCGCCGGCTGGCCGGCGCCGGACTGACCACCGTCGAGGCGACGAGCTTCGTCCACCCCAAGTGGGTCCCCCAGCTCGCCGACGCGGAGCGGTTGTTCCCGGCCGTCTCGGGACTGCCGGTGGACCTGCCCGTGCTGGTGCCGAACGAACGCGGGCTGGACCGCGCGCTGGCGCTCGGCGCCCGGCGGGTCGCCGTGTTCGCCAGCGCCACGGAGTCCTTCGCGAAGGCCAACCTCAACCGCACGGTGGACGAGGCGCTGGCCATGTTCGAACCGGTGGTGGCCCGGGCGAAGGCCGCGGACGTCCACGTCCGGGGCTACCTGTCGATGTGCTTCGGCGACCCGTGGGAGGGCGCCGTCACCGTGCCGCAGGTGGTGAAGGTCTGCCGGGCCCTGCTGGACATGGGCTGCGACGAGCTGAGCCTCGGCGACACGATCGGCGTGGCGACGCCGGGCCACGTCGGCGCCCTGCTCACCGCGCTCTTCGAGGCCGGCGTCCCGGTGGAGGCGCTCGGCGTGCACTTCCACGACACGTACGGCCAGGCCCTGTCCAACACCCTGGCCGCGCTGCGCCTCGGCGTCACCACGGTCGACGCCTCCGCGGGCGGGCTGGGCGGCTGCCCGTACGCGAAGTCCGCCACCGGCAATCTCGCCACCGAAGACCTCGTGTGGATGCTGCGCGGTCTCGGCATCGACACCGGCGTCGACCTCGGCCGTCTCGTCGCCACCAGCGCGTGGATGGCCTCCGAACTGGGCCGACCCAGCCCGTCCCGCACCGTTCGAGCCCTCTCCCACCAGGAGCAGTGACAGCATGGACCACAAGCTCTCCCCCGAACTCGAGGAACTCCGCCGCACGGTGGAGGAGTTCGCCCACGACGTCGTGGCGCCCAAGATCGGCGACTTCTACGAGCGGCACGAGTTCCCGTACGAGATCGTCCGCGAGATGGGCCGCATGGGCCTGTTCGGCCTGCCGTTCCCGGAGGAGTACGGCGGCATGGGCGGTGACTACCTGGCCCTCGGCATCGCGCTGGAGGAACTGGCCCGGGTCGACTCGTCGGTGGCCATCACGCTGGAGGCCGGTGTCTCGCTGGGCGCCATGCCGATCCACCTGTTCGGCACCGAGGAACAGAAGCGCGCGTGGCTGCCGAAGCTGTGCTCGGGCGAGATCCTGGGCGCCTTCGGCCTGACGGAGCCCGACGGCGGCTCGGACGCGGGCGCGACGCGGACGACGGCGCGGCTGGACGAGGCCACGAACGAGTGGGTGATCAACGGCACCAAGTGCTTCATCACCAACTCGGGCACGGACATCACGGGCCTGGTGACGGTCACGGCGGTCACGGGCCGCAAGCCGGACGGCCGCCCGCTGATCTCGTCCATCATCGTGCCGTCGGGCACGCCGGGCTTCACGGTGGCCGCCCCGTACTCGAAGGTCGGCTGGAACGCGTCGGACACGCGTGAGCTGTCCTTCTCCGACGTACGGGTCCCGGCGGCCAACCTGCTGGGCGAACAGGGGCGCGGCTACGCCCAGTTCCTGCGGATCCTCGACGAGGGCCGGATCGCCATCGCCGCGCTGGGCACGGGGCTCGCGCAGGGCTGTGTGGACGAGTCCGTCGCGTACGCGAAGGAACGTCACGCCTTCGGCCGGCCCATCGGCGCCAACCAGGCCATCCAGTTCAAGATCGCGGACATGGAGATGAAGGCGCACACGGCCCGGCTGGCCTGGCGGGACGCGGCGTCCCGGCTGGTGGCGGGCGAGCCGTTCAAGAAGGAGGCGGCCGTGGCGAAGCTGTACTCGTCGACGGTCGCGGTCGACAACGCGCGCGACGCCACGCAGATCCACGGCGGCTACGGCTTCATGAACGAGTACCCGGTGGCCCGGATGTGGCGGGACGCCAAGATCCTGGAGATCGGCGAGGGCACGAGCGAGGTCCAGCGCATGCTGATCGCCCGCGAGTTGGGCCTCGTGAGCTGAATCCGGCCGTCCTGACGGGGCGGTGCGACCCCCACCACTGGACAATATCTGAGGTTAGGCTAACCTACCTTCGAATTGTCCGGCGGACGCTCCGCCCCGTTCGAAAGCGGCCCCACCATGTCCAACGCCAGTACCGCCCGCATCTCCCGTCGGGGAATCCTCGCCGCCGGCGGCGCCCTCGGCCTCGGTGCCGTGCTCGCCGCCTGCGGTGACGACGACGCGAAGAGCGGTGGCCCGGGCGAGAAGGGCGCCGCGAAGTCCGGCCCCTGGTCCTTCAAGGACGACCGCGGCACGACCGTGAAGCTGGACAAGGTGCCCGCGAACATCGTCGCGTTCACCGGCGTCGCCGCCGCGCTGTGGGACTACGGCATCGAGGTCAAGGGCGTCTTCGGCCCGACCACGACCAAGGGCGGCAAGCCGGACGTGCAGGCCGGCGACATGGACGTCAGCAAGGTCACCGTCCTCGGCAACGAGTGGGGCAAGTTCGACGTCGAGAAGTACGTGAGCCTCCAGCCCGACCTGCTCGCCACCACGACCTTCGACACGGCGGGCACCCTCTGGTCGGTGCCCGAGGAGTCCAAGGACAAGATCGCCAAGCTCGCCCCGAGCGTGGCCGTCTCCGTCTTCGACCGCCAGCTCACCCAGCCGCTCCAGCGCATGTGGGAGCTGGCCGAGTCGCTCGGCGCGGACATGAAGGCCAAGAAGGTCACGGACGCCAAGGCCGCCTTCGACAAGGCGGCGGCCCGGCTGCGCGCCGCCGCCAAGGCCAAGCCGGAGATCAAGGTGCTGGCCGGTTCCGCGAGCCCCGAGCTGTTCTACGTCTCCGGCACCAACCTGTCCGTCGACCTGGAGTACTTCAAGGCGCTCGGCGTGAACTTCGTCGAGCCCTCCGAGGAGGCCAAGAAGGCGACCGGCGGCTGGTTCGAGAGCCTGAGCTGGGAGAACGTCGACAAGTACCCGGCCGACGTCATCATCATGGACGACCGGTCCTCCACCATCCAGCCCGCGGACATCACCGAGGGCACCTGGAAGCAGCTCCCCGCGGTGAAGGCCGGCCAGGTCATCGCCCGTTCCCCCGAGCCGATCCTGTCCTACGACAAGTGCACACCGCTGCTCGACAACCTCGCCGAGGCGATCGAGAACGCGAAGAAGGTCAGCTGACCCCGTCCGCCCCGACTCGCAGGAGCCGTCCGTGACGACAGCCGTAGCCGCCCCGTTCCGTTTCTTCTCCCTCCAGGTCGTACGGACGAGGCGGCTCGGCCCGTCTCTGACCCGGGTCACCTTCGCGGGACCCGACCTGGCCGGCTTCCGCTCCGACGGACGCGACCAGTCCCTGTCCCTGTTCCTGCCGCACCCGGGCCAGTCGGAGCCCGCGGTGCCCGTCGAGCTGGGCGACGGCTGGTGGCAGGGGTGGCGTGAACTGCCGGACGACGTAAGGGCGGTGATGCGCTCGTACACGCTGCGGTCGCTGCGCCGGGACGCCTTCGGGAACACCGCCGAGATCGACATCGACTTCGTGCTGCACGGAGTGGAGCCGGGCGCGCCCGGCACACAGGGCCGACCGGAGGCGGGGCCCGCCTGCCAGGCGGGCCCCGCCTCCCGCTGGGCCGCCCGGGCCACCGCCGGCGACCGGGTCCTGCTGCTGGGCCCCGCGGTCGCCGACAACCGGGCGATCCGCTTCCGGCCGCCCGAGGACACCGGCCCGGTCGTCCTCTGGGGCGACGAGACCGCCCTGCCCGCCGCCGCGGCGATCGTCGAATCGCTGCCGGCCGGCACCCGCGCCCGCGTCTGGCTGGAGGTGCCGCACGCCCGGGACGTCCAGGAGCTGGAGACGGCCGCGGACGCCGAGATCACGTGGCTGGTCCGGGACCGGGCCGAGGACCCGGACGGCGCGGCCCTCGACACGGTCCGCGCGGCCGTCCTGCCCCGTGCCGGGCACCCCTACGTCTGGATCGCCGGCGAGTCCGGCCGCGTCAAGGCGCTGCGCCGGCACTTCGTGCACGAGCGCGGCATCGACCGGCGCCGCGTCACCTTCGTCGGCTACTGGCGCCGGGGCCTGACGGAGGAACAGCTCCGCGAGCAGGGCTGAACCCGACTCTCGCCTCAACTTACCGTCGGTAGCGGTGAGTTGAGGCACGAGTGACCACGGTCACGCGCACCCGCACGTTTGGCGCCGCGAAGATTAGGTTAGGCTAACCTAAGTTGATCCGGGCTCAGCCCTCTCCCGTCCCTCTCGGACCGTCCCCACCGGAGGACCCCCACATGCGCTCGCACCTGCTCAACGACACCACCGCGGAGCAGTACCGCCGCTCCGTGACCCAAGGAGTCGAGCGGGTGGCCGCACAACTCGCCACCATCGACCGGCCGTTCACCGGCGTCACGGTCGACGCCCTCACCCCCCGCGTCGACGCGATCGACCTCGACAAGCCGCTCGGCGACACGGCCGCGGCCCTCGACGAGCTGGAGGACGTCTACCTCCGCGACGCCGTCTACTTCCACCACCCGCGCTACCTGGCCCACCTCAACTGCCCGGTCGTCATCCCGGCGGTGCTCGCCGAGGCCGTCCTGACCGCCGTCAACTCCTCCCTCGACACCTGGGACCAGTCGGCCGGCGGCACCCTCATCGAGCGCAAGCTGATCGACTGGACCACCGCCCGCATCGGCCTCGGCCCCGCCGCCGACGGCGTGTTCACCTCCGGCGGCACGCAGTCCAACCTCCAGGCGCTGCTGCTGGCCCGCGAGGAGTCCAAGACGGCCGACCCGGCGAAGCTGCGCGTCTTCGCCTCCGAGGTGAGCCACTTCAGCGTGCAGAAGTCGGCGAAACTGCTCGGCCTCGGGCCGGACGCGGTGGTCGTCGTCCCCGTGGACCACGACAAGCGCATGCAGACCGTCGCGCTCGCCCGCGAGCTGGAGCGCTGCGTGCGGGACGGGCTGGTCCCCATGGCCGTCGTCGCCACCGCCGGCACCACCGACTTCGGCTCCATCGACCCGCTGCCGGAGATCGCCGGGCTGTGCGAGCAGTACGGCGTGTGGATGCACGTGGACGCGGCCTACGGCTGCGGTCTGCTCGCCTCGCTGAAGTACCGGGACCGGATCGAGGGCATCGAGAAGGCCGACTCGGTCACCGTCGACTACCACAAGTCCTTCTTCCAGCCCGTGAGTTCGTCCGCCGTGCTGGTGCGGGACGCGGCCACCCTGCGGCACGCCACCTACCACGCGGAGTACCTCAACCCGCGCCGCATGGTCACCGAGCGCATCCCCAACCAGGTCGACAAGTCCCTCCAGACCACCCGCCGCTTCGACGCGCTCAAGCTGTGGATGACGCTGCGCGTGATGGGCGCCGACGGCATCGGCGAGTTGTTCGACGAGGTGTGCGACCTCGCGGCCGAGGGCTGGAAACTGCTCGCCGCCGACCCGCGCTTCGAGGTGGTGGTCGCCCCGAGCCTGTCCACCCTGGTCTTCCGCTACGTCCCGGCGTCCGCGACCGACCCCGCCGAGACCGACCGCGCCAACCTCCACGCACGCAAGGCCCTGTTCGCGTCCGGCGACGCCGTCGTCGCGGGCACCAAGGTGGCCGGGCGCCACTACCTGAAGTTCACCCTGCTGAACCCCGAGACGACCACGGACGACATCACCGCCGTCCTCGACCTGATCGCCGGCCACGCCGAGCAGTACCTGGGAGAGTCCCTTGACCGCGCTTCCTGAAGCCAGTGCCCCGTACGACTTCGTCGGGATCGGCCTCGGCCCCTTCAACCTCGGTCTCGCCTGCCTCACCGAGCCCATCGCCGAGCTGAACGGCGTCTTCCTGGAGTCCAAGCCCGACTTCGAGTGGCACGCCGGGATGTTCCTGGACGGCGCCCACCTCCAGACCCCGTTCATGTCGGACCTGGTCACGCTCGCCGACCCGACGTCGCCCTACTCCTTCCTCAGCTACCTGAAGGAGAAGGGCCGGCTGTACTCGTTCTACATCCGCGAGAACTTCTACCCGCTGCGCGTCGAGTACGACGACTACTGCCGCTGGGCCGCGCACAGACTGGGCAGCGTCCGCTTCGGCACCACGGTCACCGAGGTCACCTGGGACGAGTCCGAGGAGCTGTACGCCGTCGCCACGACGTCCGGCGACACCTACCGCGCCCGCCACCTGGTCCTCGGCACCGGCACCTCGCCGCACGTCCCCGACGCCTGCCGTGGCCTGGCCGGCGACTTCATCCACACCTCCCGCTACGTCCCGCACAAGGCCGAGCTCCAGAAGAAGGAGTCGATCACGCTGGTCGGCAGCGGCCAGTCCGCCGCCGAGATCTACTACGACCTGCTCGGCGAGATCGACGTCCACGGCTACCGGCTGAACTGGGTGACGCGCTCCCCCCGCTTCTTCCCGCTGGAGTACACCAAGCTCACGCTGGAGATGACCTCGCCGGAGTACGTGGACTACTTCCACGCGCTGCCGGAGGCGACCCGCTACCGGCTCACGGCCGAGCAGAAGGGGCTGTTCAAGGGCATCGACGGCGATCTGATCAACGAGATCTTCGACCTGCTCTACCAGAAGAACCTCGGCGGCCCGGTCCCCACCCGCCTGCTCACCAACTCCGCGCTGACCAGCGCCCGGTACGCCGACGGCACCTACACGCTCGGCTTCCGCCAGGAGGAGCGGGGCACGGACTTCGAGATCGCCTCCGAGGGCCTGGTCCTGGCCACCGGCTACCGGTTCGCCGAGCCGGAGTTCCTCAAGCCCGTGCGCGACCGGCTGCGCTACGACTCCCAGGGCAACTTCGACGTCGCCCGCAACTACGCCGTCGACGTCACGGGCCGGGGCGTGTTCCTCCAGAACGCCGGCGTCCACACGCACAGCATCACCAGCCCCGACCTGGGCATGGGCGCGTACCGCAACAGCTACATCATCCGTGAGCTGCTCGGCCGCGAGTACTACCCGGTCGAGCAGTCCATCGCGTTCCAGGAGTTCAGCGTATGACCACCCCCACCGCCGCGGGCATCGGCGCCCTCACCTTCCGTCCCCTCGACCCGCTGAAGGACGCCGTCCTGCTGCACGGCTGGGTCACGCACCCGAAGTCGGCGTTCTGGATGATGCAGGACGCCGAGCCGGTCGACGTCGAGCGTGCCTACATGGAGATCGCCGCCGACGAGCACCACCATGCCTACCTCGGCCTGCACGACGGCGTCCCCGCCTTCCTGATGGAGAAGTACGACCCGGCACGCCGCGAGCTGGTCGGCCTGTACGAGCCGGAGCCGGGCGACGTCGGCATGCACTTCCTGGTCGCGCCGACCGACCGGCCCGTGCACGGCTTCACCCGGGCCGTGATCACCGCCGTGATGACCGAGCTGTTCTCGGACCCGGCCACCGCCCGCGTCGTCGTGGAACCGGACGTCGGCAACAAGGCCGTCCACGCCCTGAACGCGGCCGTCGGATTCGTGCCCGACCGGGAGATCCAGAAGCCGGAGAAGAAGGCGCTGCTGAGCTTCTGCACCCGCGAGCGGTTCGAGAAGGCGGTGTCCTCATGAGCCTCGCCGACGCCGTGGCCCACCTCTCCCCCGAGCACTGGGAGACCGCCAACCGCCTGCTGGTCCGCAAGGCGCTGGCCGAGTTCACGCACGAGCGGCTGATCACGCCGGAGCGGGACGGGGACGCGTACGTCGTCCGCAGCGACGACGGCCAGACCCGGTACCGCTTCACCGCGACCGTGCGCGCCCTGGACCACTGGGAGGTGGACGCCGCCTCCATCACCCGCCACCGGGACGGCACCGAACTCCCGCTCGCCGCCCTGGACTTCTGCATCGAGCTGAAGGACTCGCTGGGCCTCGGCGACGAGGTCCTGCCCGTCTACCTGGAGGAGATCTCCTCCACCCTGTCCGGCACCTGCTACAAGCTCGGCAAGCCGCGCGTCACGTCCGCGGAGCTGGTGCGCGGCGGCTTCCAGGCCATCGAGACCGGCATGACCGAGGGCCACCCGTGCTTCGTCGCCAACAACGGGCGGCTCGGCTTCGGGATCCACGAGTACCTGTCGTACGCCCCCGAGACGGCGAGCCCCGTCCGGCTGGTGTGGCTGGCCGCGCACCGCTCGCGGGCGGCGTTCACGGCCGGCGTCGGCATCGAGTACGAGTCCTTCGTGCGGGCCGAGCTGGGCGGGGCGACCGTCGAGCGCTTCCACGGCGTCCTGCGCGACAAGGGCCTGGACCCGGCCGACTACCTGTTCATCCCGGTCCACCCCTGGCAGTGGTGGAACAAGCTCACCGTCACCTTCGCCGCCGAGGTGGCCCGCCAGTACCTGGTGTGCCTGGGCGAGGGCGACGACGAGTACCTGGCCCAGCAGTCCATCCGCACCTTCTTCAACACCTCGCACCCCGGGAAGCACTACGTGAAGACGGCCCTGTCCGTCCTCAACATGGGCTTCATGCGCGGCCTGTCGGCGGCGTACATGGAGGCGACCCCGGCGATCAACGACTGGCTCGCGCAGCTCGTCGAGGCCGACCCGGTGCTGAAGTCGACGGGGCTGACGATCATCCGGGAGCGGGCGGCCGTCGGCTACCGGCACCTGGAGTACGAGCGGGCGACCGACCGCTACTCCCCGTACCGCAAGATGCTGGCGGCGCTGTGGCGGGAGAGCCCCGTGCCGTCCCTCCAGGACGGCGAGTCCCTGGCGACCATGGCCAGTCTCGTCCACGTCGACCACGAGGGCGCGTCCGTGGCGGGCGCGCTGATCGAGCGGTCGGGGCTCACGCCCACCGAGTGGCTGCGGCACTACCTGCGGGCCTACTTCGTCCCGCTGCTGCACAGCTTCTACGCCTACGACCTGGTCTACATGCCGCACGGCGAGAACGTGATCCTTGTCCTCAGGGACGGGGTCGTGCAGCGGGCGGTCTACAAGGACATCGCCGAGGAGATCGCGGTGATGGACCCGGACGCGGTCCTGCCGCCGGAGGTGTCCCGCATCGCCGTGGACGTCCCGGACGACATGAAGCTGCTGTCGATCTTCACGGACGTCTTCGACTGCTTCTTCCGCTTCCTGGCCGCGAACCTGGCCGCCGAGGGGATCCTGGAGGAGGAGGGCTTCTGGCGGACGGTCGCGGAGGTCACCCGCGCCTACCAGGAGTCGGTGCCGGAACTGGCCGACAAGTTCGACCGGTACGACATGTTCGCGCCCGAGTTCGCGCTGTCCTGCCTGAACCGGCTCCAGCTCCGCAACAACAGGCAGATGGTGGACCTGGCGGACCCGTCGGGCGCGTTGCAGCTCGTCGGGAACCTGAGGAACCCCATCGCGGGACTCTGACGGCCCCCGTGGACGGGCGGGCACCCCGGAGACGGTCCTCCGGGGTGCCCGTCGGGCGCTCGCGCCGCCGTCACCGCCCGCGGAGGCGGTGGAACAATCCGCGCATGGCGGAAATCATCCAGAAGGACGGCACGTGGGTCTTCGACGGCGACAGCCTGCGGCTGACCCCCGGCCGGGACAAGAACGTCGGCCTGCTGCGCAGGGAACTCGGTGAGCTGACCGTCCCGTTGACGGCGCTGGCGGGCATATCGTTCGAGCAGGGCAGGAAGTCCGGGCGGCTGCGGCTGCGCCTGCGGAACGGCGCCGACCCGCTGCTGCACGCGGCCGGCGGCCGACTGGCCGAGCCCCACGACCCGTACCAGCTCGTCGTGGAGCCGGACCGGTACGGCGTCGCCGAGTACCTGGTGGACGAGGTCCGCAACGCGCTGCTGCTGGAGGGTGTTCCGTCCGGCCCCGTCGACGCCTATCTCCTGCCCGGTCCGTCCGTCCCCCTGTCGGTGTCCGCCGGCGACGGCACCGCGAGCTTCGACGGCGAGCGGGTGCGGCTGGAGTGGAAGTGGCAGGCGGAGGACTCCAAGTCGGCCGGCGGCCCGCGCACCCTCGCGCTCGCGGACATCGTCGCCGTGGAGTGGCGGCCGTCCGCCGGTCTGGAGAACGGTCATCTGCGTTTCACCGTGCGGGCCGCGCCGGCTAAGACCCCGCCCAAGTACGACCCGAACGCCGTCGAGTTGTGGGGGTTCAAGAAGGACCCGCTGATGGCCCTGGTGGCCGCCGCCGTGCAGGCCCGCCTCCCCCACCCGGCGGCGCAGCCGGGTCCCGGGGACGCGCGCCCGGCCGAGGACGCCCCGGCCGCCGCGCCCGCCCCGTCCCCGCTCCCGGTGCCCGCTCCCGCTCCCGCTCCCGCTCCCGCCGAGGACGACCACGACGCCCTGCTGCGCCGGCTGCGGGAGCTGGGCGAGCTGCACCGCTCCGGGGTCCTCACGGAGGAGGAGTTCACGCTGGCCAAGCAGGCGGTACTGAAGCGCATGTAGGCCGCCTGCCCGAAATCGGGCAAGATTCTTGCGAAACCGTCGGCCGTACCTCAGGATCTACCGGGTGCACGACGAACTCGTTGATCATCTGACGCGGTCCACCCCCCTCAGCCGGGGCGAGGCACTGCGCGTGATCCAGGACGTGCTCGCCTACTTCGACGAGACGACCGAGGAGTACGTCCGTCGCCGCCACCGCGAGCTCCAGGCCCAGGGCCAGGTGAACGCGACGATCTTCGAGCGGATCGCGGCGGAACTGAAGTACCGCGCGGTGGCACCACCGGAGCTGACGCTCCGCCAGTTGCGCCGCATCGTCTACGGCTGAGCGGCCGGAGAAGGACACGAGGGACACCCATACATGTGCGGAATCGTCGGATACATCGGCAGGCGTGACGTCGCGCCCCTGCTCCTGGAGGGCCTGCAGCGCCTGGAGTACCGCGGCTACGACTCGGCGGGCATCGTCGTCACGTCGCCGAAGGCGGCCGGCCTGAAGATGGTCAAGGCCAAGGGCCGCGTCCGTGACCTGGAGGCCAAGGTCCCGGCGCGCTTCAAGGGCACCACGGGCATAGCCCACACCCGCTGGGCCACCCACGGCGCCCCGTCCGACGTGAACGCCCACCCGCACATGTCGGCCGACAACAAGGTCGCCGTCGTCCACAACGGCATCATCGACAACGCCTCCGACCTGCGCCGCAAGCTGGAGGCGGACGGCGTCGAGTTCCTCTCCGAGACCGACACCGAGGTCCTCGTCCACCTCATCGCCCGCTCCGAGGCGACGAAGCTGGAGGACAAGGTCCGCGAGACCCTGCGGGTCATCGAGGGCACGTACGGCATCGCCGTGATGCACGCGGACTTCCCCGAGCGCATCGTCGTCGCCCGCAACGGCTCGCCGGTCGTCCTCGGCATCGGCGAGAAGGAGATGTTCGTCGCCTCGGACATCGCCGCGCTGGTCGCCCACACCCGGCAGATAGTCACCCTCGACGACGGCGAGATGGCCACCCTCAAGGCCGACGACTTCCGCACCTACACCACCGAGGGCACCCGGACGACGTCCGAGCCGACCACCGTGGAGTGGGAGGCCGCCTCCTACGACATGGGCGGCCACGACACGTACATGCACAAGGAGATCCACGAGCAGGCCGAGGCCGTGGACCGCGTGCTGCGCGGCCGGATCGACGACCGCTTCTCCACGGTGCACCTCGGCGGCCTCAACCTGGACGCCCGTGACGCGCGTGCCGTGCGCCGCGTGAAGATCCTCGGCTGCGGCACCTCGTACCACGCGGGCCAGATCGGCGCCCAGATGATCGAGGAGCTGGCCCGCATCCCCGCGGACGCCGAGCCCGCCTCCGAGTTCCGCTACCGCAACGCGGTCGTGGACCCCGACACCCTCTACATCGCCGTCTCCCAGTCCGGCGAGACGTACGACGTGCTGGCGGCGGTGCAGGAGCTCAAGCGCAAGGGCGCCCGTGTCCTCGGCATCGTGAACGTGGTCGGCTCGGCCATCGCCCGCGAGGCCGACGGCGGCATGTACGTGCACGCCGGCCCCGAGGTGTGCGTCGTGTCCACCAAGTGCTTCACCAACACCTGCGTCGCCTTCGCGCTGCTCGCCCTGCACCTGGGCCGCACCCGCGACCTGTCCGTGCGCGACGGCAAGCGGATCATCGAGGGCCTGCGCAGGCTGCCCGGGCAGATCTCCGAGATGCTGGAGCGCGAGGACGAGATCAAGAAGCTGGCCGCGCAGTACGCCGACGCCCGCTCGATGCTCTTCATCGGCCGCGTCCGGGGCTACCCGGTCGCCCGCGAGGCCTCCCTGAAGCTCAAGGAGGTCTCCTACATCCACGCCGAGGCGTACCCGGCCTCCGAGCTGAAGCACGGCCCGCTCGCCCTGATCGAGCCGGCGCTGCCGACGGTCGCCATCGTGCCGGACGACGACCTGCTGGAGAAGAACCGCGCCGCGATGGAGGAGATCAAGGCCCGCAGCGGCCAGATCCTCGCCGTGGCCCACCAGGAGCAGGAGAAGGCGGACCACACGATCGTCGTCCCCAAGAACGAGGACGAGCTCGACCCGATCCTCATGGGCATCCCGCTCCAACTCCTCGCCTACCACACGGCGCTGGCCCTCGGCCGGGACATCGACAAGCCGCGCAACCTCGCCAAGTCGGTGACGGTGGAGTAGCACCGCGCGCCCGTACGGGCCCGGCCGCGCGACGGCCCCCGTGTGCCCACCGCGCACACGGGGGCCGTCCGGCTCGGATCGGGAGTCGCGGTTACGGGGCTACGGGATGACCACGACGGGGCGCTGCGCCCGTTTGGCGAGGCGGCCCGCGACGGAGCCGAAGAGCCGCCCCACGAGGCCGTGGCTGGAGCCGACGACGATCGCGTCCGCCTCGTACTCCCGGCCGACCTCCTCGAGTTCGTGGCAGATGTCGCCGCCGCGCTCGACCAGGATCCAGGGCACCTCGGTGAGATAGTCCGCGCACGCCAGCTCCAGGCCCAGCACCTCGGTGCGGTGGTCCGGCACGTCGACGAAGACGGGGGGCTCGCAGCCCGCCCACACCGTGGTCGGCAGCCGGTTGGCGACGTGCACGATGACCAGGCCCGCGCCGAGCCGGCGCGCCATGCCGATGGCGTACGCGAGAGCGCGCTCACTGGAGGTGGAGCCGTCGAAGCCGACGACGACGCCGTGCTTGAACGCCGGGTCGCACGACTGGCGAGGCTCTCCGGCCGCCAGGGGCTCGGCCGCCGTCGGTTCGGCGACGGGCCGCTTGCGGTCCGCGGGTTCGAAGAATTCGTGACCGGCCATGGCTGTCTCGGCGTTTTTATCCTCGTATGGGGCAACAGTGTGCGGCGGAGCTGTGTCCGGGAATGGTCTTCCCAACCCCATACCCCCAAGGGTACGGCGGCACTCCTCCTTCGCCCAGATCCCGCGGTGGGGCCCCGGCGGGTTCCCCGGAGCATGCCCGAGGGCCGCCCGTAACGCAATGGTTGCTGTGTTGTACAGGCGGTTTGCACGGGATTCAACCTTCCCCGCGCCCGCCCGGCCCCCGCGGACGGTGCCTCCGTGACCGACGCGCGGGGCAGGCGTTGATCTCCGTGAGCCAGCCCCGGGGAGCCCGCATGTCCGTACCGCGCCAGTCCACCGAACCGCCGTCCGGCACCCCCGGCCGGGGCACGGCACCGGGCGACGCGGCCGGCGATCTGGTCCGCTGGGCGGCGTTCGGCTGCGTCCTCGTCCCGCTCGTGCTCCTCTGGTGCGGAGACTCCCTCGCCGGCGCGGCCGCGACCGCCCTCGGACTGGCCGCCGTCACCGGCGCGTGCCGCCTGCTGATCGGCCGCTCGGAGCGCTGCGCGGCACGGGAGCGCGGCGCGGGGTCCCGCAGCGGGCGGAAAACACCGGGCGGTTGACCGGTTTCCGCGCCCGCGCCCGAATCTTTTCAGCCAACTTCTGGAAGGGGCCCGAACCCCACCCCCACCACCCCCGATCCCCCGTTCCACCTGCACGGAAAGGGTCTCCGGACCCCCGCGCGGCCTACGGGGATTGGCCACCGCGACGAGGCGCACTTCCCTGGGGCTCCCGGGAGTGCGACCCTTCGTGATCGACTGCTTCACGCCAAGTTGCCATGTCGACAATGTCCCAAGTGCCGAACCGGCCACCTCGGTACGACAGGACGCAGTAGATTCGATCTTGACTGTCTACGGCGGGGGAACCGTGCAGGACCGAGGGGAAACGTGCAGGAGCGACACAACCGAGGAGCCGCGACCACCGAGGGGGGCTTAGCAGGATGAGCCACGACTCCACTGCCGCGCCGGAAACCGCGGCCCGGAAGCTCTCCGGGCGACGCCGCAAGGAGATCGTCGCGGTGCTGCTGTTCAGCGGCGGCCCCATCTTCGAGAGTTCCATACCGCTGTCGGTGTTCGGCATCGACCGCCAGGACGCCGGCGTGCCGCGCTACCGGCTGCTGGTGTGCGCCGGCGAGGAGGGTCCGCTGCGCACCACGGGCGGGCTGGAGCTCACCGCGCCACAGGGCCTGGAGGCGATCGCCCGGGCCGGCACCGTCGTGGTGCCCGCCTGGCGGTCGATCACCTCACCGCCGCCCGAGGACGCGCTCGACGCCCTGCGCCGTGCGCACGAGGAGGGTGCCCGCATCGTCGGGCTGTGCACGGGCGCCTTCGTGCTCGCGGCGGCCGGACTGCTGGACGGCCGCCCGGCCACCACCCACTGGATGTACGCGCCGACGCTGGCCAAGCGCTATCCGTCGGTGCACGTCGATCCGCGCGAGCTGTTCGTGGACGACGGCGACGTGCTGACGTCGGCGGGCACCGCGGCCGGGATCGACCTGTGCCTGCACATCGTGCGCACGGACCACGGCAACGAGGCGGCGGGCGCCCTGGCCCGCCGGCTGGTCGTGCCACCGCGCCGCAGCGGCGGCCAGGAGCGCTACCTCGACCGGTCTTTACCGGAGGAGATCGGCGCCGACCCGCTCGCCGAGGTCGTCGCCTGGGCGCTGGAGCACCTCCACGAGCAGTTCGACGTGGAGACGCTGGCGGCCCGCGCCTACATGAGCCGGCGCACCTTCGACCGCCGCTTCAGGTCGCTGACGGGCAGCGCCCCGCTCCAGTGGCTGATCACGCAGCGGGTGCTGCAGGCGCAGCGGCTGCTGGAGACGTCCGACTACTCGGTGGACGAGGTCGCGGGCCGCTGCGGCTTCCGCTCGCCGGTGGCGCTGCGCGGCCATTTCCGCCGCCAGCTCGGCTCGTCCCCGGCCGCCTACCGCGCGGCGTACCGGGCCCGCCGGCCGCAGGGCGACCGGCATACGGACACGGACAGCGGTACGACGGGAGCGCCCCGGACGCCCGAGGCCGCCCAGCCGTCCGCCGCCCCCGACAACCAGGTCCCGTTCCAGACCCGCCGCTCGCCCCTCGCGGCGCCGGCGGCGAGCCTGCCGGGCCAGCGCAGCGCGCCGTGACCGTCGGCTCCGGGCGGGCCCACGAGGCCGCCCGGAGTCGCCCCGGTCACGTCCCGGCCGGGCCGGACGGACTCCCGTCCGGCCCGGCCGGCGTTCGAGGGCGAGGCCGTTCAGGCCGGGGCCCGGATCCTGGGGCGCAAGCCCCGGTGAGCCCGCCCCCGCACCGGGGGACCGGCCGGCGGGCGTCAGCCGTAGGGTGTTCCACATGAACGATCGCATGGTGTGGATCGACTGCGAGATGACCGGCCTCTCGCTGTCCGACGACGCTCTCATCGAGGTGGCCGCCCTCGTCACCGACTCCGAGCTGAACATCCTCGGCGAGGGCGTCGACATCGTCATCCGCCCGCCGGAGCGGGCCCTGGAGACGATGCCGGAGGTGGTGCGCGAGATGCACACCGCGTCCGGCCTGCTCGCGGAGCTCGACACGGGCACGACGCTGGCGGACGCCGAGGCCCAGGTCCTGGCCTATGTGCGGGAGTACGTGAAGGAGCCCGGCAAGGCCCCCCTGTGCGGCAACTCGGTCGGCACCGACCGCGGCTTCCTGCTGCGGGACATGCCGGCGCTGGAGGGCCACCTCCACTACCGGATCGTCGACGTCTCCTCCATCAAGGAGCTGGCCCGCCGCTGGTACCCGCGGGCGTACTTCAACAGCCCCGAGAAGAACGGCAACCACCGCGCCCTCGCCGACATCCGCGAGTCCATCGCCGAACTGCGCTACTACCGCGAGGCCGTCTTCGTCCCGCAGCCGGGCCCCGACTCGGAGACCGCGAAGGCCATCGCCGCCAAGCACGTCCTGCCCGCCGGATAGGGCCGCCGGCCCGCCGGAGACCGGCGACACGAAAGGCGTGCGCGAGCACCCCTTCGGACCCTGTACACTTTTTCTCAGCCGGTCGGGGAAACCCCGCCAAGCGGGATTCGACAACCGGCCATGGTGGGTGTAGCTCAGCTGGTAGAGCACCTGGTTGTGGTCCAGGATGCCGCGGGTTCAAGTCCCGTCACTCACCCTGAGTAATCAGCCGGTGACCTTCGGAAGAAGGTCACCGGCTGATCGCGTTGTACGCTCCCGCCGCGGCCGGACCGCACGACGGCCGCCCGCCACCGCCCCTCACGACGAGGCGCGCGGCACCAGCTCCGTATCCAGGACCACCTGGTGCCGCTCGAGCCCTCGCGACGCCGCCGGACGGCGGTCCGCTATCTCGGCCAGCAGCAGGTCGATCATGGCCCGGCCCATCTCCTGGATGGGCTGGCGGACACTGGTCAGCGGCGGATCCATGTGGCGGGCGATGGCCGAGTCGTCGTAGCCGACCAGCGCCACGTCCTCCGGGATGCGGCGCCCGCTCTCGCGCAGCACCTGCCTGGCGCCGGCCGCCGTGACGTCCGAGGCGGCGAAGACGGCGTCCAGGCCGGGGCTGCGGCGCAGCAGCTCCGCCATCGCGCGGCGGCCCCCCTCCTCCGTGAAGTCGCCGGCCTCGATGAGTTGCTCCCCCTCGCCGAGGCCCGCGTCCCGCAGGGCGTCGCGGTAGCCGTCGACGCGCCGCTGGGCACCGTAGACGTCGAGGCGGCCGGTGATGTGGGCGATGCGGCCGCGTCCCCGGGACAGCAGGTGCTCCACGGCCGAGCGGGCGCCCGCGTAGTTGTCGGAGTCCACCGACGCCAGCGTCTCCGTGGCCGAGCGCGGGCCGCTGATCACCGCGGGGATCTCCAACTGGGTCAGCAGGTCCGGCAGCGGGTCGTCGGCGTGCACCGAGACCAGCAGGACGCCGTCCACCCGGTGGGCGGCCAGGTACTGGGCGAGCCGCTGCCGCTCGCGGTCGTTGCCCGCGAAGATCAGCAGGAGCTGCATCTCGGTGTCGGCCAGCCCACCGCCCACGCCCCGCAGGATGTCCGAGAAGTACGGCTCGGCGAAGAAGCGGGTCTCCGGCTCCGGCACGACCAGGGCGATCGCGTCGGTGCGGTTGGCGGCCAGGGCCCGCGCGGCCGTGTTCGGGACGTATCCCAGTTCGGCGACGGCCGCCTCCACCGCGGCCCGTGTCGCGTCGCTGACGCGGGGAGAGCCGTTGATCACGCGGGAGACCGTGCCGCGGCCGACGCCCGCCCGTGCCGCCACTTCTTCGAGGGTGGGCCGGCCACCGCTCCGCCCACGCGCTCCGTGGCCTGCCATCGGCTCCGCCTCCCGTCGACACCCCGCACACTCTGCGGCTGGCCTGGAATTTAACAGGCCGGACGGCCCCCTTCCCCGGACGCGGCCGCGGCCCGCCGTCCGCGGGGCGTCCGCACGGGGCTACCCGGGCGCTGTTAACAGGCCGATAACTGAACGGACTTGGCCGCGTCAGCTCCCTTGACACCCCTGCCCGGACCGACGACCCTTCAACTCATCACATGTGGGAGCGCTCCCATAGCACCCGGCACTTACACATCCCGCACGTTCCCCGCCCGAGCCGCAGCGCTGAGAGCAGTACCGAGCAATGGGCCCGACACCGTAGTTGGCCGGGGGGTCGGCACGTCAGGGCAACAGGAGGACGCAATGCGAGCCGCACGCAATCGAACCGCCCGCAGAGCGACGACCCTCGCGGTCGTCGCGGCGCTGGGGGCCGGACTGCTGGCCGGCTGTGCCGACGACGGCAACGACGAGGACGGCTCGTCGTCGGGCGACAGCAGCGGCAAGACCACCATCACCCTGGGGCTGTTCGGCACCATGGGCTTCAAGGAGGCCGGTCTCTACGAGGAGTACGAGAAGCTCAACCCCGGCATCCGGATCGAGGAGAACGTCACCGAGCGGAACGAGAACTACTACCCCGCCCTGGTCAACCACCTCACCACCAACAGCGGCCTCCAGGACGTCCAGGCCATCGAAGTCGGCAACATCGCCGAGGTCGTGGAGACCCAGGCGGCCAAGTTCACGGACATGTCCGCGGTCGAGGGCGTGCAGCCGGGCAACTGGCTGGACTGGAAGTGGAAGCAGGGCGTCACCAAGGACGGCCAGGCGGTCGGGCTCGGCACCGACATCGGCCCGATGGCCATCTGCTACCGCAAGGACCTCTTCGAGAAGGCCGGCCTGCCCACCGACCGCGAGGAGGTCGGCAGGCTGTGGGCGGGCGACTGGAAGAAGTTCGTCGAGACCGGCGAGAAGTACAAGAAGGGCGCCGGCGAGGACACCTACTTCATGGACTCCCCCGGCGGCCTGATCAACGCCATCCTCAGCGGTGAGCAGGAGAAGTTCTACGACTCCTCCGGCGAGGTCGTCTACAAGACCAACCCCGCCGTCAAGGACGCCTTCGACCTGACCGCGAAGGCCGCAGGCGAAGGACTGATCCAGTCGCAGACCCAGTTCCAGCCCGCCTGGGACCAGACCATCGCCAACAGCAAGTTCGCCACCGTCGCCTGCCCGCCGTGGATGCTCGGGTACCTCAAGGGCAAGTCCCAGCCGGACGCGGCCGGCAAGTGGGACGTGGCCGCCGCCCCCAAGTCCGGCAACTGGGGCGGCACCTTCCTGGGCGTGCCCAAGAGCGGCAAGCACGTGAAGGAGGCGCAGAAGCTGGTCGCCTGGCTGACCGCGCCCGAGCAGCAGGCCAAGCTGTTCTCCGTCCAGGGCAGTTTCCCGAGCGCCCCGGCCTCGTACAAGCTGCCCCAGGTGACCGGCGCCAAGAACGAGATGACCGGTGACGCCCCGATCGGCGCGATCTTCGCCAAGGCCGCCGAGACCATCCCGGCCCAGGTCATCGGCCCGAAGGACCAGATCATCCAGCAGGGTCTGACGGACAACGGCGTCATCCTCGTCACCCAGGGCAAGTCGCCCGAGAAGGCGTGGGAGAACGCCGTGAAGACCATCGACAACAACCTGGAGAAGTGACCGGATGACCACCCGGCACGACACCGCCGCGCCCCCCGCGAAGGAGGGGGGCGCGGCCCCGGGCCGCCCGCCCGGGGACGTGGCCTCCGCCCGGGCGGAGCGCAAGCGGGCCAGGCTCTCCCGGCGCTGGCAGCGGGACATGCGCTGGAGCCCGTACGCCTTCGTCTCGCCGTTCTTCCTGCTGTTCCTCGCCTTCGGCCTGTTCCCGCTGCTCTACACCGGCTGGGCCTCGCTGCACACGGTGGAGCTGACCGCGCCCACCGACATGGAGTGGACGGGCCTGGACAACTACACCCGCATCCTCGACGACGAGTTCTTCTGGAACGCCGCGAAGAACACCCTGACGATCGGCGTCATCTCGACGGTGCCGCAGCTCCTGATGGCGATGGGCCTCGCGCACATCCTCAACTACAAGCTGCGCGGCTCCACTTTCTACCGGGTGGTCATGCTGGCGCCGTACGCGACGTCGATCGCCGCCGCTTCGCTGGTCTTCGTGCTGCTCTTCGGCCGCGACTACGGCATGATCAACTGGTTCCTGGACCTGGTCGGCCTGGACAAGGTGGACTGGCAGAACGACAAGTGGCCCTCCCAGTTCGCCGTCTCCTCGATCGTCATCTGGCGCTGGACCGGCTACAACGCGCTGATCTACCTGGCGGCGATGCAGGCGATCCCGCAGGACCTGTACGAGTCCGCCGCGCTGGACGGCGCGAGCCGCTGGCGGCAGTTCGTCCACGTCACGCTGCCCTCGCTGCGTCCGACGATCCTGTTCACGGTCGTCGTGTCGACCATCGGCGCCTCGCAGGTGTTCGGCGAGCCGCTGCTCTTCGACGCCAACAAGGGCGCCTCGGGCGGCTCCCAGCACCAGTTCCAGACGCTCGGCCTGTATCTGTACGAACAGGGCTGGGTCAACCAGCACCTGGGCCGCGCCTCCGCGATCGCCTGGGCGATGTTCCTGATCCTCATCGTGATCGGAATCCTCAACTCCGTCATCTCGCGCCGGCTGCGCGCCAGTAGTCAAGGAGACCGGCCGTGACGACGACCCTGACGAAACCCCCGGCCGACGCGGCACCCGGGCCGGGCCGGCGGGCCCGGCGCTCCAGGGCGGCGCGGGCGGGCGGGCAGATGCACGCGGGGCCGATCGCGTACCTCGTCCTCGCCCTGTTCACCGTGGGCTCGCTGTTCCCGCTGGTGTGGACGGCGATCGCCGCCTCGCGCGACAACCAGCGGCTCGCGCAGACCCCGCCGCCGTTCTGGTTCGGCGGCAACCTCCTCGACAAGCTGGAGGTCGCCTGGAAGGACGCCAATCTCGGCGAGGCGTTCCTCAACACCACGATCGTGGCGGGGATCTCGGCGTTCACCATCGTCTTCCTGTCGACGATCGCCGGGTTCGCCTTCGCCAAGCTGCGCTTCCGGGGCCGCAACGCGCTGATGCTGATCGTGGTCGGCACGATGATGGTGCCGCCGCAGCTCAGCATCATCCCGCTCTACATGATGGTGGCGAAGCTGGACTGGTCCGACCAGCTCCAGGCGGTGATCCTGCCGTCCCTGGTGAACGCGTTCGGCGTGTTCTTCATGCGCCAGTACCTCCTCCAGGCCCTGCCCGACGAGATCATCGAGGCGGCTCGCGTGGACGGTGCGAGCAGTTGGCGCGTGGTGTGGCACGTGGTGTTCCCGGCGGCCCGTCCGGCGATGGCCGTGCTCGGGATGCTGATGTTCGTGCAGTCCTGGAACGACTTCCTGTGGCCGTTCCTCGTCCTCACCCAGAACGGCAGTCCGACCGTGCAGGTCGCCGTCGCGGGACTGGGCCGCGGCTTCACCCCCGACCAGTCCCTGATCATGGCGGGCGCGCTGCTCGGCACGCTGCCCCTGCTCCTGGTCTTCGCGATCTTCGGCAAGCAGATCGTGGGCGGCATCATGCAGGGCGCCGTCAAGGGATGACCTCTCGTCCCGGGGCCGGGCGGCGCCGTCCCGGCCCCGACCCCCTTCTCGCAACTCACTACTCGCCGGTCCTCCACGACCCGCTATGGGAGCGCTTCCATGCCTGAGTCCGCAACGCCGGTGACCCCGGTGACCTTCCCGCCCGCCTTCCTGTGGGGCGCCGCCACCTCGGCGTACCAGATCGAGGGCGCGGTGCGGGAGGACGGCCGCACGCCGTCGATCTGGGACACCTTCAGCCATACGCCGGGCAGGACGGCCGGGGGTGACACCGGGGACATCGCCGTCGACCACTACCACCGCTACCGCGACGACGTGGCGCTGATGGCGGAGCTGGGCCTGAACGCCTACCGCTTCTCGGTCTCCTGGCCCCGGGTGCAGCCGACCGGCCGCGGTCCCGCCGTCCAGCGCGGCCTGGACTTCTACCGGCGGCTCGTCGACGAACTGCTGGCCGCCGGGATCAAGCCGGCCGTCACGCTCTACCACTGGGACCTGCCGCAGGAGCTGGAGGACGCGGGCGGCTGGCCCGAGCGGGACACGGCCTACCGGTTCGCGGAGTACGCGCAGATCGTCGGTGCGGCGCTCGGCGACCGCGTGGAGCAGTGGATCACGCTCAACGAGCCGTGGTGCACGGCCTTCCTCGGCTACGGCTCCGGGGTGCACGCGCCCGGCCGCACCGACCCGGTGGCCGCGCTGCGCGCCGCACACCACCTGAATCTGGCGCACGGGCTGGGGACGGTGGCCCTGCGTTCGGTGATGCCGGCCCGCAACTCGGTGGCGATCAGCCTCAACACCTCGGTCGTGCGGCCGCTGTCCGAGAGCCCGGCGGACCTGGCGGCGGCGCGGAGGATCGACGACCTGTCCGGCGGGATCTTCCACGGGCCGGTCCTGCACGGCGCGTACCCCGGGTCGCTGCTGGAGGCGACGGCGCCGGTCACCGACTGGTCCTTCGTCCAGGGCGGCGACCTGGAGCTGATCCACCAGCCGCTGGACGCGGTCTGCCTCAACTACTACACGCCCACCGTGGTGTCGGCGGCCGAGGGAGACGTGCGCGGCCCGCGGGCGGACGGGCACGGGGCGAGCGACCACTCGCCGTGGCCGGGGGCGGACGACGTGGCGTTCCACCAGCCGCCGGGCGAGCACACGGCGATGGGCTGGAGCGTCGACCCGACGGGCCTGCACGAGCTGATCATGCGCTACCACCGGGAGGCCCCCGGCCTGCCGCTGTACATCAGCGAGAACGGCGCCGCCTACGACGACAAGCCCGGCGCGGACGGCACGGTGCACGACCCCGAGCGCATCGCCTATCTGGACGGCCACCTGAAGGCGGTCCGCCGGGCCGTGGCCGACGGCGCGGACGTGCGCGGCTACTACCTGTGGTCCCTGCTGGACAACTTCGAGTGGGCCTACGGCTACGAGAAGCGGTTCGGCGCGGTGTACGTCGACTACGAGACCCAGGAGCGCGTCCCGAAGTCGAGCGCGCGCTGGTACGCGCGTGCGGCCCGCACGGGAACGCTGCCGCCCGTGGAGCCGGGCGAGTAGGCACGGCTGCCGGTGGGACGGGCGGGGCGTGGCGGCCACGGGGGGCGCCGCGCCCCGTCCGATGCGTCCGAGGATCTGTGGGCGGGCGGTGGCCGGTGCGGCGGAGGCGGGGACTCGTCCTTCCCGAGGGGGCCGCGCCGGGCCGCGGCGGGTCAGCGGAAGACCGAGGGCGGCGGTGCCGGTGAGGCGACGGCCGCCGCGTCCGTGACGGGCGACGCGCCCCCGGTGAAGTCGTTCAGGGCCTTGCCGTGCTCCACGCGGGCGGGGTGCGGGTCGGAGGCGGCGCGGCGGGTGAGTTCGGCGACCGGCAGCGGACGGTCGCAGGCGGCGAGGATCGCGTTGCCGAAGCGCTTGCCGCGCAGCACGGCGGGGTCGGCGACCAGGGCGAGTTCGGGGAAGCGGGCGGCGGCGGTGGCGATCTGGCCGCGCAGATGGGCGAGCGGGGGGCCGTCGGCGAGGTTGGCGGCGTAGATCCCGCCGGGGGCGAGCGCGCGCCGCACCTCGTCGAGGAACTCGGTGGACGTCAGGTGCGCCGGGGTGCGGGCCCCGCTGAACACGTCGGCGACGACCAGGTCGGCCCAGCCGTCGGGGACCTTGGCGAGTCCGGCGCGGGCGTCGACGGACCGGACCCGGATGCGGGCGGCGGGGTCCAGGGGGAGTTCCCGCCGGACCAGTCGGACCAGGGCGGCGTCCCGTTCGACGACCTGCTGGGTGGAGCGGGGCCGGGTGGCGGCGACGTAGCGGGCCAGGGTGAGGGCGCCACCGCCGAGGTGCACGGCGTGCACGGGCCTGCCCGGCGGGGCCGCGAGGTCGATGACGTGTCCGAGGCGGCGCTGGTACTCGAACGACAGACGCGCCGGGTCGTCCAGGTCGACGTGCGACTGCGGGGCGCCGTCGATCAGCAGGGTCCAGGCCCTGGCGCGCTCCCGGTCGGGTATCAGCTCGGCGCGTCCGCCGTCGACGTCCTCGACGACGGCCTCCACTGCCGCGCGCCCGCGCCGGGCGTTCCTGGACTTTCCCATCGGGCCATTATCGACGCCCCGCCGGAGCGTGCGTCCGGCGCCCGGTCGCTCAGCGGCAGTTGTCCGCGGCCTCGATCAGCCGGGCCGCCTCGCCCAGCGCGGCCCGCAGGACGGCGGGGTCGGTGGCGAGGTCCGCGTCCCCGTCCCCGGGCGGCAGCAGCCAGCACGAGCCCTCCACCGGGGGCCGGGGCGCCGGGTCGAGCCGCAGGCCCCTGCCGTCCGTCCCCGTGCAGGTGCTGCCCGGCACGTCCCAGGCGGCGGCCGTCCCGGGGGGCACCAGGAAGCCGAGGGTGTCGCAGCCGCCGTCGTGGAGCACGGGACCCACGGCCTCACCCGCCCCCCTCCTGAGAATGTCGACCGCTTCCAGACCCTGCCGGGTCGGCACGGTGACGACGTCGCAGCCGCCGTCGTCGCGGGCGCCCGGGCCGCGGGCACCCGCAGAGTCGCTGATCGGGCTGGTCTCCATCCCGGCCTCCACCACGGAACTCCTCCTTGGACGAGCGGGATCGGGAGTCGGGAGCCTCCCGGTCCACAGGGTTCAACGCGGCAGGGCGTCAACGGCTACGGCTCGAGTCCGCCGAAAAGGATGGCACTTCATGGCAGATCCCGGATGAGATATCCGGTTTGTAGCCAAACACCGCGTGGCGACTCCGTCACAGCCGGTACTTTCTTGCTCGCCGGAAACAGGGTGGCAAAGGGGAAAATCCCCCTACTCCTCCCATGACCGGCATGGTTCGACGGTTCGCACGAGAGGACCCGGCCATGGCGACGTCTACGGCGACCTCCGCCCACCCCGACCGGCCACCGCGGCCGAACGCCGCCTTCCGGCGTCTGCGCGGCGCGCGCTCGCCGGCCGAGTTCGCGGCGGCGGTCCGCCGGGCCGCGCGCGAGATCGGCGAGCGGGTGAGCTGCGACGCGCGCTACATCGGCCGCGTGGAGGCGGGCGAGATCCGGTGCCCCAACTACGCGTACGAGCGGGTGTTCCTGCACATGTTCCCCGGCCGCTCGCTCACCGACCTGGGGTTCGCGCCGCGCTCGTCCGTACGCGGACGCCGGGCGCGCACGGAGGAGGACGCGCCCCCGGCGCACCTCGGCCGGCCGCCGGGTGCCGCGCGTCGCACCGGTGGGGCCGGTGAGCCGTATGAGACGCACAACCCGTACGACACGCACGACAACAACGAGGAGAGCGACGTGCTGCGTCGCGCATTCATGACGGGCGGTGCCACCGTGGCCGCCGTCTCCCTGGGCCCCCTGGGCTTCACCACCGAGGCCGCCGCGGCCGCCGCGGTGCCCCGCACCGCCCGCCGGGCCGGGGCCGGTGACGCGGGGGCCCTCGAAGAGGCCGTCCGCCGGATCCGGCTGCTCGACGACCGGCACGGCGCGGACGGCCTGTACCGGCGTGCGGCGGAACCGCTGCGGGCGGCGTACGCGCTCCTGGACGCCGGTGCCACCCGGCAGGCGACGGCGGACCGGCTCTACGCGGGCGCCGGGGAACTGGCCATCTCCGTGGGCTGGCTGGCACACGACTCGGGGCGCTTCGACGACGCGCGCTCGCACTACGCCGAGGCGCTGGCCACCGCCCGGATGACCGGGGATCCGGCCGTGGAGGCACACGCCTTCTGCAACACCGCCTTCCTCGCGCGGGACGCGGGGCGGCCGCGGGAGGCGGTCCGGGCGGCGCAGGCCGCGCAGCGCGCCGCCCGCCCGCTGGGCTCGGCACGGCTGATGTCGCTGCTGGCGCTGCGGGAGGCGGGGGGCTGGGCCGGGCTCGCCGACCGGACCGGCTGCGAGCAGGCGCTGACCCGGGCGCAGGTGCTGTTCGACCGGGGGCCCTCGGACGCCGACCCCGAGTGGATGAGCTTCTTCGGGGCGGCCGAGCTGGAGGGGCTGGAGGCGCAGTGCTGGTCCACGCTGGGCGCCTGGACCCGGGCGGCCGGGCACGCGCGGCGGGCGGCGGAGCTGCAGGATCCGCACTTCACGCGCAATCTCGCGCTGTACTCGGCGGAGCTGGCGGACGATCTGGCCCGCGGGGGGCGGCCGGACGAGGCCGCGGCGGCGGGGATGCGGGTGCTGGATCTGCTGGGGGAGGTGCAGTCGTCGCGGGTGCGGGCGATGCTGGCGGGGACGGTTCGGGTGCTGTCGCCCCACCGGCGGGCGGTGGGGGTGGCGGTGTTTCTGGAGCGGTACGGGGGCGTGCCGCGGGTGGCTTGACCGGTCAAAGGTGCCGAGGTGCCGAGGTTCGTGGGGTGAGCGGCGTAGGTGCGGGGCCGGGGGTGGGTGCGCTGCCCGGCGCCGGCGCGGTGCCTCCCCCCACTCTCGGCTTCGCTCGGCGGGGGACCCCCATCGCCCACCCGTGCCGCCCTGGGGGGTACCTCCCAGGGCGGCACGGGGTCAGGCACGACTGCCCGAAGCCGTGGCGGCACGGCGGCTGCCCGTGGCCGCGGTGGCACGGCGGCTGCGCGCGGCTAGGCAAGGGTCAGGTGGCCCTGGTCGTTCCAGGATTCCAGGGCCGGTTCTCCGTAGGCCCAGCCCAGGACGGACAGGGACGTGGGGTTCAGGCGTATGCGGGAGGCGAAGGTCAGGGGGAGGCCGAGCCAGCGGGCTCCGATGGAGCGCAGGATGTGGCCGTGGGCGAAGACCAGGACGTCGCGGTCCGCCTCGCGGGCCCACGCGACCACCTCGTCCGCGCGCGCGGTCACGTCGGCCGTGCTCTCGCCGCCGGGAACCCCGTCGCGCCAGATCAGCCAGCCGGGGCGGACGGCCTGGATCTCCGCCGGCGTCATGCCCTCGTACGCCCCGTAGTCCCACTCCATCAGCGTGTCCCAGGTCTGGGCGCGCTCGCCGAAGCCGGCGAGCGCGCAGGTCTCGCTGGCTCGGGAGAGCGGGCTGGTCCGCACCTCCACGCCGGGCAGGCCGTCCAGGGGCGCCCGGTGCAGGCGCTCCCCCAGCAGCTCGGCCCCGCGGCGGCCCTCCTCGAGCAGCGGCACGTCCGTCCTGCCGGTGTGCTTGCCGGACAGCGACCATGCCGTCTGTCCGTGCCGGGCCAGCAGGATGCGCGGTGCCATGGAGGGACCTTTCCGGGAGAGGTGTCGGAGACGACCCGTCCATCATCGCGCACCCCGCGCGCGGGCAACCCGGGGGGACGTCCACGCGTCTATCAGGGCCGGGGGCGCGCCGTGGGGCGGGCTCCCGGACGCCGTAGAGTGGCACGCCCGACTCCGTCGGGCACACGAGGACGAAGGGGGAGGGCGATCGGATTGCCGCACACCGAGACACCGGGCACCGAGGCGGCCCCGCGGGCTCGGCTCCGCTGGTGGACCGAGCTCCCGCTGATCGTCCTCGTGTACGCCTGCTACTCGGCCGGCCGCCTCCTGGTGCGCGGTGACGTCTCCGACGCCGTCGACCACGGGCTCGCGATCCTGCGCGTCGAGAAGGCGCTGTTCCTCAACGCGGAGCACCCGCTCAACCGCCTCTTCACCCGCGAACCGTGGCTCGGCGTCCCGGCGGACTTCTGGTACGCCTCGCTGCACTACGTCGTCACCCCGGCCGTCCTGGTGTGGCTGTTCCGCTCGCGCGCCGTGCGCTACCGGGCCGCCCGCACCTGGCTGATGACGTCCACGTTCATCGGCCTCATCGGCTTCACCCTGCTGCCCACCTGCCCGCCCCGGCTGCTCGACGCGAGCCACGGCTTCGTCGACACGATGGCCCACTACAGCTCGTACGGCTGGTGGGGCGGTGAGGCGAGCGCGCCGCGCGGTCTGGGCGGGATGACCAACCAGTACGCGGCGATGCCGAGCCTGCACGTGGGCTGGGCCCTGTGGTGCGGGGTGATCCTGTGGCGCCACGGCGGGACGCGGGCGGCGAAGACGGCCGGTGTCGTCTACCCGCTGGTGACGACGATCGTGGTGATGGGCACCGCGAACCACTACTTCCTCGACGCGGTGGCGGGCGCGGCCGTGATGGGCGCGGGCTTCCTGCTGACGCCCCTCGTGATGCGCGGCGCGGACCGGGCGCGGGCCCTGTTCACCACCCGCTTCCCCTCCGCCCCGCGGGCTTCCGGCGACGCCGGTTCCCCGATTGTCAGTGCCGGATGCCAGACTTCCGCGGGTGAGCGAATTCCACGGCAGCGCGAGCAACGGCCCGGAGCGGGAGCCGAGCCGGACACCGCCCCCTCGGACGCGGGAGACGGGGCTCCGGCACCGGCTCGCTGAGCTGCGCGGTCCCGACGTCCCGGCCAAGGCGCTGGACGCGCGGGCCCTGGCCGCCCTGGCCGCCAACCCGGGGTGCAGACGGCGCGCGATCCTCGACGGTGCCGGGGTGGACAAGGGTTCGCTGGCGAGCGCGCTGGGGTCGCCGTCGGTCTTCGGTCAGTCCCAGTTCGCGTTCACGCGGGGCAACGCCTTCGAGGCGCGGGTCAAGGCCGACGGCGGTGCCGAGCTGCTGCGGCTCGTGCACGAGAGGCTGGACGGGGGCGCCGAGCCGCCCGCCGGCGCGCACGTGCCCGACCTGTCGGCGGCGGGTCCCCAGGGCCGTGCCGCGCGCACCTCGCTGGCGCTGCGGGAGGCCACGCGGACACCCGGCGCCTGGACGCTCCTCGACCATCCGATGCTGGCCCTGGAGGTCGCCGGGTCCCCCGCCTTCCTGGAACCGGACGCGGTGGTGGTGCACCCGGACGGCACCTGGACGGTCGTGGAGATCAAGTCGTTCCCGATGCTGGACGGCTCGGCGGACCCGGCGAAGGTCGGCGCGGCCGCCCGGCAGGCCGCGGTGTACGTGCTGGCGCTGGAGGAGGTCGCCGCCCGGCTGGGGCCCGAGGCGCGCGTGCGGCACCGGATCCTCCTCGTCTGCCCCAAGGACTTCTCCAACCTGCCCACCGGGTCCGCCGTCGACGTGCGCAAGCAGCGCGCGGTGACCGAACGGCAGCTCGCCCGCCTCACCCGCCTCGAGGAGATCGCCGACACGCTCCCCGAGGGTGTCTGCTTCTCCCCCGGGCTGCCGGCCGACGAGCTGACGGCCGCGGTCGAGGCGGTCCCGGCGACGTACGCGCCCGAGTGCCTGTCCGCCTGCGAGCTGGCGTTCCACTGCCGCGCCCGCTCCCGCGAGGCCGGCCGGGTCACCTCGCTGGGCCGCCCGGTGCGGGCCGAGCTGGGCGGGCTGTCCACGGTGGAGGACGTGCTGGCGGCGGCGCGCGGGGAGGCAGGTGACCCCGACGATCCGGCGGTGGCGGCGCTGCGCCGGGCGGCCGGGCTGCGGGCCGAGGCGCTCGCGGCGGCGGGCGCCGGGGCCGGTGGGGTGGCCGTATGTCGCTGATCACCACGCTCGCCCGGCTGGAGGCGGTGCACAGCGGCCGGGCCCAGCCGGCCGCCACCGTCCGGCACCGGCACCTGTCCGACCGGCCGCTGGTCTTCGTGCCGCTGATCACCGCCGGTGAGGCGGGTGCCCCGCTCGGCGCGCTGGTCGGCACCGACCGGGACGCGCCGCGTCTGCTCGTCGTCCCCCAGCCCCGCGACCGTGATCTGCGCTTCGCGTTCCTGGCCGAGCTGGCGGGGATCGTGCTGCCTCACGTCGAGGAGTACGCCGACCGCGTCGAGGCCGCCGAGCGCACCGAGACCGACCCGGAGACGGGCAGGCGCGTCAAGGTCGAGGTCGATCTGTGCGCGGACGCGGCGCAGCTCGTCGTGCCGAGCCGGGCGGGCGTCGACTTCGTCCGGCTGCTGGGCCGGTCCATGCGGTTCCGGCGCACGGCGGAGCAGGACCCGGAGACGCCGCATCCCGCGCCGCCGAGGGTGCCGCTGCTCGGCCGGTGGCTGACCCACTACGGCGAGCGGGCGCGCGTCCCCGGCTCCTCGCTGCTGCTCGCCATGACCGATCTGCTGGGCCGGCACTGGGCGACCGGGCAGTCCACCCTGGAGGACCAGCACCTGGGCGCGCTGCTCGCGTGGATCGACCCGCCCGAGGGGCTGACCGGTGCCGAGGCCGCACTCCGGGCGGAGCTCGCCCGCGACGCCGACGGCCAGTTGCTGTGCCCGCCCGCGGGCCCGGCGACCGACCCGGCCTTCGACAACAAGCTGCTGGCGCCCGCCATCGAGCGCTACGACCGGGCCCGCACCGCGCTCGCCGCCGCTCAGGACGGTGTGGAGGCCGACGACCGGATGGGTGCGCTCACCGCCGCCGAGCGGGAGATCCGCGGTCTGGTGGAAAGCCGTACGCGGCCCACCTGGGACGCGGTGTGGCGGGGCCTGGACCTGCTGCGGGAGCTGCCCGCCGGGGCGCACGTCGAGGACCGGTGGACGCGCGACCGCTGGTCGTTCACGTCCCACCGCGACCGCATCCTCGCCGGTGAGCCCCCGCAGCCGCGCCGGGACGACGCGGTGACGGCGGCGAACAAGCTCGCCACGCGCGAGCGCGAGCAGGCCCGGCTGGAGGCGCAGGAGGCGCTGGACGATCCGTTGGTGATGGCCGGGCGGCGGCTGTCCGGGGAGGCGTTCGCGGGAGAGGTCACCGAGGTGGTGATGGCGTACAGCGAGAGCAAGCGCCCCAGTCCCCGCCCGCTGGTCACGGTCCGCACGGACGACCGGCCGCACTTGGGCGAGCGGGTGAAGGTGTACCGGTCGCTGGGCGGCAAGCCGCAGGCCGCGGAGTACGTCGGCCGGGACGACGAGGGCGGGCTGGTCCTGCGGATCATGGACAAGATGGGCCGCGGCAGGGAGCCCGAGGCCGGATCGGTGCCCGAGAAGGGCGACCGGGTCTGCTTCACGCTCTTCGAGCACGAGCAGCGCGGCGGTGCCAAGCTGCCCGACCCCGACCGCACCCCGTGGACGCACGGCGGGCCGCCCGGCGAGTCGGCCGCCGTACCCGAGCCCGCCGACGCCCAGACCCCGGAGGACGTCCTGTGACCGCCGAGGCCACCACCGCCCCCGCCGGGGCGGCCTTCGACCCGGGCGCCGAGGCGGCCCGCGCCACCGCGGCGATCCTCAACGACACCCTGCACGGCGCCGAGCGCGGTGTCGTCGTGGACTCCCCGCCCGGCGCCGGGAAGTCCACGCTGGTGGTGCGGGCGGCGCTGGAGCTGGCCGAGGCGGGCCGCCCGCTGATGGTGGTCGCGCAGACCAACGCCCAGGTGGACGACCTGGTCCTGCGTCTCGCCGAGAAGAACCCCGAGCTGCCGGTGGGCCGCCTGCACAGCAGCGACGCCGACCCGTACGACAAGGCGCTCGACGGCCTGGACAACGTCCGCAAGTCGGCGAAGGTCGCCGACCTCGCCGGGCAGGCCGTGGTGCTGTCGACCGCGGCGAAGTGGGCGCACGTCACGGTGGACGAGCCGTGGCGGCACGCGATCGTGGACGAGGCGTACCAGATGCGCTCCGACTCGCTGCTGGCCGTGGCCGGCCTGTTCGAGCGGGCGCTGTTCGTGGGCGACCCGGGCCAGCTCGACCCGTTCGCGACGGTGGGCAGCGAACAGTGGGCGGGGCTGTCGTACGACCCGTCCGCGTCCGCCGTGACCACGCTGCTCGCCCACAATCCCGGCCTGCCGCAGCACCGGCTGCCGGTGTCGTGGCGGCTCCCGGCGTCGGCGGCGCCGCTGGTCTCGGCCGCGTTCTACCCGTACACGCCGTTCCGCAGCGGCACCGACCACGGGGACCGGAGGCTGTCCTTCTCGGTGCCGTCGGACGGCTCGGGGCCCGACCGGGTGATCGACGAGGCCGCCGCCTCGGGCTGGGGCCTGCTGGAGCTCCCGGCGCGGCACACGCCGCGCACGGACCCGGAGGCGGTGCGGGCGGTGGCGGCGGTGGTGCGCCGGCTGCTGGACCGCCAGGGCGCGGCGACGTCCGAGCGTTCGCCGGACCCGGTGCCGCTGACCGCGGGCCGCGTCGCCGTGGGCACCGCGCACCGCGACCAGGCGGCGGCGGTCCGGGCGGCGCTGGCCGACCTGGGCGTGCGGGACGTGACCGTGGACACGGCGAACCGGCTCCAGGGGCGGGAGTACGACGTGACGGTCGTCCTGCACCCGCTCTCCGGCCGCCCCGACGCCACCGCCTTCCACCTGGAGACGGGCCGCCTGTGCGTGCTGGCCTCCCGGCACCGGCACGCGTGCATCGTCGTGTGCCGCGAGGGGGTGGACTCGCTGCTCGACGACTATCCGTCGACGGAGCCGGTCCAGCTCGGAACGCTGGTGAAGTTCCCGGACGGCTGGGAGGCCAACCACGCGGTCCTCGCCCACCTCGCGGAACACCGCACCACCTGGCAGCCCTGACAGCACACCGCCCCGACCGGACGGAGTCCGGCACGCCGCCGGAGGCGGCCGATGGTCACAGCCCCGGACGGCTGGGAGGCCAACCACGCGGTCCTCGCCCACCTCGCGGAACACCGCACCACCTGGCAGCCCTGACAGCACACCGCCCCGACCGGACG
>NZ_JBIRZD010000001.1:1037489-1061801 GCF_044390505.1 Streptomyces sp. NPDC018947
GGAGTCCGGCACGCCGCCGGAGGCGGCCGATGGTCACAGCCCCGGACGGCTGGGAGGCCAATCACGCGGTCCTCGCCCACCTCGCGGAACACCGCACCCCCTGGCAGCCCTGACGACACACCGCCCCGACCGGACGGAGTCCGGCACGCCGCCGAGTCGGTCGCGGGCCGGGGTGGTTCTCGTGCGGCCGACGCCCTCTTGCGTGGGCGCGGGACAATGGACGGTGGCCCACCCGAGGGTCGTTCGTGACGTACGAGAAGGAGAAGACATGGCGGAGCCCACGCCGGGTCGGAACCAACCGCGGCTGCGCCCCGCGCCCCTGCTCTTCGAACCGGCGGAGGCGGCCGGCGACCCGGAGCACTTCTTCGACCTCGAGTCGATCGACGACCCCAGGGCGCTGCTGGACCGTGCGACGGAGCTGACGCAGGCCTTCCAGGCCGCCGCGGACCGGGCGGTGGAGTTCCAGGCGATCGCGGCGGCGCAGCTCGCGGACCCGCGGAAGTTCGACCGGCTGACGGCCGCGGACATCGCCGAGCGGGCGGAGTGGACCGAGGACTACGCCAAGAAGATGGTGGAGTTCGGCCGGGACCTGATGCGCGGCGAGAACGGCGGACCGGGCCACGCCGACCCGGTGTGACGCCTCCGGGGACCACTCGGCCCCGGGCCGTCCGCCCGTTCGAATAGCCACAGCGCATATGCCAGGTGGGCAAGATACTCGCCGCGCCCCCTCTCCGTCCCGGTTTCCGGCAACTCAGCGGAGCCGAGCCCTCACCCCCGGTAGACCTAAGGGGTATGAGCAGCACACCGAACGTCTCGGACATCACCGCGGACGGCGCCGCCTGGCTGGCCTCCGCGGGCGCCTACCCGCGCAGCACGCTCGCCCTGTGGCGGGAGCGGCCCGGCTCCCCGGTCGTCCTGCCCTGCGGTTCGGCCTTCGACGTGGTGAGCGTCCCCGCGATCTTCGGGCGGCGGATGCTGGACCGGATGTGGGACGAGGGGCCGGGGTCGGGACCCGTGGCCGAGTTCCGCGGCCGGATGCTGCTGTTCGCCGCGCCGGGCACCGCCCAGCGGCTGCCCTCGCTGCTGGAGTGGGAGGAGTGGAGCGCGCGCGGCCGGCGGGACGGCCGTACCGGCGCCGTGCCACCGCTGCTGTGCCACGGCGCCGGCGACGCGGTCACCGTCCCGGCGCTCACCGGGGCGTCCACCCGTTCCGGTTCCCGCTGGCTGGTGGCCCCGGACACCCGTCGCCCGTGGCTGCCGGGCCCGGAGATCCTGCTCTGGGCGGCCGTCCGCGCCGCCAGGACCGCGGTGCGGATTTCGATTTTTCCTCCCGCCGACCAGGATGCTAAGGTCTACGACGTCAGCAGGCGCCGCTAGCTCAGTTGGTTAGAGCAGCTGACTCTTAATCAGCGGGTCCGGGGTTCGAGTCCCTGGCGGCGCACCGACACCGAAAGGCCCCTCGCACACGCGAGGGGCCTTTCGCGTGAGTCCGTGCCTAGCCCGGCGTGATCTTCACCGTCCAGGCCCCCGAAGCCGTCCGCCCCTCCACCTCCACCCGTACGCCGTCCCCCGGCACCGTGAAGCTCTCGCCGAGGGCCACCGGGGCGTCCGCGAGGGGCGGGTAGACCGAGTCCGCCCAGCAGGCCTCGGTGCGGGGGTGGGCGTCGATCACCTCGATCGGCCCGCCCCCGGACTGCGTACCGCCGCGCACCCGGTACACCAGCACCCCCGCCCGGCAGGCCGACGCGTCGTTGCCGACCGGCCCCCGCGCCTCGAAGGCGAGCGCGCTGTCCGCGCCCGTGCGGACCACGGCCAGCTTGGTGCCCCGGCCGAGCCCGAAGGCGGGCGCCCCGGCGGCCCCCGTCACCTCCACGCCCGGCCCCGCGCCCAGCGGCTCGAGCGTCAGCCGCGTCGGCCCGCCGCCGCGCACGCACGTCACCTGCCGGGGCCGCAGCCAGCCCAGCTTCCACTTGTGCCAGCCGAACAGATCCGGGGCCAGCCCGAACTGGCTGCCCATCAGGTCCCAGTCGCCGACGTACGTGTCCCAGTCGCCCTTGCCGTCGGCCGGCCGGTGGTACAGGTCGGGCAGGTCGAAGACGTGCCCGGTCTCGTGGGCCAGCACCAGCCGGTCCGGCGGATGGTTCTCGAACACGGTGACGACCCGCCGGATGTCGGTGCCGTCGGCCCGCATCGGGGAGTCCAGGTTGACGACCTTGGTGGCGTCGGAGTCGACGCCGGGGGCGTCCGGGTCGGCGACGAAGTAGACGACGTCGTAGCGGGAGAAGTCCACGTGCGGGTCGGCGGCGGCGAGCGCGTCGTGCAGATAGGCGGCCCGGCGCCCGGGACTCCAGTCGCGCTTTATGGCGTACTCCGTCGACGGGCGCGGCATCCTGATCCAGTCCCGCAGGGGGTGCGGGCGCAGCGTGAAGGTGCCGTAGGAGGCGCGCCGGAAGAAGCGGGTGGTGGCCGGGAAGTGGTCCGCGGCCAGCTCCGCCGGGCCCGTCAGCGGCTGGGAGTCCGGGAAGGACAGGAACACCATCACCGCGTCCAGCGTGCGGGACGGGCGCGGATAGGCGGTGTTCCAGGTGTCCAGGCCCTCGGAGTGGTGGGCGGCGGTGCGCGGGAGCGCGCAGGGCTCCGGGGAGAAGGGCTCGGCGACCGAGGGGGCCGTGATCAGGGAGGTCGCGGCGAGCGCCGACATCGTGGTGCACAGCGCCGCCGTACTGCGCAGCCTGGGCCCAACCGGCACCGTCGCCCTGCCGCTCGCGCCGAGGCGCCCCAGGACCTCGCGGGGAAGTCGCCTCAGGGGGAGCTGGCGCGGCACATCGACCTCCGGGTGCGGTTCGAGGGACACCGCACCCAGCTTGGGTCGATTTGTCGTACCACGCCCTGTTCGCCTGCGTCGGACGGGTGAGCCGCCCGGAAGTGCGCCGGGGGAGGCCCGCGCCGGCACCGGCTGATCACTCACACACCGTCACGACTGGTCGGAGGGTTGCAGAAGCCGTCCAGAGCCGTACGGAAACGGTCACCCGGAGGGATCGCCCGGTCCGGAAGGCGGTACGGCGGCTGGAAGGGCCCGGGGCCAGCCTCTATGATCGGCACACTTTCCTGCGCGAACACTGACCGACGAGATCGAGGCACTGCGGGAGCGAGCGGTGAGCGGAACCTCCGAAGGGCCGGCGTCCGCGGCAGACCTCGACCGGTCGGCCGTCACGGGCGGTGACGTCGACCTGGCCGCGCGTACCGGCCCCCCGACCTACCGCTCGGTGTTCACGGCCGCCCCGCTCGCGATGGCCGTCGTCGACGCCGAGGGCATGGTCGTCAGCGCCAACGACACGCTGGGCGCCCTGCTCGGTACCGACCCCGCCGCGCTGGCCGGCCGCGCGGCCGCCGACCTCGTCGACCTGGCCTCCGACGCGGGCACCTGGCACGCCTACCGCGAGGTGCTGCGCGGACGGCAGCCCCGGCTGCGCTGCACCCGGCGCCTGAAGCGGGCCGACGGCCACTCGCTGTGGGTCCAGGTCACCGTGGCGCCGCTGGCCGGGGAGACGCCCGGCCTGCTGCTCTCCGTCAGCGACATCAGCGCCCGGCGGGAACTCCAGGCCCGGCTGCGGCATCTGCAGATGCACGACCCGGTGACCCGGCTGCCCAACCGCGCGCTGTTCTTCGAGCGGCTGACGGCCGCGCTGGAGGCGGAGACGTACGAGAACGGCGGTACCGGCCGGGTCGGCCTGTGCTACCTGGACCTGGACGGCTTCAAGGCCGTCAACGACACCCTCGGCCACCGTGTCGGCGACCGGCTGCTGGCCGCCGTCGCCGAGCGGCTGACGCGCTGCGCGGAGGAGGCCGCGGGGCCCCGGGGCGGGGTGCCGCTGGTGGCCCGGCTCGGCGGCGACGAGTTCGCCCTGCTCGTGGAGGACTCCACGGGCACCGAGCAGCTCGCCGACCTGGCCGGGTCCGTGCTGGCCGCCCTCCAGGAGCCGTTCGAGATCTCGGGCCGCCGGCTGTCGGTCACCGCGTCGGCCGGCGTGGTCGAGCGGCACACCGCCGGGACGACGCCCACCGCCCTGATGCAGGCCGCCGACACGACCCTGTACTGGGCCAAGGCCGACGGCCGGGCCCGCTGGACGCTCTTCGACCCCGAGCGCAACGCCACCCGCATGACCCGCCAGGCCCTCGCCGCCACGCTGCGCCCCGCCATCGACCGGGGCGAGTTCGCGCTGGAGTACCAGCCGCTGGTGGGCATGGACGACGGGCGGGTGCGGGGCGTCGAGGCGCTCATCCGCTGGAACCACCCCCAGTTCGGCGTACTGGCGCCGAATCGGTTCATCGCCCTGGCGGAGGAGGACGGTTCGATCGTCCCGCTCGGCCGCTGGATCCTGCGCACCGCCTGCCGGCAGGCCCGCCGCTGGCAGCTCGACCACCCGGGCGAGCCGCCCATCTTCGTCAGCGTCAACGTGGCCGTCCGCCAGGTCTGGGACTCCGACCTGGTGGCGGACGTGGCGGCGACGCTGGAGGAGACGGGGCTCGCACCGCGCCTGCTGCAACTGGAGCTGACCGAGTCGGCGGTGATGGGCTCGGCGGGCCGCCCGCTCCAGGTCCTCAAGGCGCTCAGCGACATGGGCGTCCGCATCGCCATCGACGACTTCGGCACCGGCTACTCGAACCTGGCCTACCTCAGCCGGCTGCCGGTGTCGGTGCTGAAGCTGGACGGCGCCTTCGTGCGCGGCTTCCAGTACGCCGGGACGCCGGAGGCCGCCGCCGACGACGCCGGCGAGGGTGTGGCGAACCCGGCCGACGAGGTCATCGTCGAGGCGATGGTCCAGCTCGCCCACCGTCTCGGCCTCACCGTCACCGCGGAGTGCGTGGAAACCTCGGACCAGGCGTCCCGGCTGCGCCGCATCGGCTGCGACACCGGCCAGGGGTGGCTGTACTCCCGGCCGGTGGCGCCGGACCGCATCTCCGCGCTGCTGGGCTCCTCCGGGACGCCCGGGATTCAGGCCGCCGGCAAGCCGTAGGCGTCGGCGACGAGTTCGTAGGAGCGCAGGCGCACGTCGCCGCTGTGGGCGTTGGCGGTCAGCATCAGCTCGTCGGCGCCGGTGCGCTTGTGGAGGTCGTCGAGTCCGGCGCGGACCTCGTCGGCGGTGCCGTGGACGACGTTGGCGTTCCAGGACCGCACGAACTCCCGCTCCGTCGGGCTGAAGTCGTACGCCTCCGCCTCCTCGGGCGTCGGCACCAGGCCCGGGCGGCCGGTGCGCAGCCGGACCATGTTCAGGGCGGCGGCCAGCACCTGCCGGCGGGCCTCCTTCTCGTCGTCGGCCGCGAGCGCGGCGACGCCGATGAGGGCGTACGGCTCGTCCAGCACGGCGGACGGGCGGAAGGACTCGCGGTACAGGTCCAGCGCCGGGATGGTGTTCTGGGCGGAGAAGTGGTGCGCGAAGGCGAAGGGGAGCCCGAGGGTGCCGGCCAGCCGGGCGCTGAAGCCGGAGGAGCCGAGCAGCCAGACCGGCGGCCGGTGCGGGGACTGGACACCGCCGGGGGACGTGGCCTGGACGGGGCCCGGCACGGCGTGGATGCGGCCGTAGGGGTGCCCGTCGGGGAAGTCGTCGTCCAGGAAGCGGATCAGCTCGGCGAGCTGCTGGGGGAAGTCGTCTGCGCCCTCGTGGAGACGGTCGGTGCGGCGCAGGGCGGCGGCGGTCGCCCCGTCGGTGCCGGGAGCCCGGCCGAGGCCGAGGTCGACGCGTCCCGGTGCCATGGCCTCCAGCGTGCCGAACTGCTCGGCGATCACCAGCGGGGCGTGGTTGGGCAGCATGACGCCGCCCGAGCCGAGCCGGATGCGGCCGGTGTGGGCGGCGAGGTACGCGAGGATCACGGCGGGCGAGGAGGAGGCCACACCGGGCATCGAGTGGTGCTCGGCCACCCAGTAGCGGTGGAAGCCGCGCGCCTCCGCGAGGCGGGCGATGTCCACGCTGGTCCGCAGGGCGTCGCCGGCGGTGCGGCCGGCGCCGACGGTCACCAGGTCCAGTACGGAGAGGGGGACGGGGGCCGTGCCGTGGGCGGTGCCCCGGATCTCCTCTGCGGCGTCTGCGGCCATGGTGGGGTGCCTCCTGTTGGGTGACGTTCGTGACTCGCTCCGCCACTTAACAGGAGGGTGCCTCCGGTTATTCCCCGTCTCCGGGCGGCGGCCCGGCGGAATCCGGCCGCGTCCTCTCGGCCGGCCCGGGGTCCGCCCCGCCCGTCCGCCGCGCGGCACTCACCTGATCCGCGACCAGGTGAGGACGGCGTACCCCTCGCCTTCGCGCGGTGCCCGGCTCCAGGGGCGGGTGGTGAAGCGGTGCAGGGCGCCGTCGGTGAGGGCGAAGCGGGGGAGCGACAGGCCGTACTCGCTCTCCAGGGCGGCGAGCAGGCGGCGCTCGCCGTCCTCGCCGGGGCCGGACGCGAACAGCACGGCCGGGTCCAGCGACGCGGGGATCGCGCCGCTGCGCTCGGTCCCGTCCCCGCGGACGGTGAACGCGAACAGCTCCCGGCCCCGCTCCCCCACCGACAGGTGGACCACCGCGTCCGTGTCCGGCAGCGCGGGCCGGGCCCAAAGCGTCACGCAGCGTCCCTCGGCCGAGGCCGCCGGGGCGGGAGAGACGTAGAACCGGCCGGCCGGCACCTCCGAGGGGGCCACCTCGAAGCCGAACGCCCACCCCGACGCCGTGCGCCCCACGGAGAGCACCGCCCGGTCCTTCCAGAAGTCGGCGCCCTGCCGCTCCTGGTAGCGGTGGGCGGTGACGCGCTCCCAGGGGCCGACCGGGTGCGCGCTCAGGCCCCCGGTGTCCGGGTCGCCGATCAGGGCGGGCAGGCGGTCCGGCGCGGTGCCCTCCACCCACAGGCAGCGGTAACCGCTCCGTATCGCCCGCGGGGCGTCGTCCACCAGCCAGCGCAGCCCCGGCGGGTCCAGGTCGGGCACCGGTTGCGGCGCCGGCCCGCCACGGCCCGCGCGGGGCGTGGACAGCAGCTCCCGCCAGCGTTCCGGTGTGACGACCCGGGCCAGTACCGAATCGGCCGCCAGACCCACCGGCGCCACCACGTCCGGGCCCGGTGGGGACCAGGACGGCACCGCCGCCCGGATCGTCCGCCACGCCCCGTCCACGTCACCCCAGCGGGCCGCCTCCCGCGCCTCGGCGACCGCCCGGCCGAACGCCCCGCCAGGCTCGTACCGGTGGGCGCCCTCCCGGACGCGGGCGACGAGGTCGTCGGCCGCCGTCCGCAGTGCCTCGTCGGTGTCGCAGCCGAGGGCGAGCTGCCCCTGGTGCGCCCGGTGGCGGCCGTCCTCGACGTGGGCGGCGGCCAGCACCGGCAGCAGCTCGCCGGTGTAGCGGGGGTCGGCCACCAGGGCGGCGAAGGCGAAGCGCTGGTCCACCGCGGGGCGCGCCGTGAGCTGCCGCAGCAGCGCCGCGGCGCCCGGACGCCCGAACGCCCGCGCTTCGGTGAGGAGTTCGGTGGCCGTCTCCCAGTCCCCGCGCAGCGCCTCCTGCCTGGCCCGCTCCACGTTCGCGTCCTGGGCGCGGGTGGTGGCGTTCTCGAACGGCTCCGGGCCGCCCGCCCGTTCGGCGTGGAACGCGCGGTACCGCGCCTCCATGTAGGCCCGGAACGACGGGTACCGGTCCGGGAACTCGCCGTTCCAGCCCTGGTACACGTACAGCGCCCACTCGCCGTCCTCGCCGACGTCCCCCGGGTCGAGCAGGGCGTGCGACATGTCGGACTCCGTCTCCAGCCGCAGCGCCCGCCGCCACATGCCGGCCAGCAGCCGTTCCCGGTCGCTCGCCCGCTCGTCGTCGAGGAATCCCCGGTAGGTCTCCGTGAGGCCGTACGGGTCCCCGAACCAGTCGATCTCCTCGGCGCCGCCCAGCCGGTACACCGACGCGGTCGCGTCCACCCACCAGCCGTTCGCGGCCGCGAGGAACCCCCGGTACGAGGGAGGCAGGCGGGTGCCGAGCCGTTCCTCGGCCGCCGCTATGTCCGCCTCCGAGGCGGGCGGCTCCCCGAGCCGGTCCCGGTGGGTCCCGTCCTCGCCCGGGACCCATTCCGCCTGCCAACGCCCGAGGAATCCGGGCCAGTCGAAGCCACCGTCCGTCGTCATGGCGGGCATCTTGCCACCCGGCACCGACAACGGCGCCCGGCTCCGGTCCGCTCACGTCACCTGGACCACGGGCTCCCGCGTGAACAGTGCCCCGAGCCGCGGCGCGTTCACCCGCCGGTCGGCCAGCCGCAGCCCCTCCCAGACGGTGACCTGGTTGGCGGTGAGGACCGGCTTGCCCAGCTCCTTCTCCAGGAGCGGGATGTGCGCCGCCGTGTGCAGGGCGGTGTCGGGCACGAGGACCGCCTCCGCCTCCGGCCGGTCGGCGGAGCGGGCCAGCGCCAGCACCTCGGACTCGGTCCAGGTGCCGACCTCCGCCGCGGTGACGACGCCCGAGCCGACGACGGCGACGGTCTCCAGGCCGGCGGCGCCCAGGAAGTCCGCGAAGAGCCGCGCCACGTCGTCCGGGTACGTCGCGCCGACCGCGACGCGGCGCACCCCGATCTCCCGCGCCGCGTGCACGAAACCGAAGGACGTGGAGGAGGCCGGCAGGCCCGCCGTCAGGGCCAGGGCGCGCACCTGCTCCTGGGCGCCCTCCCAGCCGTGCACGAAGCTGCCGCTGGTGCAGGCCCACACGACCGCGTCGGCGCCGGCCAGGCGCAGCTCCGCGGTGCCGGCCTCCAGCCGCTGCGGCGAGCCCATCTCGCGCAGGGCGTCCACGCGGTGCGCGTCCTCGCCGATCTCGGTGTGCACCAGGTCCACCCGGATGTCGCTGCCCAGGAGCTGCTCGATGCGTGGGTAGTCGTCCTCGCCGGAGTGGCCCGGGTACAGGAATCCCAGTGCTGTCATGTCCACCCTTCCTGCTGCTGTTCCGTGCCGGGAACGTCCGGTGTCTGCGGCAGTGCGGGACCGCCCGGCCCCGGCACCGCGGGGCCGGTCCGCGCCGCCGGGTCGGTCAGCGTCTGGTACGGCCCCACGGCACGGGTACCCAGTCGGCGCAGTGCCGCCCACATCGTCACTTGGTTGGCCGAGATCACCGGGATGCGCAGCTCGGCCTCCAGTTGCGGGATGACGTCGTAGGTGGGGAGGTTGGTGCAGGAGATGAACAGGGCGTCCGCCGTCCCCGGGCGCGGCACGGCCCAGCGCGCCATGTCGGCCACCTCGCGGTAGGGGACCTTCCAGATGTGCCGGGTCAGGCCCATGAAGGCGCAGCCGGTGACGGTCGCGCCCGCCTCGGCGACGTACGCCTCCAGCACCCGGGTCACCGACGCGGTGTACGGCGTCACCAGCGCGACCCGGCGCGCGCCCAGCTCGGCCAGCGCGTCCAGCAGGGCGCCGGAGGTGGTGACGGAGGGGACCGCGCCCGCCCAGGTCATCGCCTCGCACAGGGCGCGCTCGCCGGCGGTGCCGCCGACGAAGCTGCCGGAGGCGCAGGCGTAGGCGACGACCTCGGGCGCGACGGCGTTGAGGGTGCGCACCGCCTCGCCGAGGGTGGCGTGCTCGCTGACCAGCCGGGCGAGGTCGAGGCCGACCTCGACGGGCACGAAAGGGGTCCGGGTCATGTGCAGCGAGACCTCGTCCGGCACCCATCGCCACAGCTCGCGGTCGAGGGCGAAGTCGAACGGGGCGACCACGCCGACTCCGCGCTGCGGAGCCGGTCCGCCGAGAAAGGAGATGTCCATGGCACGCACCGGCCTCACACTGAGGAGGGGAGGACAACGCACCGCACGCACGGCCGTGTTGACGAAGGTAGGTTCCGGTGCGAGCGTGGTCAATCCGCCCGCGTCCCGTGCAGGTCAACAGCCGGTTGACCCCGCCGTCCCGACCCCTGCCGCGCACCCCCGCCGTCCCGACCGCCGTGCCTCGCCCCCGTCGGTACCACCCCCGGAGACACGCCGCCGATGACCATGCCCACCCTCCTCGTCCTGGACGCCGATCCCCCGCCGCGGCTGGGCCGGCTGACCGGCCGGGTCCGGATCGAGCACGCGGACGAGTCGACCCTCGCCGAGCGGCTGCCCCACGCCGACGTGCTGCTGGTGTGGGACTTCACCTCGCACGCCGTGCGCCGCGCCTGGCCCGGTGGCGGGCCGCGCCCGCGCTGGGTGCACACGGCGAGCGCGGGCGTCGACCACCTGATGTGCCCCGAGCTGGCCGCGTCCGACACGGTCGTCACGAACGCCCGCGGCGTCTTCGACGGGCCCATCGCCGAGTACGTCGCCGCCCTGGTGCTGGCGATGGCCAAGGACCTGCCCCGGACGCTCGGCCTCCAGCGGGAGCGGACCTGGCGGCACCGGGAGACCCTGCGGGTGGCCGGGACCCGCGCCTGCGTGGTCGGCTCCGGGCCGATCGGGCGGGCGGTCGCCGGGACGCTGACGGCCCTCGGGGTCACCACCGCGCTGGTCGGCCGGACCGCGGGGACCGGCGTGCACGGCCCCGAGGACCTGGACCGGCTCCTGGCCCGCGCCGACTGGGTGGTGGCCGCCGCGCCGCTCACCGACGACACGCGCGGCATGTTCGACGCCCGCCGGTTCGGCGTGATGAAGCCCTCCGCCCGCTTCGTCAACGTCGGGCGCGGACCGCTGGTCGTCGAGGCCGACCTCGCGCAGGCGCTGGCCGAGCGCCGGATCGCGGGCGCCGCCCTGGACGTCTTCGAGCACGAACCCCTCGGCCCCGGCAGCCCGCTGTGGCAGGTCCCCGGACTGATCGTCTCCCCCCACATGAGCGGCGACACGGTCGGCTGGCGGGACGAACTGGGGGCGCAGTTCGTCGAGTTGTACGAGCACTGGGCCGCGGGCGAGCCGCTGGCGAACGTGGTCGACAAGAAGCGCGGATACGTACCCGGACACTGAGTCCCAGGAAACGGGAGGGTGCATGACCGACCTCACCGAGCTGACGGCAGTACAGCTCGTCGACGGTTACCGCAAGGGCGAGTTCAGCCCCGTGGAGGTGACGCGGGCGGTCCTGGACCGTGCCGAACGCATCCAGCCGGAGGTGAACGCCTTCGTCCGGCTGACCGGCGAGGAGGCGCTCGCCCAGGCGGGGCGGGCCGAGGAGCGGTGGCGGCGCGGCGAGCCGGCCGGGCGGCTGGACGGGGTGCCGGTCACGGTCAAGGACATCCTGCTGATGCGCGGCCACCCGACCCTGCGCGGCTCCCTGACCGTGTCGCCGGAAGGCCCCTGGGACGAGGACGCGCCGTCCGTCGCCCGGCTGCGCGAGCACGGCGCGGTCCTGGTCGGCAAGACGACGACGCCCGAGTACGGCTGGAAGGGCGTGACCGACTCGCCGCTGAGCGGCATCACCCGCAACCCGCACGACCCGTCCCGTACGGCGGGCGGCTCCAGCGGGGGCGCGGCCGCGGCCGTGGCGCTGGGCGCGGGACCGCTGGCACTCGGCACGGACGGCGGGGGCAGCGTGCGCATCCCGGCGTCGTTCTGCGGGATCTTCGGCCTGAAGCCGACGTACGGCCGGGTCCCGCTGTACCCGGCGAGCGCCTTCGGCACGCTGTCGCACGTCGGCCCGATGACCCGGGATGCGGCGGACGCGGCGCTGATGCTGGACGTGATCGGCACACCGGACGCCCGCGACTGGTCGGCGCTGGGCCCGGCGCCCGGCTCGTACACCGAGGCGCTGGCGGGCGGGGTGCGGGGGCTGCGGGTGGCGTACTCGCCCTCGCTCGGCGGGCAGGTGCCGGTGCGCCCGGCGGTGGCCACGGCGGTGCGGCGGGCGGTGGAGCGGCTGGCGGAGCTGGGCGCGTACGTCACCGAGACCGACCCCGACTTCGCCGAGCCGGTGGACGCCTTCCACACCCTGTGGTTCAGCGGGGCCGCGCGGGTCGTGCAGCGGCTGAAGGCGGCGCGGCGGGAGGTGCTCGACCCGGGGCTGCGGGAGATCGTCCGGGCCGGGGCGCGGTACTCGGCGCTGGACTACCTGGCCGCGGTGGACGTCCGGATGGAGCTGGGGCGCCGGATGGGCCGCTTCCACGAGACGTACGACCTGCTGGTGACGCCGACGCTGCCGATCACCGCTTTCGAGGCGGGCGCGGAGGTGCCGAAGGGGTCGGGGCACCGGCGCTGGACGGGGTGGACGCCGTTCACGTACCCGTTCAACCTGACCCAGCAGCCGGCGGCGACGGTGCCGGTCGGCGCCGACGGGGACGGGCTGCCGGTCGGGATGCAGCTCGTGGCCGCCCGGCACCGGGACGACCTGGTGCTGCGGGCCGCGCACGCGCTGTACGAGGCGGGGGCGGTGCCCGGCGGGTACCGGGCCCGGGCCGGGGCTATGCCCGCCGGAAGCTGAGCGTCTCCCCCGCCGCTCCCGACCGCCACAGGCCGTTGCAGGCCTCGGCCATCGCGTCCAGCCCCTCGACGACCCGGCCCCACACGGTGCCGGGCACCCAGCCGACGTCCCCGTTGAGCAGCAGGTTGTTGCGCTCGTAGAACAGGGCCAGGTCGACGAGGGTGGCGTCGGCGCCGACCTCGCGGTCGTAGCCGTACGCCCTGGTGCCCAGCTCGGCGCCGGAGAAGGCGAAACAGCACAGATCGCCGGGGATGGGCGTGACGGTCGGGTTCTCCAGCGGTGGGGCTTTCGCCGCGAAGGGCGGGAAGAGGGCGTAGATCTCGTTGCGGGCGTATTTGGCGTGGTAGACGTCGCCGGCCAGGGGAAGCGCGTCCCAGACCGCCGCACAGGTGGCCGGGGCCCGGTCGTCGAGCAGTTGGGCCGTGCACGCGACGCCACGGGTGACCAGCGAGACTTCGATGTAACGATCAGCCATGCCCTCCATGGCAGTGGGCCCGCCCGGCGCGGTCAAGGGTGCCGTGCCGACGCATCGGACCGAAAAAGACCGGCATAACCTTCGGGGGTTCGGGTAGCTGCGCGCCCATGGCTCCACCACACAGAACCCCTCCATGGGGCATATCCCTCCGAAGGCCCGGGAGTTCGGGGCCCACACGCCGGTCGCTGCTCGCGGGGGCCGCGGCGCTCGGCGCGCTGGGAGCCGCCGGATGCTCGCGGGTCGCCACCGCGTCGAACGTGAAGGGCGGCGACCTGCTCGACCGGCTCCGGGCCCAGGGCGTGGTCAGGCTCGGCATCGCGGGCGAGATCCCCTTCGGGTACATCGACAGGAACGGTGAGCTGACCGGCGAGGCGCCGGAGCTGGCGAAGGTGGTCTTCAAGCGGCTCGGGGTGGACCGGGTGCAGCCGGTGCCGACGGAGTTCGGCTCCCTCATCCCGGGCCTCGCGTCCCAGCAGTTCGACGTCGTGGCGGCCGGCATGTACATCAACCCGGAACGCTGCGAGCAGGTCATCTTCTCCGACCCGGACTACCAGATGCTCGACTCCTTCATCGTGCGCAAGGGCAATCCGCTCGGACTGCGCGACTACGAGGACGTCGTGGCCAAGAAGGCCAGGTTCGCCACCGGCACGGGGTACGCGGAGATCCAGTACGCGGTCGAGGCCGGGTACGAGGAGAGCGACATCCTGATCGTCCCCGACCAGGTGGCCGGCCTCAACGCCGTCGAGGCCGGGCGCGTGGACGTGTTCGCCGGAACGGCGCTGACCACCCGCGAGGTGGTGAAGAAGTCGTCGAAGGCCGAGGTGACCGAGGCGTTCAAGCCGATCGTCGGCGGCAGGCCGCACGTCGACGGCGGCGGCTTCGCCTTCCGGCCGACCGAGACGAACCTGCGGGACGCCTTCAACGTGGAGCTGCGCAAGCTCAAGAAGAGCGGCGAACTGCTGCGCATCCTGCGGCCCTTCGGGTTCACCGAGGACGAGATGACCGATCTGACCGCGAAGGAGCTGTGCGGCGGATGACATCCGGACTGTGGGAACTCGTACTGAGGGGCGTCTGGGTCACGGTCCAGCTCCTCTTCTTCAGCGCCCTGCTGGCGACGGCCGTCTCCTTCGTGGTCGGCGTCGCGCGCACGCACCGGCTGTGGGTCGTCCGCTTCCTCGCGGGCTTCTACACCGAGGTGTTCCGCGGCACCTCCGCGCTGGTGATGATCTTCTGGGTGTTCTTCGTGCTGCCGCCCGCCTTCGGCTGGCAGCTCGTGCCGATGTGGGCGGGCACGCTGGCGCTGGGCCTGACCTACGGGGCGTACGGCTCCGAGATCGTGCGCGGCGCGCTCGGCGCGGTCGACCCGGCACAGAAGGAGGGCGGCATCGCCCTCAGCTTCACGCCCTGGCAGCGGATGAAGCTGATCCTGCTGCCGCAGGCGGTGCCGGAGATGATCCCGCCCTTCTCCAACCTGCTGATCGAGCTGCTCAAGGGCACCGCGCTGGTGTCGATCATGGGCATGGGCGATCTGGCGTTCAGCGGCAACCTGGTGCGCCTGGCCCTCCAGGAGAGCGCGGAGATCTACACGTACGTCCTGCTGATCTACTTCGTGATCGCGTTCCTGCTCACCCGGGTGATGCGCGGTCTGGAGAAGAAGCTGAAGGCGGGCGTCGGGAAGGCGGCGCCCCGGCGCGCGGCCGCCCCCGAGCCGGCCGGGATCGGGGGTGCGCGATGACGTGGGACTGGAACGCGGTGTCCGCGTTCATGCCTCACTTCCGGGACGGTCTGCTGGTCACCCTGCAGATCCTGGTGCTCGGCTCGCTGATCTCCTTCGTCCTCGGCCTGGTGTGGGCGCTGCTGATGCGGGTGCCCTCCCGCTGGGTGACGTGGCCGGTCGGCGTCGTCACGGAGTTCGTGCGCAACACCCCGCTGCTGGTGCAGCTCTTCTTCCTCTTCTACGTGCTGCCCGAGTGGGGCGTGACCGCCTCGGCGCTGACCACCGGCGTGATCGGCATCGGCCTGCACTACTCGACGTACACGATGCAGGTCTACCGGGCCGGCATCGAGGCGGTGCCGGTCGGCCAGTGGGAGGCCGCGACGGCGCTGAACCTGCCGCTCGGCCGGACCTGGACCGCGGTGATCCTTCCGCAGGCCGTCCGCCGGGTGGTGCCCGCCCTCGGCAACTACGTGATCTCGATGCTGAAGGACACGCCGCTGCTGATGGCGATCACGGTGCTGGAGATGCTCGGCGAGGCGCGGCTGTTCTCCCAGCAGAACTTCCAGTTCACCGAACCCCTGACGGTGATCGGCGTGGCCTTCGTCATCGTCTCCTACCTGGCCTCCCTTGCCCTGCGAGCCCTGGAGCGACGCCTTGCCCACTGACACTCTCCCCAACCCCGAGAAGATCCCCGAGCGCAGCTCCGGCGAGCTGATCCGCCTGGAGCAGGTCACCAAGCGGTTCGGGGACAACACCGTCCTCGACCGCCTCGACTTCTCCGTCGACGCCGGCAAGCACGTCACGCTGATCGGTCCGTCCGGGTCGGGCAAGACGACGATCCTGCGGCTGCTGATGACGCTGCTCAAGCCCGACGAGGGCACGATCACCGTGGACGGGCAGCGGCTCTTCCCGGCCCCCGAGAAGCAGCGCCGCGAGGTGCGCAAGCAGATCGGGATGGTGTTCCAGCAGTTCAACCTGTTCCCGAACATGAGCGTGCTGCGCAACATCACCGAGGCACCGGTGACCGTGCTCGGCATGTCCAGGGACGAGGCGGTGGAGCGCGCCGAGGGCCTGCTGGACATGGTGGGCCTCGCCGACAAGTGCGACGCCCGGCCGTCCCAGCTCTCCGGCGGCCAGCAGCAGCGGGTGGCGATCGCGCGGGCCCTGGCGATGCGGCCCAAGGTGCTGCTGCTGGACGAGGTGACGTCCGCGCTGGACCCGGAGCTGGTCGCGGGCGTCCTCGACCTGCTCCGGGACATCGCGCGCAGCACCGACATCACCATGCTCTGCGTGACCCACGAGATGAACTTCGCCCGGGACATCTCGGACCAGGTGCTGATGTTCGACTCGGGGCGGGTCATCGAGGCCGGCGCGCCGGAGAAGATCTTCAGCGAGCCGGAGCACGACCGGACCCGGGAATTCCTCAGCGCGGTGCTCTGACGGCGGACCGTCGCGGCCCCGGCCCCGTGACCTGGGCGCCGGGGCCCCGGGGCGCTCCGGGTGCGCGGCCGGTGGTCGTGAGCACCCCCGGGGACCGGGTAGTATTTTTCTCGTCGCCGGCCGCGGGAAGCGGACGGCGGGAGTCATGCGCCGCTAGCTCAGTTGGTTAGAGCAGCTGACTCTTAATCAGCGGGTCCGGGGTTCGAGTCCCTGGCGGCGCACAGAAGAGGGCCCCTCGCACACGCGAGGGGCCCTCACCCGTTCAGAAGGTCACGTCCGAGCAGGCGTAGAACGCGTTGCCCGTGTCGGCGACCGTCCACACCGACAGGATCACGTGGTGCCCGCTCAGCCCGGACGGCAGCGTGCCGGTGTGGGAGAGGGTGGCCGGCGGCTGCTTGCCGCCGTAGGGCACCGTGAAGAACGGCGTGAGGTTGAGGTCGGAGCGGGACAGGTTGTGGTCCTGGTTCCAGCCCGGCTTGGTGACGTAGTACTTGAAGTCGGTCGTGGCGTGCCGGGCGGTGAACTGCCAGCGGAAGGTGTAGCTCTGCCCGCCGTTCACCTTCGTGGTCGGCCACGCCTGGCCGTTGGGCTGCCGGGGGGCGTCGAGCGCGGAGAATCCTCCGTTGCCCGCGGAGCAGATCCGGCCGTCGGCCGGACCGGCCGCCGGGAAGCCCTTCGGGCCCTCGACGCTCTGCGGCTCCCACTGGATGGCGCCGCAACCGCTGACGGTGCCGTTCTGGCACACCTTCTGGCGGCTGACGGGGAGGTCGGTGTAGCCGTGGCCGCTGGCGCCGCCGGACGAGAGCACGAGGGCTCCGGTGGTCGCCATGCCCACCGCGGCGGCGTACAACTTGGTCCTTGTGCGCATACTGCTTCTCCTGAGACGTGGGGGAAGTGCAGCCGGGCATTTCTGGTCTAGACCAAGTCTCAGGTTAGGACCGCGAGTTGAACATGTCCATACCAATCGAGGAACCCGGGCCGGGACTCTCACGGCCCCGTCCCCGCCCCACTCACGGACCCGCCTCGCCCCGTCCCGCGCAGAACGCCACCGTCAGGTCCTTCACCAGCACCTTGCGCTCGTAGTCGTCGAGTTCGACCAGCCCGCGCATGGTCAGACGGGTCACCGTGTCCTCCACCGAGTCCACGACCGAGGTGAGCACGCTCGCCCGCTGCGCCGCATCCAGCGCCGCGATCCGCCGCCGGTGCATGGCCCCGGCCACCTCCGGGGCGTACTCCACCCGCACCGGCCGCACGGAGAACACCTCCAGGCCCACCGGTCCCGCGTCCGCCGCCACCAGCCGGGTCAGCGTCTCGCCGGCCACGTCCGCCGCGCCGCGCACGGTGCCGGGCGGCTCCACCGGGACCCGGGCGAGCGCCGCCTCGACGCACTCGCGCAGATACGTCTCGTGGTCCTCGACGCCGAGCGTGGCCCGCGCGGTGTCCCGCACCCGCCACACCACCAGCGTCACCGCCCTGAGCGCGACCCCGTTGCCGTCGGCCGCGGGCATCGGCTCGCTGCGCCAGTGCCGCAGCCGCACGTCCACGCGGCGGCGCAGCAGCAGCGGGTTGACCCACATCAGGCCGGTGCGCCGCACGGTCCCCCGGTAGCGGCCGAACAGGCCGAGCACCCAGGCCCGCCCGGTCCGGCCCCGGGCCAGCCCGCCGAAGCCGAACAGCCCGAGCGTCCCGGCCGCCGTGTACGCCGCCCACTGCGCGGGGCCGAGCCCGGCCCCCGCCGACGCCGGCAGCCCGAACGCCTCCGCGGCGAGCGGCGGCACGATCCCCGCCCACCAGGAGGTGGCCGCGCACCCGGCCACGCCCAGGACTCCGGCGGCGACCCCTGCCGCACCGGGCAGCACCCGGCCCGGGCGCTCCACGAGCTGCGGGTCGACCTCCGGCGCCGGCCGCCTCCGCGCGGCGGTGGGACGCCGCATCCGCGGCTGCTCCCCGGTCCCCTGCCGGCGGCCGACGACCGCGGACGGCAGCGGCACCGGCGCCGGTGAGGGGTCGTCCCGGAACAGCAGGTGGACGGGGATCTCGGTGGTGGCCTCGTTGTGGATCAGCCGGGCGGACCGGGCGGCGCCCTCCCCGCGCTCGCCGAACCCGGACGCCGGTGCCGGGGGCGGCGCGGGGGACGGTGCGCGGTCCGCGGGCGGGGCCGGGGAGTTCGCCGGGGAGAGGGGCGAGGGTGTCGTCGAAGAGGTCGTACTCATGCGTGCTCCAGCCTCCGCGCCAGATGCGTCATGAACGGGTGATCACGAACGGCGGCCCCGCTGGGCGCGGGCGGTCAGGAGAAGAGACGCCGCCAGGTCTCCGGGCCGGGGTAGCCGTCCGCCGCGCCGCCGCGCCAGCCCTGGGCGCGCTGGAAGGCCTCGACGTTCCGCCGGTCCGCCTCGCTCCAGCGCGGTCCCGGTCCGCTCGTGTAGTGCTTGCCGAATCCCTTCTTCACCAGTTGCCGGCCGAGCCGGGTGACGTACTCGTTCTCCGCTCCGGGCCGGAACGCCGCCCGGCCGGGGTAGCCGGGCACCCCGTGCGAGGCGGGGCCGGGCGGGACGTCCCTGCCCTGGCCCGTGACCAGCAGCCGCCAGGTCTGCGGGCCGGGCAGCCCGTCGGCGTCCTTCCCCCGCCAGCCCTGGGCGAGCTGGAAGGCCTCGGTGGCCCTGCGGTCCGCGTCCGACCAGCCGGGGCCCGGCCCGGAGGCGTAGAAGCGGCCGGCGCCGCGGGCGACGAGCATCCGGCCCAGCTCGGTGACGTGGCCGTTGCGCGCGCCGGGGCCGAAGGCGGCCGCCCCCGGGTAGGCCCGGGTGGCCGGCGCGCCGTTCGCCGCCGCGCCGTTCGCCGCCGCGGCCGTGACGCCCTTGTAGCGGTAGGGGACGTACTTGGCCGAGTTGTTCCAGTAGGCGTAGGGCGTGGACTGCTTGCGGGTGTGCGGCGGGGTCTGCTCGTAGCCCGTGTACGAGGTGCGCGTCTGGTCCGTCCAGCCGCCGAAGATCACCACGTGGGAGCCGCTGTAGGGATCGGCCGCATTGTGGAACAGCAGAATGTCACCGGGCTGGAGTTCCTCCTTGGTGATGCGGTCCGCGAAGGAGGCGAGGCTGCCGGTCCATTCGTTCGCCGCCAGATTCCAGGCCATCGACACATAACCCGAGCAGTCCTGCCGGTAACCGTCGGACCAGTAGGCCGTCGTGCTGTAGGGAACCTTCGCGGTGACCCAGGTCTGGGCCCGCTCGATGATGGCCGTCCGGGTGATGGCACGCGGCTGCGCGCCGGCCGTGGGCTCCGCCGCGGTGTCCGGCGGCCCGTACAGCGGTCCCCTCGGCCCCTGCTGGGTGCCGGGCTGCTCACCTGCGGGAACGCCGGGCCGCTGGGGTGCGTGGGCGGCGGTGGGGGCCGCCGCGGCGTGGCCCGCGCCCAGGGCGGCGGCCGCGGTGGCGGCGGTGGCCACGACGAGGGCGCGGTGGGCGGCCGGATGGGCGGGGGCGCGGCCCGCCGGGGAATACGGCAGGACGCTTCGCCAATGCCGGCAGCCGGGGCAGTCGCAGTCGCTCGCGGGATCGATTTCCTCGAAGACCGGAGTTTCCATGCGATTCCCCTCACACTCCAGGCGAAAAAGACCGCGGCGACATGCGCGTCGATGCACGGTGATCAGTTTCTCAACTGTCTTGTTCTTCCGCATGTTGACGGTCCGAATGATGTACGCGGCGGCGCGCACGGGGGACGGCCGGCGGCCGCGGGGTCCGGGCGTGGTGCGGAGCACCCTCCGCCGTCGGGTAGAGTTCTCCAGGTCAGCAGGCGCCGCTAGCTCAGTTGGTTAGAGCAGCTGACTCTTAATCAGCGGGTCCGGGGTTCGAGTCCCTGGCGGCGCACAGACGGTCGAAGGCCCCCCGTATCACACGGGGGGCCTTCGGCGTACCCGGGGCCCGGCATCTTGCGATCAAGACGAACGCCGTACAACCCTGGTCCGGCTCGGGGGCCGGATGCGGGGGGGGGCGTCATGCAACCGGTGGGCGCCGTTCCATGTCTCTATAAGGTGTGGATGCCGTGGTGACAGCAGCCCACCACTGTGACGTCCGTGAACGACGGGGGGACCGGGCGGACGGAAGTAAACGACCAAACACGCACTGACCCGCGTGTGGGGGGATGACCAATGACGTCGACGCCGCCGGGCGCCGAACACGACCACGACCCGTCTCGGACCACCCAGCTCAGAGTGCCCGCGCACCGGAACTGGAACACCGGGTCGTTCCGCCGGATCAAGAAGGCGCTCCCGAAGTACGACTACGAGCACTACAGCCGGCTCGCCGGCCCCCTCACCCAGCCGGACCCGCACAAGCCGTACCGGGTGCAGTACCGCTCGCTGCTGTCGCAGGAGCCGCACCGGATACGCGTGGCGCTGATGCTGGCCGCGGCCCCGCTGCTGTCGGTCGTGCTGCTGGTGTGGCTGCTCCAGCCCGGGCACTGGACGGAGCGCGACTACCCGGCCTTCGACTGGCTGCCCGCCCTCGACATCGTCATGCTCGTCTCGATCGGCCTGATCGAGCTCTTCCGCTGCCTGAACGTGCTGTCGAACACGCACGCCACGCTGGTCGCCCGCGACCCGGTCCCGGTGGTGCCCGAGACCGGCACCCGCGTCGCCTTCCTCACCTCCTTCGTACCCGGCAAGGAGCCGCTGGAGATGGTGACGAAGACGCTGGAGGCGGCCGTGAGGATCCGCCACCGCGGCACGATGCACGTCTGGCTCCTCGACGAGGGCGACGACCCCGAGGTCAAGGCGGTCTGCGCACGCCTCGGCGTCCACCACTTCTCCCGCAAGGGCGTCGCCCGGTGGAACATGCCCAAGGGCCCGCACCGCGCCAAGACCAAGCACGGCAACTACAACGCCTGGCTCGAGGCGCACGGCGACGACTACGACTTCTTCGCCTCCGTCGACACCGACCACGTGCCGCTGCCCAACTACCTGGAGCGGATGCTCGGCTTCTTCCGCGACCCGGACGTCGGCTTCGTCATCGGCCCGCAGGTCTACGGCAACTACGACAACCCGATCACCAAGGCCGCCGAGTCGCAGCAGTTCCTCTTCCACGCGCTGATCCAGCGCGCCGGCAACCGCTACGGCGCGCCGATGTTCGTGGGCACCTCCAACGCCGTGCGCATCAAGGCGCTCAAGCAGATCGGCGGTCTGTACGACTCGATCACCGAGGACATGGCGACCGGCTTCGAGATCCACCGCCACAAGAACCCGGCCACGGGCCGCAAGTGGCGCTCGGTCTACACCCCGGACGTGCTCGCCGTCGGTGAGGGCCCGAACGCCTGGACGGACTTCTTCACCCAGCAGATGCGCTGGTCCCGGGGAACGTACGAGACGATCCTCAAGCAGTACTGGAAGGGCTGGTACTCGCTGCCGCCGAGCAAGCTCTTCAACTACACGATGATGATCATCTTCTACCCGATGTCGGCGCTGAACTGGATCCTGGCCGCCCTGAGCTGCGCCCTGTTCCTCGGCGCCGGCGCCTCGGGCGTGAACATCGACCCGGTGGTCTGGCTGATGCTCTACGGCAACGCCTCCGCCCTCCAGATCGGCCTGTACGTCTGGAACCGCCGCCACAACGTCTCGCCGCACGAGCCGGAGGGCTCCGGCGGTGTGGCCGGCATGGTGATGTCCGCGCTGTCGGCGCCGCTGTACGCGAAGGCGCTGATCGACTCCGTACTGCGGCGCAAGAGCAAGTTCGTGGTCACGCCCAAGGGCGACTCGGCCAGCCCCGACACCCTCTTCGGCACGTTCCGCTACCACTGGTACTTCATCGGCGTCTTCGGCGCCTCGATCGCCGCCGGGCTCGCCCTCGGCCACTCCCACCCCGCCATGATCATCTGGGCGACGTTCGCGCTGCTGATCACGGCCTCGCCGATCTTCGCGTGGCGGCACTCCCTGCGGGGGGCGAGGAAGAAGCCCGTCGCGGCGGCTCCCGCGGAGCCGCGCGCCCGGCCCGAGGACGCGGCGCCCGCGGGGCCGTACCCGACGCAACCGCTGCCGGCCCGGTACGCGCCCCACGGGACGCTCGGTGCCCAGGTGCCGCACGTGCCGCAGCAGAAGACCGACTGGACCGCCTCCCCCGAGGGGGACGGCGACCAGACCATGCAGATCGCCCTGGGTGGACTTGGGGGACGTAAGGAATGAAGGACCGTGCCGGCCGCCGCCGGGCCCGTCGCTTCGCGATAGGCACGGCGGTGGTAGTAGCGCTGGCCGGGATGAACGGACCGTGGCTCTACCGCTTCGGAACCGAGAAATACCACCAGTACAAGATCGACAAGCCGGAGTACAAGGCCGCCAACGGCAAGTGGGAGATCATCGAGTTTCCCGAGGAGTACCGGCAGAACACCATCCACGCGGCGCTGCTGCGCACCGGCAAGGTGCTGCTCGTCGCGGGGTCGGGCAACAACCAGGACAACTTCGACGCGAAGAAGTACGACACCCGGATCTGGGACCCGGTCAAGGGGACCATCAAGAAGGTGCCGACGCCGTCCGACCTGTTCTGCACCGGCCACACCCAACTCGCCAACGGCAATCTGCTGATCGCCGGCGGCACCAAGCGGTACGAGAAGCTCAAGGGCGACGTCACCAAGGCCGGCGGCCTGATGATCGTCCACAACGAGAACCCGGACAAGCCGATCACCCTGCCCGCGGGCACCCGGTTCACCGGCAAGGGCAACGGCAAGACGTTCGTGTCCAAGGACCCGGTGCTGGTGCCGCGCGCCAAGAAGGTCTTCGACCCGGTGACCGGCGCGTTCGTGCGCAACGACCCCGGCTTCGGCCGGATCTACGTCGAGGCGGAGAAGAGCGGCGCCCGGTACGAGACGGGCACGGAGGACAACTACCGCGTCCAGGGCCTGTCCGGCCTCGACGCCCGCAACACCTACGGCATCGCGCAGAAGCTCGCCCTCGACAAGAAGGACTTCCAGGGCATCCGGGACGCCTTCGAGTTCGACCCGGTCGCCGAGAAGTACATCAAGGTCGACCCGATGCACGAGGCCCGCTGGTACCCGACGCTCACCACCCTGAGCGACGGGAAGATCCTCAGCGTCTCCGGCCTCGACGACATGGGCCAGCTCGTCCCGGGCAAGAACGAGATCTACGACCCGGGGTCCAGGACGTGGACCTACACCGAGAAGGTCCGCCAGTTCCCGACGTACCCGGCGCTGTTCCTGATGCAGAACGGCAAGGTCTTCTACTCGGGTTCCAACGCGGGCTACGGCCCCGACGACGTCGGCCGCGACCCGGGCGTCTGGGACGTGGAGACCAACGAGTTCACCAAGATCCCGGGCATGAGCGACGCCGACAAGCTGGAGACCTCCGGCACGGTGCTGCTGCCGCCGGCGCAGGACGAGAAGTACATGGTGATCGGTGGCGGCGGGGTCGGCGAGTCCAAGCTCGCCAGTGAGAAGACCCGGATCGTCGACCTCAAGGCCGACGACCCGAAGTTCGTGGACGGGCCCTCGCTGGAGAAGGGCACGCGCTACCCGCAGGCCTCGATCCTGCCCGACGACACGGTGCTGGTCTCCGGCGGCTCGGAGGACTACCGGGGCCGCAGCGACTCCGACATCCTCCAGGCGCGGCTCTACCACCCGGACAGCAACACGTTCGAGCGGGTCGCCGATCCGCTGGTGGGCCGCAACTACCACTCGGGCTCGATCCTGCTGCCCGACGGGCGCCTGATGTTCTTCGGCTCGGACTCCCTGTACGGCGACAAGGCCAACACCAAGCCGGGCACGTTCGAGCAGCGCGTCGAGATCTACACGCCGCCGTACCTCTACAAGGACTCGCGGCCGGATCTGTCGGGCGGCCCGCGGACCATCGCACGCGGCGGGTCCGGCACGTTCACCTCGCGGGCGGCCTCCACGGTCGAGAAGGCGCGGCTGATCCGGCCGAGCGCCTCGACGCACGTCACGGACGTCGACCAGCGGTCCATCGCGCTGGACTTCACGGCGGAGGGGGACAAGCTGACGGTGACCGTGCCCAAGGGCAGGAACCTGGTGCAGTCGGGGTGGTACATGCTGTTCGTGACCGACGGGGAGGGGACGCCTTCCAAGGCGCAGTGGGTGCGGGTGCCGTAGCGCTCCCGGAGGTGGTGCCCACGGGCGCGGGTGTGCTGTGGCTGGTCGCGCAGTTCCCCGCGCCCCCGGGTCTCCTGGTCTCGCGCCGGTTCCGCTGTGCGGTCGGGCCGCCGCTCCCCTAGGCAGTTTCGTTTGGATCAGCCGGTCGTTGGTCCGTGTGTGCCGTTGACTGATGCGCAGTGGGCGCGGATCGAGCCGTTGCTCCCGGACCGG